>NZ_LZIN01000037.1 GCF_001667375.1 Mycolicibacter sinensis | reverse complement strand
AACACTGGCCTCAATGATCTACCTCTGCCTAGGAGGACTGCAGGTCACGCTCCCCACCAGAACCTGAGGAGCCGCACACATAAGCGAATAGTAGCGCCGCGCACCGACAAGCCGCAGAATTCCATCCACAGCCTAAAACCACAGTGGCACAAGTGAATACAGTGACAGACTAGCCGAAGAATTCGGCCCGCGTCACCCATTGCTGACCGCCGGTCATCGGCGTAGATTCGACCGCGAAGCAGGCCCGGACATGACCGAACCGAAGAGCTGGTCCAGCGGGTGGAAGCCAGCCGCGCAGGAAGTGTGAGCCGCCCCCCACGTCAGCCGGGCCTGCCCAACTATGTCGAGCCTCCGTTGTGCCGGACCCGGAAGACGCTCACCTCGCCCTTGATGCCTTTGAGGTGCCGCGCTCCCGCGAACGACCAGCGGAATGTGTCGTCGTCGGCCAGCGCGGCCTGCACCGGCCCGGCGACCAGCACCGAACCGGGACGCGCCACCCCGGTCACTCGGCTGGCCAGGTTCACCGGGCTGCCGAACCAGTCCCCGACCCGGCTCACCGCCTCCCCCGCGGCGATACCGGCGCGCAGCCGCGGCAGCTCCCCGTCGGCCTCAGCGGCCTCGATCAGCCGCAGCACCGCATCCACCATCGGCGCCGGCTCCGGGCAGACGAACATCACCGCGTCGCCGATGGTCTTGATGAACCGCACCGGCGGGACGGCGATCTCACGGCCCAGCACCGTCAGACGTTCGGCGAGCTGAACCAGCTCCTCGGGCGGCACCATCTCGCCGAGCCGGGTAAAGCCGACCAGGTCGGCGAACGCCACGGTGATCTGCCGCGCGCCCGGCAGCGGTGCGCCGGCCATGCGCTCAACGGCGGTCACGGCGTCGATGTCGAGCTGATGGCGCAGCTGCAACATCAGCATGTCCTGGACGAAGGGGCCCAGCATCGGCGCCAGCCCCGCCACCAAATCCCGCGATCGCTGCGCGATCTCCAGCTCGGTGACGCCCGGCTCGCCGATCGCCGACAACACCGTGAAGCGCATGAAGTCGGCGGTGTGCGCCAGCCCGTCGGCCAGCACCCGGGCGGTCTGCAGGGCCTGCTCGGGGTCGATACCGGCCTCGATGAAGCGGCGCGCGTGCACGGCGATGCTGGCGTCGGCACGCATCTGCACCGGGGCGTCCGGATCGTCGACCCAGGGCAACCCGACCGCCCGGTGCAGCCGCTGCAACTGCTCGAGATCGACTCCGGTGGATTCGCTGATCTCGCGGGCCGACACGTACGTGCCGTCATCGCCGACCAGCCGGCGTGACGCCAACAACATCGGCGAGACATTCCGGCGAATCTCGTCAGTGGTGATGCCCTGTCCCAGCAACCATTCGATCAATTCGGCGCGCTCGGCGCGCGCAGGGCCGTCCAGCCCGTCGAGCAATTCGTCGATCTTGGGATCAGCCACGCCGCAAACGTATCTCCCGGCAGACTGTCGGGGTGGCTGAAGTCTTCGATGCGCTGACCGACGACCAACTCCGCGCGCGCGGGACGATCAAATGGAACCACTTCGACCCCGACGTGTTGCCGCTGTGGATCGCCGAGATGGACTTCCCCACCGCTCCGGCGGTGCTTGACGGCGTGCGTGCCTGCGTGGCCGCCGAGGAGTTCGGCTACCCGGCGCTTGGTTCTGCTGCGCTGCCGGTGGCGGCGGCAGGTTGGTGCGAGCGCCGCTACGGCTGGGCGGCTCGGCCGGAGTGGGTGCGGGTGGTGCCCGACGTGCTCAAGGGCATGGAGGTAGTCATCGCGTTCCTCACCCGGCCGGAGAGCCCGGTGGTGCTGCCGGTTCCGGCCTACATGCCGTTCTTCGACCTGCTGCTGGTCTCTGGCCGGCAGCGGGTGGAAATCCCGATGGCACAAGATGATTCCGGACGCTATCTGATCGATCTGGACGCGTTGGATGCCGCGTTCGCCGCCGGCGCGGGATCACTGATCCTGTGCAACCCGAACAATCCGCTGGGCACCGCGTTCACCGCCGAGGAGCTGCGCGCGATCGTGGAGATCGCCGCCCGCCACGGCGCGCGGGTGATCGCCGACGAGATCCATGCCCCGCTGGTCTATGACCGTCGGCACGTCGCGGCCGCCTCGGTGTCCGACGTCGCCGCCGACACCGTCGTCACACTGATGTCGGCGTCCAAGGGCTGGAACCTGCCGGGTCTGATGTGCGCGCAGGTGATGCTGTCCAACCAGCGCGACGCCGACGCCTGGGACAAGATCAACATGATGCACACCATGGGTGCGTCGACCGTCGGCATCCGCGCCAACATTGCCGCCTACACCGGCGGCGCCTGGCTGGACGACCTGCTGGTCTACCTGCGGGGCAACCGTGATCACCTGAGCCGGGTGTTGCCCGAGGCGGTGCCGGGACTGCGGGTCAGCCATCCGCAGGCCACCTACCTGGCGTGGCTGGACTTCCGGGCGCTGGAGCTGCCGGCCGAACCGGCGGATCATCTGCTGGCTCACGCGCGGGTGGCGCTGAGCCCGGGCATCCCGTTCGGCGGTGGCCGGGGCTTTGCGCGGCTGAACTTCGGGACCACCCGGGCGATCCTGAATCGGGCGATCGAGGCGATGGCCTTGGCGCTGCGCTGAACCGCTACCGTGGCGGAATGTCCTGCGTGTTCTGCGCCGTGGTCGCCGGCGAAGCCGCGGCCGTGCGGATCTTCGAAGACGACGACTACCTGGCGTTCCTCGACATCCGGCCGTTCACCCGCGGCCACACCCTGGTGATTCCCAAGCGGCACACCGTGGATCTGACCGACACCCCGGCTGAGACGCTGGCCGGCATGCTCGCGGTCGGCCAGCGCATCGCCCGGGCGTCGCGGGCCTCCGGACTGCACGCCGACGGCAACAACCTGGCGATCAACGACGGGCGGGCGGCCTTTCAGAGCGTGTTCCACATCCACCTGCACGTGGTGCCGCGCCGCAGCGGCGACAAGCTGTCGTTCGCCAAGGGCGTGCTGATGCGCCGCGACCCGGATCGGGAGCAGACCGGGAAAATCTTGCGGGCGGCACTGGCGGATGCCGACACCGCGCCGTCAGACTGAAGCCATGGACCATCTCCCGTCGATCGAAAAAGTGGGTGTCCGAGTGCTCGGTCTCCACGACCTGATCTACCGCTGGACCAACGGCCGGGTCGGCCACCGGCTGCCGGGCCTGCCGCCGAGCCTGATGTTGCACACCGTCGGCGCCAAGACCGGTCAACCCCGCACGTCGACCCTGTCCTATGCCCGCGACGGCGACACCTACCTGATCGTCGCGTCGATGGGTGGCGCTCCCCGCTCCCCCGGCTGGTACCACAACCTCAAGGCGCACCCGGATATCGAGATCAACGTCGGGCCGCAACGCCTGCGGGCCACCGCGCGGCCGATGCTGCCCGACGACCCCGACTACGCCCGGCTGTGGCGGATCGTCAACGCCAACAACGCCAACCGCTACGAGGCCTACCAGCGGCGCACTTCCCGGCCGATCCCGGTCGTGGTGCTCACGCCCGAATCGTCCACCTAACCGGCCGTCTTTCTCCCTACGGAAAACACTTATCCGTTGTTAAGTGGTTGCTTCGGTAGTACTTTGTCTTGACCAGGCTTCCCGTGTGTGGCCTGCAGAGCAGGGTTCGCCCTCGATCCAGACAAGGTGGGGCGATGAGCCGACGACGAAATCCGCAGCCGATGCGCCGGCGCACGGCACGCGCCGCGTTTGGGGCCGTGGTGGCCGCCGGAACCATCGGCGGGGTATTCGGGCTGAGTCCCCTCGCCCCCACGCCACCGGCGCACGCCGACGCAGACCTGGACTGGCTGGTCGAACTCTTCGCCCCGACCGCGGGCCTGGCCGCCGGCTCGGACCCGCTCGACGCCCCCGACCTGTTCGGCCTGGACTTCTACACCGTCCTGCACGACCAGGTTCAGTCCTGGATCACCAGCCCGCTGGGCCTTCAGATCGACAACACCATCAACCAGCTCGCCGGTGCGTATCTGATCGGCAACGGGATCGACGGGACCGTGGACAACCCCCACGGCGGCGCGGGCGGCCTGTGGTTCGGTGACGGCGGCGACGGATATGACCAGACGCTGGCCGGGGTCGCCGGTGGCAACGGCGGCGCGGCCGGAATGTTCGGTGACGGCGGAGCCGGCGGCGACGGCGGAGCCGGTGCCGCGGGAGGCATCGGCGGGGCCGGCGGGTGGTTCATGGGCAACGGCGGCGCCGGTGGAGCCGGCGGCGAGGGTGTGCTCGGCGGAGCCGGCGCGACCGGCGGGGCCGGCGGCGACGCGCTGGCCTGGTTCTTCGGCAATGGCGGAGCCGGCGGTGCCGGCGGTGCCGGCGGAGCCGGGGCCGCCGTGGGCGCTACCGGCGGAACGGGTGGCGCCGGCGGCGTCGGCGGCGTCGGCGGAGCAAGCCTGACAGCGCAATTCGGCAACGGCGGCCAGGGCGGGACGGGCGGCATCGGCGGGACCGGCGGAGTCGGCCGTACCGGATCCGACGGTACCGCCGCCACCATCGCCGGTGGTGCCGGCGACCGCGGCGACGACGGTGGCACCGGCGGGACCGGCGGCACCGGCGGCGTCGGCGGCGCGGGAGGCGCATCCGCCCACGGCACCGCGGGCCTGCAGGGCGTCGGCGGCGCCGGCGGGACCGGCGGCACGGGCGGCGATCCTGGCAACGGCGGCCGGGGCGGCGACGGCGATGCGACCCATCCCGACGGTGGAGCGGGCGGCAGCGGCGGCACTGCCGGGGCCGGCGGCGCAGGCGGCGCCGGTGGAGCGGGCTCGACCGCCGGGGCCACCGGCGCGACCGGGGCCTCGCCCACCGGCGCGGCCGGCAACGGCGGTGACGGCGGCAACGGCTACAACGCGACCGTCGCGGGTGCCAGCGGCGGCAAGGGCGGCGACGGCGGAACCGGCGGCGCGCACGGCAACGGCGGCAACGGCGGTGACGGCGGCGCCGGGGCGACCGGCAAGAACGGCGTCTCCGGCAGCAACGGCGGCAATGCCGGCGACGGCGGCAACGGTGGGGCCGGCGGCGCGGGCGGCAACTCCCTCGGCGACGGCAACGGCGGCAAGGGAGGTAGCGGCGGTGCGGCCGGCGACGGCGGCCGAGGCCTGGACCAATCCCAGCTTCCCCCGAGCGCCACCTTGCCCGGCAGCGGCGGCAACGGCGGGCAGGGCGGAGCCGGTGGTGCGGGCGGCAGCAGCGCCACCGCGCACGGCGCCGGGACCGGCAACGGCGGGGCCGGCGGTAAGGGCGGGGCCGGCGGCAACGGCGGCGGCAACGGCATCGCCACCCTGGACGTGGCCAACAGCGTCCAATACGGCAGTGGCGGCGACGGCGGGGCCGGTGGCGCCGGCGGCAACGGCGGCCTCGGCGATCACGGCGCCGCGGGCCCCAACCGCGGCTTCGACGGCGGCGACGGCGGCGCCGGTGGCCAGGGCGGGGCCGCCGGATCGGCCTACCAGGGCGACGCCGCCCAGGGCGAGCACGGCCGCTTCGGCACCAACGGCAACGGCGGCGCCGGTGGTGGCGGCGGGACCGGCGGCGGCGGCGGTACCGGCGGCACCGGGGTGACCAGTACGGGTGGCACCGGTGGCAACGGCGGCAGCGGTGGAACGGCCGGCGACGGTGGCGCCCCCGGCAGCGGCAACTACGCACAGCCCGGCATCAACAAGGCGCCCGTCGGGATCGGCGGCAACGGCGGCACCGGTGGTGCCGCGGGGGCCGGCGGCGCCGGTGGCGCCGGGGCTGCCGGTTTCAACGGCGGCACCGGCGGCAACGGCGGTGTGGGCGGTAACGGCGCCCACGGCGGCAACGCGACCGGCAGCTTCTACTCGCAGGGCTCCAGCGGCGGCAACGGCGGCTCAGGCGGCGCCGGCGGCAACGCCGGTGCCGGCGGAGCAGGCGGTTCGGGTGCGCAAGCCGGCGCCGGTGGCAATGCCGGTGCGGGCGGCCACGGCGGCGACGGCGGCGACGGTGGCACCGCGACCCTGGCCGGGACGAATGTGCACGGCGGGGCGGCCGGCGATGGCGGGGACGGCGGGGCCGCGGGCCATATCGCCGCGGGCGGTGCGGGGGCCCGCGGCGGCGACGGCGGCGACGGCGGAGTGGGTGGCCACGGCGGAACGGTCGGCAGCACCGGCGCCAACGGCGCCGGGGGTGCCGGCGGCGCCGGTTCGGGTGGGGTCGGCAATGGGGCCACCGGCGGCCCGGAGGGACCGGTCAACGCGTCCATTCCGCTGTATCTGCAAAGCGGCGGGATCAGCCCGATCGTCTACATCTCGATCAACGGCGGTCCGCCGGTGCCAGTACAGATCGACACCGGTTCCACCGGGTTGACCATGCTGGGCAACAGCTCGGGCCTCGGCGACTCGGTCTTCTCCGGCAGCGCAAGCTATGCCGGCCTGGGCAGTCAGTCGTATAGCTACCACACCTACGACACCACGGTCGGCTTCTGCGACAAGGCCGGCGTCTGCCCGGAGAGCCTGGTCACCGATCCCACCGCGGTCAATATCGTCGACCCGGCATCGAACGCTCTCATGATGAGCTACTTCAACCAGTACAACATTGTGGGCGTACTCGGCATCGGGCCGAACAACGGCTTCTCCGGAACCTCGACGATCATCTCGGCGCTGCCGGGCGCACTCAACCAGGGTGTGCTCATCGATGCCACCCGCGGCGAGGTGGTGTTCGGCCCCAACCAGCTGGACCCGGAACTGTCGCTCCCCGGCTCGCCGTTCGTCGACACCATGGTCTCGATCAACGGTGGCGCTCCGGTGGCCGTTTCCACCTCGATCGACTCCGGCGGCATGTTGGGCAGCGTTCCGCAGTGGCTGTTCCCCAGCGCCGGAATCGGTACGCACGTACCGGTCGGCACCGAAATCTCGGTGTACAGCGCCGACGGCGAGAAGCTGCTGTACTCCTTCACGACCACCGCGTCCAACAGTCCGTGGGTCTGGAGCAACAGCTCGATGAACAGCGGCTACTTCCCGTTCGCGGAAAACCCGATCTACATCGACTACCGCCCCAGCGGTTTCGGGTCAACGGTCTTCAGCGGCTAGAACAGCTCCTTGGCGAGCAGTTCCAGGGTCTGCTCACGCCCGGGCGCGGTCGCCGGATCGGTACCGCGCCGGGCCGAGGCCACCGGATTGACCATCACCTCGTCGACATCGAAGCGTTCGGCCAGCGCCTTGAGCTGGCCGGCGGCTTCGGCCGGCGCGCCGACGACCGCGCGCCGCAGCCCGCCGTCGACGATGCGCTGTTCGGCATCCGACAGCTGCGCCGCTTGGGCGTCCTCGACCAGGTCGACGGCGCCCAGCGGCCGTCCGGTCCGCAACCGGGCCATCATCTGCTGATTCGGCAGCATCAACGCCGTTGCCTCCTCGCGGGTTTCGGCGACCACGGCGTTGACCGTCAGAAACGTGGTCGGTTCGGCGCATAACGGACTGGGCACGAAATCCGCCCGGTAGGTGGCCAATGCTTCCTCGGTGCCGTGCCCGGAGAAGTGATGCGCGAACACGTACGGCAGGCCCTTGGCCGCGGCCAGCCGGGCCGAATACATGCTCGAACCCAGCAGCCACAGCTGCGGCTCGCTCGTCGCGGCCGGGGTGGCCTTGAGCAGGTAGTCGCCGTCGCGCAGCTGCACCTGCACGCCGCGGCTGCTCATCATCGCCCGCACATGGTCGAGATAGTCGGGGAAGTTCGCGATCTCTTGCTCGTCGTGGCCCCCGCGCAGCATGACGGAGGTGACCGGGTCCGAGCCGGGTGCCCGGCCGATTCCCAGGTCGATGCGGCCCGGCGCGGCGGCCTCCAGCAGCGCGAACTGTTCGGCGACGGCCAGCGGGGCGTGGTTGGGCAGCATCACCCCGCCGGACCCGAGCCGCAGCCGCGCGGTCTGTGCGGCCAGGTAGGCGATCAGCACCGGCGGGCTGGTGGCACCGACCGACGGCATGTTGTGGTGCTCGGCCAGCCAGTAGCGGGTGAAACCGAGCCGGTCGGCGGTCTGGGCCAGCCGCACCGTGGCGGCCAGCGCGTCGGCGGTGGACTGGTCGGTACGGACGGGAACGAGATCGAGAACGGAAAGGCGCACGTTGTTAGTCAACGTCACGCCTCAGCCGGATAGTCCCGCCAGCGCCGCCGCGTCAGCGAAGACGTCGTCTAGCATCGCCGGGGTCAGCCGGCCGGTGAACATGTTCTGCTGGCTGGGGTGATAGCAGCCGATCAGCCGTAGGCCGGGCCCGAGTTCTGCGACCGCCCGGTGGCCGAACTTCGGTTTCGGTTTGGCCACCCGCTCGGCCGCCAGGCGCAGTGCGACCTGCCAGGCGAAGCCGCCGAGTGCGACCATCACCCGCACGTGCGGGGAAAGCAGCCGCCACTCGGCGTCGAGCCACGGCGCGCAGGTGTTGCGCTCGGCGGTCGTCGGGGCGTTGGCCGGTGGTGCGCAGCGCACCGGGGCGATGATCCGGACGGTGTCGGTGTCCAGGCCGTCGGCGGCGTCGACACTGGTCGGCTGATTGACCAGGCCGGCGCGGTGCAACGCGGCATACAACTGGTCACCGGAGCGGTCACCGGTGAACATCCGCCCGGTCCGGTTCGCGCCGTTGGCCGCCGGCGCCAACCCGACGATGACGATCCGCGGCGTGGGTGACCCCCATCCCGGTACCGGACGGCCCCAATAGGGTTGATCAGCAAAGGATTTCCGCTTGGTGACGGCGACCTCTTCGCGCCAGCTGACCAGCCGCGGGCAGGCCCGGCACACGCTGATCAGCGCGTCCAGTTCGGGGATCGACTCGGTCTGGCCGGCCAGCTGCGCCACGTGCGCGGCGTCGTCGGCTTGCGGGGTCTTGCGCGTCGCCGGATCCCCCGGCCAGCCGGTACCGGGGGGCACCGGGGAGCCGAACGGTCGGCCGGTGCGCGGATGCGGATGCATTGGTCCATCCTCCCGTGCGCCGCCGGTCCTTGGCGAAGTTCGTAGGATCACTGGGTGACCGCCGACGCCCTGGCTCAGTTGATCGCCGACCTGCCCGACGGCATGGTGGTCACCGATCCGACCATCACCGCGGGCTACCGGCAGGACAACGCCCTGGACCCGTTGGCCGGCCAACCCCTGGCGGTGGTGCGTCCGCTGCGCACCGAAGACGTGCAGACCGTCATGCGCTGGGCCACCACGCACCGGGTGCCGGTGGTGACGCGCGGCGCGGGCACCGGGCTGTCCGGCGGCGCCACCGCGGTCGACGGCGGGATCGTGTTGTGCACCGAGAAGATGCGCGAGATCACCGTGGACCCGGTCACCCGCACCGCGGTGTGCCAGCCCGGCCTGTTCAACGCCGAGGTGAAAAAGGCCGTCGCCGCCCACGGCCTGTGGTACCCGCCGGATCCGTCGTCGTTCGAGATCTGCAGCATCGGCGGCAACATCGCCACCAACGCCGGCGGGCTGTGCTGCGTCAAGTACGGCGTCACCACCGACTACGTGCTGGGCCTCCAGGTGGTGTTGGCCGACGGCACCGCGGTGCGCCTGGGCGGGCCGCGCCTCAAAGACGTCGCCGGGCTGTCGTTGACCAAACTGTTCGTCGGCAGCGAGGGCACCCTCGGGGTGATCACCGAGGTGACCTTGCGGCTGCTGCCGGCTCAACCCAAGTCGGCGGTGGTGGTGGCCACATTCGACTCGGTGGCCGCCGCGGCCGAGGCGGTGCTCGACGTCTCCGGGCGGCTGCGCCCGTCGATGCTGGAGTTCATGGATGCCGCGGCGATCAACGCCGTCGAGGACCAGCTGCGGATGGGGCTCGATCGTGACGCCGCCGCCATGCTGGTGGCGGCCTCCGATGAGCGGGGCCACGCCGGTGCGGAGGACATCGAGCTGATCGCCCGGGTGTTCACCGAGCGCGGCGCCAAGGACGTGTTCTCCACCGACGACCCCATCGAGGCGGAAGGTTTCGTCGCGGCCCGGCGGTTCTGCATCCCGGCTGTCGAGGCCAAGGGGCCGCTATTGCTCGAGGACGTGGGGGTGCCGCTGCCGCAGCTGGGCGAGCTGATCACCGGCATTGAGAAGATCGCCGCCGAACACCGGTTGATGATCGCGGTGATCGCCCACGCCGGCGACGGTAACACCCACCCGCTGATCGTGCACGACCCGAATGATCCCGACGAGGTCCGCCGCGCCGAGACCGCATACGGCCAGATCATGGATCTGGCAATCGCTTTGGGCGGCACCATCACCGGCGAGCACGGGGTCGGACGGCTGAAGCGGCCGTGGCTGGCCCAGCAGCTAGGCCCTGCCGCGATGGCGCTGAACCAGCGGGTCAAGGCGGCGCTGGACCCGCTGAACATTCTCAACCCCGGCTCGGGGATCTGACCCCCGATCCGCAATCTGGCGACGCCGGGGTGGCCCGCAGGTGACCTTAGCCGGTGAAATGACGGGTTACGATGGCGCGTTTTCGAGTGCGGCCCGGAGGTAGGGTGCGGTGGTGCTGTCGGCGTTGGCGGCGACGTGCTCGGGGGTACCGGTGGCGACAATGCGGCCACCGTCTGCGCCGGCTCCGGGTCCGAGATCGATGACGTGGTCGGCCTGGGCGACGATGCGCATGTCGAGTTCGACCATGACGACGGTGTTGCCGGCATCGACGAGGCCTTGGGCGTGGGCGAGCAGGCGGTCGCTGTCGGAGGGATGTAGGCCGGCGGTGGGCTCGTCGAGGATGTAGAGCGCGTCACCTCGGTGTGCGCGTTGGAGCTCGGAGGCGAGTTTGACGCGTTGGGCCTCGCCGCCGGAGAGTTCTGTGGCCGGCTGTCCGAGTCGTAGGTAGCCCAATCCCACGTCGTGCAGGACGCTAAGCGAGCGAATGATGTCGTTCTCGCCGGTGAAGAAGGTGTGGGCCTCGTCGATGCTCATTGCGAGGACGTCGGCAACGTTGCGGTCCCGCCAGGTGATTTCGAGGGTGGACGGCTTATAACGGGTGCCGTGACAGTCCGGGCACGGGCTGTAGAGGCTGGGCAGAAATAGCAGCTCGACCATGACAAAGCCTTCGCCCTCGCAGGTCGAGCAGCGGCCCCCGGCGACGTTGAAGGAGAACTGGCCGGGTTTGTAGCGCCGTCGTCGTGCCTTCGGTGTTTCGGCGAATAGCTTGCGGACGTTGTCGAACAGACCGGTGTAGGTCGCCACGTTTGATCGTGGAGTGCGTCCGATGGGTCGCTGATCGATGGCGACGACACGGCGGAGCCCGCCGAGTGAGCCCTCGATACGGCCGTGGACCGTGCCCTGGTCGCCGGTCAGCAGCAGATCGGTGTCGTCTTGCGGTTCGGCAACTGCGCCGGATGCCGGTCGGCCCAATTGTTCGTTGACCAGGGCAGGCAGCGCCTGGCTGACCAGGCTTGATTTACCCGAGCCGGAGATGCCGGTCACCGCAGTCAGAACCCCGAGGGGAATCGACACGTCGAGATCGTGAATGTTGTTGCGTTCGATGCCATCGAGTTGGAGCCAGCCGCGCGGCGTTCGCCGCTCCGGCGAGACATGCTCCGAAGGGTCGAACAGATAACGCCTGGTAACGGAATCCCGTATGTCGGCGAGACCTGCGGGTGTCCCGCTGTAGAGCACATGGCCACCGTTCTCACCGGCGCCGGGGCCGATATCGACAAGCCAATCGGCCTCACGAATCACCGGCAAAGAGTGCTCAACAACAAAGACACTGTTTCCCCGCTCGCGAAGCCCATGAAGGATCCTCAGCAGAGCGGGGAGGTCGCCGGGATGCAGACCCGCGGAGGGCTCATCGAGCACATAGGCGACGCCGAATAGTTTCGACGACAGCTGGGTGGCCAGACGCAGCCGTTGCAGTTCTCCGCCCGACAGCGTGGGGGTTGTCCGGTCCAGCGACAGATATCCCAGTCCCAGCTCAATGATGGGCTCGATCCTGTGCAGCAGATCCTCAGCCAGCCGCCGGGCCGTGATGAGCTTCTCGGCCGATACGTTCGGGGTCCGTCGCACATCGGGAGCGCCAGCGTGTGCCGAACCCCCTGAGGCGACTCGTTGTCGCCTCGCCTCACTGCGGCGTGGTTCATCGAGCGCCTCGCCGGCCGCAGCGTCGCCGGGTGCCCAATCTTTGGCGAGGATGCGGCGCGCGATGTCGGCCACGCGCGCCAGTGGGAGCGACGCGAATTCGGCAATGTCCATGCCGTCGAACGTGACGGTCAGCGTTTCAGCCTTGACTCGTTTGCCGCGACAGGTCGGGCATACGGCACTGATGACAAACTGGGCGACCCGTTTTTTGACGGTTGCGCTTTTGGTGTTGGCGAAGGTGTCCAGCACGAAACGACGTGCGCCAACGAAGTTGCCTTCGTAGCTGGGCTCCATTCCTGCCTTGATGGCGCGGCGGGTTTGGGCGGGGGTGAAGCCCGAATACACCGGCACGGTGGGGCGTTCCTCGGTGAACAGGATCCAGTCCCGCTCTTTTTTCGGGAGGTCTTTCCACGCCGCGTCGACGTCGTATCCCAGTGAGACGAGGATGTCGCGAAGGTTCCCGCCCGGCCACCCTGGTGGCCAGGACGCGATCGCGCGCTCTCTGATGCTCAGAGTTGGGTCGGGCACCATCTTGTCGACGTCGACCTCGTAGATCCGTCCGATTCCGTGGCATGTCGGACACGCCCCCTGGACCGTGTTCGGGGAAAAGTCCTCGGCATACAGCATCGGCTGATGCGCCGGGTAGGACCCCGCGCGGGAGTACAGCATCCGGACCAGGCTGCCCAGTGTGGTCACGCTGGCGACGGTGGATCGGGCATTGCTTGCCCCGCGCTGTTGCTGCAGGGCGACCGCCGGAGGTAGACCCTCGACCAGATCGACGTCGGGCACACCGGCCTGGTCGATCAGGCGCCGGGCATACGGTGCGACCGACTCGAGGTAGCGACGCTGCGACTCAGCGAACAGTGTTCCGAAGGCCAACGACGATTTCCCTGAGCCTGAGACACCGGTGAACACCACCAGTGAGTCGCGCGGGACATCGAGGTCCACGTCGGCCAGGTTGTTCTGCCGCGCCCCGCGCACCACGACGCCGCCCCGCCAACCATGTTCAGTTTTCGCAGGTTGCACAGAGCGGCTGGTCATTGACGCGACGATAGTCAGCCGGATACCCGAGGATCGTCGGGCATTTCCCACTCGAGGATTGACAGACGATAAACCATGTCGTATCCATGAGACATGACGACCGCTTTGTCTCATCCGAAGTTCGAGCTGTGCAATGCCGACACCTGGCCGAACCCGTGGCCGATGTATGCCGCGCTGCGCGATCACGACCCGGTCCACCACGTGGTCCCGGCCGACAAGCCCGACCACGACTACTACGTGCTGTCCCGGCATGCCGACATCTGGGCGGCCGCCGCCGACCACGAGACCTTCTCCTCCGCACAGGGGCTGACGATCAACTACGGCGAGCTGGAGATGATCGGCCTGGCCGACAACCCGCCGATGGTGATGCAGGATCCCCCGGTGCACACCGAGTTCCGCAAGCTGGTGGCCCGTGGCTTCATGCCGCGGCAGGTCGAGCTGCTGGAGCCGAAGGTTCGCGAGTTCGTCGTCGAGCGCCTCGACCGGCTGCAGGCCGACGGCGGCGGGGACATCGTCGTCGACCTGTTCAAGCCGTTGCCGTCGATGGTCGTCGCGCACTACCTGGGGGTACCCGAACAGGACCGCGCCCAGTTCGACGGGTGGACCGACGCGATCGTCGCGGCCACCACCAGCGAGGACGGGGTCGCCTCGGCCGGGGACGCGATCGGCGAGATGATGGGCTACTTCACCGCGCTCATCGAACGCCGGCGATCCGAACCCGAAGACGACACAGTTTCGCATCTGGTGGCGGCCGGCATGGGCGCCGACGGTGACATCAAGGGGCTGCTGGCGGTGCTGGCTTTCACCTTCACCATGGTCACCGGCGGCAACGACACCACGACCGGAATGCTCGGCGGCTCAGTGCAATTGCTGCAACGCCACCGTGACCAGCGCCAGCTGCTGGTGGACCGGCCCGAGCTGATCCGCGATGCCGTCGAGGAGCTGTTGCGGTTGACCTCGCCCGTGCAAGGTCTGGCCCGCACCACCACCCGGGAGGTGACCATCGGCGACACCACCATTCCGGCCGGCCGCAAGGCGCTGCTTCTCTACGGCTCGGCCAACCGCGACGAGCGCCAGTTCGGGCCCAACGCCGCCGAACTGGACGTGCGGCGCAAGCCCCACCAGATCCTCACCTTCAGCTACGGTGCACACCACTGCATCGGCAACCAGGCCGCCCGCATGCAGGCCCGGGTGGCGCTGGAGGAGTTGCTCGCCCGCTGCCCGGACTATGCGATCGACGAGGCCGGGATCCGCTGGGCCGGAGGCAGTTACGTGCGGCGGCCGATGTCGATTCCGTTCACCGCCGCGTCATGATGGCCGGGCGGTCCTGGTTGTCGGATCAGCGCGGCGAGCTGGCCGCCGAGAAGATCCTCGACGCAGCCGAGACGCTGTTCGCCCAGCACGACCCCGGCTCGGTCGGCATGAATGAAATCGCCCGCGCCGCAGGGTGTTCGCGTGCCACGCTGTACCGCTACTTCGAGAACCGCGACGCGCTCTACGCCGCCTACGTACACCGCTGGGCCAACACCCTGTATCAGGAGCTGACCCAGCGGCTGGCCGGTATCGACGATCCGGCCGGGCGGCTGGTCACCGGGATCACCGAATCGCTGGCGCTGGTGCGGGCCAACCCGGCGCTGGCGTCGTGGTTCGCCGAGACCGGCCCGCCCATCGGTGCCGCGATGGCCGAGCGCTCCGAGGTCATCACCGTGATGGTCACGACGTTCCTGTCCGCGCTAGGGACCGACGACAGCGACACCGAGCAGCGCGCCCGCTGGGTGGTGCGGGTGATGACGTCGCTGCTGAGCTTTCCCGGCCGCAATGCCGACGACGAGCGGGCGATGCTGATGCAGTTCGTGGTTCCGGTCGTTGTGGCGCCGGATCGGCTCAGGACCTGACCCGGGTGAACCGGTGCAGCAGCCAGGACACCGGAATGGTGACCACCATCGTGAGCACGAACAGGTTGAGCATCGACCCGGTGTACACCGGGGCTCGTAGCACCTCCACCATCACCACCTCCATCAGCACCAGGTGGACCAGGAAGATCTCGTAGGAGATCTCCCCCAGCCACACCATCGGCCTACTGGCCAGCCACCGGGCGTACCAACCTTGGTTGCCCAGCGCCAGCGGCGCCACCGCCAGGGTGGCGATCGCAGCGTAGAAAGCCGCCTTGACCAGCGCCTCGGAAAGTTTGGTCGGCGACGTGGTGGGTTCCCCGGCGATCGGGGTGGCCGCGATGACATAGCAGATCAGCGCTAACGGAATCGCCACGAACCCATAGCAGCGCACGCCCATGGCCTGCAACACCGCCAGCGCCATTCCCCCGACGAACCAGACCAGGTAGGTCGGCAGCCACAGCCGGGCGCCGTCGGGCAGAAAATCAGTGGCGTGCACCAGAATCAGCCAGGCCGGGCTGATCACCGCCAGTGCCGTCAGTCCGGCCAGCAGCCGCACCGGTCGCCACTGTCGCCGACACAGCCGGACCAGCGTGAGATAGGCCAGCAGCGGCAGCACCACATAGAAGGCGACCTCCACGGCAAGGCTCCACATCTGGGTGAGGCCCTGATGCAGATAGCCGAACATGTAGTTGTCGGTGTAGATCTGGGTCAGTGTCAGGTTGCGCAACAACCCGATCCAGTTGTGGCCGGGGTTCGGGCCGGCGGTGCGGTAGTGGTAGATCAGGTAGGCCAGCAGCACGGTGACGACGTAGGCGGGCATGATGCGCAGCACCCGGCGCCAGGCGTAGCGGCGCACCGACGGGGCCGGACGATCGAATGCGGTGGCGCGCACCCAGGGCCGGAACAACAGGAAACCGGAGAGCACGAAGAAGATCGGCACCCCGATCTCCATGCGGGAACCCAGCAGTCCGGCGTAGCCGTGGGTGTACTTGCCGGTGGTGTAGGCCGCGTGGGTGCCGACGACCAGAATCGCGGCCACCGCGCGCACACCGGTCAGTGAGGCGACCCGATCGACGTGACCGACCTGCTCCAGCCCGCCTTGGGCGACCTCCTCCTGCGGCAGCGTCATCCCATCCGTTTCCGGTGCGGCCCCCCGTCGCGGTGGCGGTCGGGCTTGCCGGACGGACGATCGCGGCGCAAGTTGATCAGCTGGCCCTGGATGCGGGTGTGCTCCAGTGCCTTGAGCGTCTTGCCCGACAGTTTGGCCGGCAGTTCCACCAGCGAGTGATCCACCCTGATGCTGATATTGCCGAAGTCGCTGCGGTGCAGGCCGCCCTCGTTGGCCAGTGCCCCGACGATCGCCCCCGGGGACACCTTGTGCCGCTTGCCGACGGCGATCCGGTAGGTGGCGAATCCCTCTTTCGGGCCGCCCTTGCGGCCGTCCTTGCGATCTGGCTTCTCGAACCTCTCCCGCGGCCGGCGCTCGGCCGCAGGCGGTTCGGGCGCCATCAGGAACGCCTCCCCGTCGCGGGACTGCAGCGCCAGGGCCGCGGCGATGTCGGCCATCGGCACATCGTGGTCGCGGCTGTACTCCTCGACCAGGCTGCGGAACACATCGGTGCCGGGCGAGTTGAGGGTGGTGGTGATCGAGTCGGCGAACTTCGCCACCCGTTGAGCGTTGACGTCCTCGACGGTGGGCAGCGCCGACTCGGTGAGCTTCTGGCGGGTCGCCCGCTCGATCGCCTTGAGCAGATGGCGTTCCCGCGGGCTGACGAACAGCAGGGCGGTCCCCGACCGCCCGGCCCGCCCGGTGCGGCCGATGCGGTGCACGTACGCCTCGGTGTCGTGCGGGATGTCGTAGTTGACCACGTGGGAGATGCGTTCGACGTCCAGGCCGCGGGCGGCTACATCGGTGGCAACCAGGATGTCGATGTTGCCGCTCTTCAGCGCCGCGATGGTCCGCTCGCGCTGCGCCTGGACGATGTCACCGTTGATCGCCGCCGCGGAAAACCCTCGGGCGCGCAGCTTTTCGGCGACCTCCTCGGTGGCCTGCTTGGTGCGGACGAACACGATCATCGCCTCGAACGACTCGACTTCGAGTACCCGCGTCAGGGCGTCCATCTTGCGCGGGCCGGCGACCTCGATGTAGCGCTGCGAGATGTTCTCCGCCGTGGTCGTTTTCGCCTCGACGGTGACTTCGACCGGGTCGTGCAGATAGCGGGTGGTGATCCGGCGAATCGCCGGCGGCATCGTCGCCGAGAACAACGCCACCTGCTTGTACTCCGGGGTGTCGGCCAGGATGCGCTCGACATCCTCGGCGAATCCCATCTGCAGCATCTCGTCGGCCTCGTCGAGCACCAGGTAGTCCAGGTGTGACAGGTCCAGGCTGCCGCGTTCCAGGTGGTCGATGACCCGGCCCGGGGTGCCGACCACCACTTGGGCACCGCGTCGCAGCCCTGACAGCTGCACGGTGTAGGAGGCGCCGCCGTAGATCGGCAGCACGTTGACCCGCGGCAAATGCGCGCCGTAGCGCCCGAATGCCTCGGCGACCTGCAAGGCCAGCTCCCGGGTGGGGGCCAGCACCAGCGCCTGGGTGGCCTTGCTGGCGGTGTCGATGCGCGACAGGATCGGAATGGCGAACGCCGCGGTTTTGCCGGTGCCGGTCTGGGCCAGGCCGACCACATCGGAGCCGGCCAGCAACGCCGGGATGGTGGCGGCCTGAATCGCCGAGGGCGTCTCGTAGCCGACGTCGGCGACGGCCTGCAACACCGACGGGTGGATCTGCAGGTCAGCGAAGGTCGCGGCGAGTGGGTGGGAATCGGACCCGGGAGGGGTATCAAGCGAGGTCATGGCGTCTAGCAGTCTACGGGCAACAACGCCGGCCTATCGCCACGCCGTCCGTGCCTTGCCCGATGCTCGGCCGCGCCTCCCAGAGTTAACCCCGGCACGACGGTACGGTGCCCGGTGTGTTTGCTGCCGCTAGACCGTTAGCCGTGGTCGGCGCGCTGTCCGTGGCGCTGCTGGCCGGGTGCAGTTCCGGCGATTCCACCGTCGCCAAGACCCCGCAGAACACCAGCCCTGCGGCCGCACCCGACGGTCCTGCGGCCCCGTCGTCGGTGGCGACCGGCAGCATGCCGGCGCCGGCCGACCCGTGCGCGGTCAACCTGGCCGCCCCGGCGGTCGCCAAGGCCGTTTCGGAGCTGCCCCACGACCCGCGCAGCGGACAACCCTGGAGCCCGGAACCGCTGGCCGGCAACTACAGCGAGTGCGCCGACCTGTCAGCGGTGATCGTCAAGGCCAACACCAACGCCGACCATCCCAGCACCCGGGCGGTGCTGTTCCATCGCGGAGTGTTCCTTCCGCAATCCGTGCCGGACACCTACGGGTTCAACGGGATCGATCTCGCGCACTGCACCGCCGACACGGTGGCGTTGAAGAACGCCAGCGGCATCGCCGGACTGACCGGTCTGGCCAAATTCCGGTGGAACGGCACCGGGGTGGAGATCATCGGCAACACCCGGTAGCCGCAGATCCGGGACTACGTGTCGCGGCCGGAGTGCCGCCCGAGCTCGTCGGTGTCGTCAGGGTCGTCGCGGTAGTGCCGGTTGCGGTGCCCCGAGACCCTTCCGCTGATGCCGAATTTGGCCAGCACGTCGGGCACCGGCGTCCCGTTGACGATTGGACGGAAGTGCTGTCCGGTCTCGACATGAAAGCCGTTGCGGCTCACCGGCGGCGGCTCCGGCACCGAGGGCGCGACCGGCGGAAACTCGACGGTCAGCGGCTCGGTGACGGCATCGTCGTGCCGGATCAGTTGACGTGCTTCGTGCCGGGCCGGTCGGTAAAAGTGCCGGGCTGGGCGGTGGACGTGGTGCCGGGCCGGCGCGCGCGGCTCCGGCTGGATGGGCGCGACGGTCGGGATCAGCTCGGTCGGCTCGTCGACCTCGCGGGCCGCGTGCAGCGCCGCGATGTGGCGCGGCAGACTGACCCGTTCTGCGACGCGCGCCTCGGCGAGGTGAATCCCGTCGTCGGGTTCGTCAAGGTCCTCGAAGTCGCCGGCATCGTCGGAGTCGTCGGCCTCGTCGAGGTACCGGGATGTCCGGCGGGCCGGCGGGATGACGATGCCGACCAAAAACAGCGCGGCCGCCACGCCGAACAGGGCGATGAAGGCGGGCAGCAGCGTCGACTCCGACATCGCCGCCGCGAACGGCTCGTGCAGGAACTCGGGCAGCTGCCGGACCGCCGGGTGCGCGCCGCCCGGCATCGGCGGCAGGTTGGCCGAGATTCGCGACGTCATGAAGGCGGCCATGCCGGCACTGCCCAGCACCGCGCCGACCTGGCGGGTGGCGTTGTAGACCCCGGAGCCGGCGCCGGCCAGATGTGGCGGGAGGTTGCGGGTGGCCGTAGCGGCCAGCGGCGACCAGATGAACGCCATCCCGACGCCGACCGCCGCGAACGGCAACACGAGCCGCCAGATCGCGGTGGTGGGCGTCATCTCGATCGACAGCCACGTCAGCGCGATCGCCAGCACCGAGAAGCCGAACCCGACCATCGAGCGCGGGTGAGCCCGGTCGACGATCTTGCCGACGACTGGGGCCAAAACGCCGCTCGCGATCGCCATCGGCGCGGTCAGCAACGCCGATCGAGTCGGTGACATCCCGCACACCACTTGGGCGTAGAACATCACCGGCAGCACCATGGCGGTGGCGGCGAAGCCGATGACGGCCACTCCGAGGTTGGCCAGCCCGAAGTCGAGGTCACGGAAGATGTGCAGCGGGACCAGCGGCTCGCCTCCGGTGACCGCCTGCCAGTAGACGAAGACCGCCAGGCAGCCGATGCCCCCGACGATCAGCGCCCAGATCCACGGCGCCCACCCCTGCGACTCGCCTTCCTGCAGAGCGAAGACGACCAGGAACATCCCGATCCCGGACAGCGCCACCCCGATCCAGTCGAACCGATGCCGGTGCACCGGCAGGTCCGGGATCAACACGAACGCCAGGACCAAGCCCAGGACACCGACGGGAACGTTGACGAAGAAGATCCACTCCCAGCCGAGCCGGTCCACCAGCACCCCGCCCGCCAGGGGCCCGATCAGCGTCGCGACACCGGCGGTCGCTCCCCACACGCTCATCGCCATCCCGCGACGATCGGCGGGGAAGGTGCGGGTGATCACCGAGAGGGTCTGCGGCGTCAGCAGCGCGGCGCCGACGCCCTGCACCGCACGCGCGGTGACCAACATCTCGATCCCGCCCGCCAGGCCGCACCACAGCGAGGCGCCGGTGAACACCGCCAGCCCTACCAGGTAGAGGTTCTTCGGGCCGAACCGGTCGCCGAGCCGTCCGGCCACCAGCAGCGGCACCGCATAACCGAGCAGGTAGGCACTGGTAACCCAGATCACGGTGTCGTAGCCGACGCCGAGCGCGGCCATGATGCTCGGATTGGCGACCGCCACGATCGTCGAATCCACCAGGATCACGAAGAAGCCGAGCATCATCGCCCACAGCGCGTTCCACGGGTTGGTCGAATCCACGTGACCGGGTCGAGTCCGGCTGCTCGCGGTGCTCACAAGCGCCGCCCCTCCCCTCGCTGCGCTCTGCGGTTCCGGGCATGAAGCCACTTGATGCGACGCTACGGATAGATGTTGTCTTGAACAACTCACAGCGCCGACACGGTGATTCGCTGCCGAGGGCTACTGCGCCGTTGAAGCGGGTAAACCCCCACCGGGGCGTTAGCCTGAACACCAGGCGAGCCGAACGGGAGGCACTATGGGCATCTTTCGACGACGGCGGTCGGCGCAGGAACCGGCGCCGGCGACCGGCGCTGAGAAGCCCAGCATGGCGGCCCGGGTGCTGTCCCGGGTCATCGAGCGCAGTGAGCGGGTGCAGGGTCCGGCCGTGCGGGCCTATGTGGAGCGACTGCGCCACAGCGAGCCCGGGACCAGCCCGGCGCAAGTGGTGGCGAAGCTGGAGAAGCGTTACCTGGCGGCGGTGACGGCCAGCGGTGCCGCGGTGGGCGCCACCGCGGCGGCGTCGGCGGTCGGCACACTGCTCGCGCTGTCGGCGGTCGCCGGCGAGACCGCGGTCTTCCTGGAGGCCACCGCGTTCTTGGTGCTGTCCGTCGCCGAGGCGCACGGTATTCCGGTCGACAACCGGGAGCGACGCCGCGCCCTGGTGCTGGCGGTACTGGTCGGCGATCAGGGCAAGGGCGCGGTGGCCGAGCTGCTCGGCTCGGGCCGCACCAGCGGCGCCTGGCTCACCGAGGGCACCGCGGCGCTGCCGCTGCCGGCGGTATCGGAGCTGAACTCCCGGTTGCTGCGGTACTCGGTCAAGCGCTTCGCCCTGCGACGCGGGGCGTTGGCGTTCGGCAAGCTGTTGCCGGTCGGTCTGGGCGCTCTGATCGGGGCCCTCGGCAACCGCATGATGGGCAAAAAGATCATCAAGAACGCCCGCACGGCGTTCGGTCCCGCCGCCGACCGCTGGCCGGTCACCTTGCATCTGCTTCCGGCCCTGCACGACGACGATGTCAGTCCCGTGCAACCGTCGGCCTGATCAGGGCCGACGTTCGGCGGCGAGCCTGGCGGAATAACGGGGAGGGGCTAGCCTTTATGAGGCAGGAGGGCGCGGCGCACATGTCTCGCCGGACGACCAGGAATCGAGGCGAGTAACAGACGTGAGCGGTATGAGTTCACCCTTCGGTCAGAACGAGTGGCTAGTCGAGGAGATGTACCGCAAATTCCGCGACGATCCGTCATCGGTGGATCCGAGCTGGCACGAGTTCCTGTCCGACTACAAGCCCGGCGGTTCAGCGAGCCTCGACGGAGGAGAGGCGAAGCTGGAACCGTCGCATGGGCCGAGCGGTTCAGCGAGCCTCGACGGAGGAGAGACGAAGCTGGAACCGCCGCAGTCCACTCCGCCGCCCGCCCAACCTGCACCGGCCGCCCCGGCGAAGCCTGCACCCGCCAAGGCCGCCAAGCCTGCTCCCGCCAAGGCCGCCAAGCCTGCTCCCGCCAAGGCCGCCAAGCCCACCCAGTCCCAGGCCCCCGCTCCGGCCGACGGCGCCGAAATGCAGGTGTTGCGCGGCGCGGCTGCGGCGGTGGTCCGGAACATGGACACCTCACTGACGGTGCCCACGGCCACCAGCGTGCGGGCCATCCCGGCCAAGCTGATGATCGACAACCGCATCGTCATCAACAACCAGCTCAAGCGCACCCGCGGCGGCAAGATCTCGTACACCCACCTACTGGGCTACGCCATCGTGCAGGCGGTCAAGCAGTACCCGAACATGAACCGGTACTTCGCCGAGGTCGACGGCCGGCCCAACGCCGTCACCCCGGCGCACACCAATTTGGGGCTCGCCATCGACCTGCAGGGCGCCGGCGGCAAGCGCTCCCTGGTGGTGGCGGGTATCAAGGGAGCCGAATCGCTGCGGTTCGCCCAATTCGTCGCTGCCTACGAAGACATCGTGCGTCGCGCCCGGGACGGCAAGCTGACCGCCGAGGACTTCGCCGGCGTGACGATCTCGCTGACCAACCCCGGAACCATCGGCACCGTGCACTCGGTGCCACGGCTGATGGCCGGCCAGGGCGCGATCATCGGGGTCGGCGCGATGGAGTATCCCGCCGAGTTCCAGGGCGCCAGCGAGCAGCGCATCGCCGAGCTCGGAGTGGGCAAACTGATCACTTTGACCTCGACGTATGACCACCGGATCATCCAAGGTGCGGAATCGGGCGACTTCCTGCGCACGGTGCACGAGTTGCTGCTGTCCGACGCGTTCTGGGACGAGATCTTCTTCGAGCTGTCCATCCCCTACGAGCCGGTACGGTGGCGCACCGACAACCCCGACTCCGTCGTGGACAAGAACGCCCGGGTCGTCGAGTTGATCGCCGCCTACCGCAACCGCGGCCACCTGATAGCCGACGTCGACCCGCTGCGACTGGACAACACCCGCTTCCGCAGCCACCCCGACCTCGACGTGCTGACCCACGGTCTGACGCTGTGGGACCTAGACCGGGAGTTCAAGGTCGAGGGACTGCCCGGTGGCGACATCCGCAAGCTGCGCGAGATCCTCTCGGTGCTGCGCGACGCCTACTGCCGCCACGTCGGCGTGGAATACACCCACATTCTCGAGCCCGAGCAGCAGCAGTGGCTGCAGGAGCGCATCGAGGTCAAGCACGTCAAACCCACTGTGGCGCAGCAGAAATACATTCTGAGCAAGCTCAACGCCGCCGAAGCGTTCGAAAGCTTCCTGCATACCAAGTACGTCGGGCAGAAGCGGTTCTCGCTGGAAGGCGCCGAGTCGGTCATCCCGATGATGGACGCCGCGATCGACCAGTGCGCCGAGTACGGGCTCGACGAGGTCGTCATCGGCATGCCGCACCGCGGCCGGCTCAACGTGCTGGCCAACATCGTCGGCAAGCCCTATTCGCAGATCTTCGCCGAATTCGAGGGCAACCTCAACCCGGCTCAGGCGCACGGCTCCGGCGACGTCAAGTACCACCTCGGCTCTACCGGGGTGTACCTGCAGATGTTCGGCGACAACGACATTCAGGTGTCGCTGACTGCCAACCCGTCGCATCTGGAAGCGGTGGACCCGGTGCTTGAGGGACTGGTCCGGGCCCGCCAAGACCTGCTGGACAGGGGCGCCTCGGATGGCAACGGACAGCCGCCATTCTCCGTCGTGCCGATGATGCTGCACGGCGACGCCGCGTTCGCCGGCCAGGGCGTGGTGGCCGAGACGCTGAACATGGCACTGCTGCCCGGCTACCGGGTCGGCGGCACCATCCACATCATCGTCAACAACCAGATCGGGTTCACCACGGCGCCGGACCACTCCCGCTCCAGCGAATACTGCACCGACGTCGCCAAGATGATCGGCGCGCCGATCTTCCACGTCAACGGCGACGACCCGGAGGCGTGCGACTGGGTGGCCCGGTTGGCGGTGGACTTCCGGCAGAAGTTCCACAAGGACGTCGTCATCGACATGCTGTGCTACCGCCGGCGCGGCCACAACGAGGGCGACGACCCGTCGATGACCAACCCGTACATGTATGACGTGATCGGCTCCAAGCGCGGCGTCCGCAAGAGCTACACCGAAGACCTGATCGGCCGCGGCGACATCTCGATGAAAGAGGCCGAGGACGCCCTGCGCGACTACCACGGTCAGTTGGAGCGGGTGTTCAACGAGATCCGCGAACTCGAGAAGCACGCCGCGCTGCCCAGCGAGTCGGTGGAATCCGAGCAGCAGGTGCCGCGCGGCCTGAACACCGCCGTGGAAAAGGCGGTGCTGGCCCGCATCGGTGATGCGTTCATGACGATTCCCGACGGCTTCACCGTGCACCCGCGGGTACTGCCGGTGCTGGAGCGGCGCCGGGAGATGGCCTACGAGGGCAAGGTGGACTGGGCGTTCGCCGAACTGCTGGCGCTCGGTTCGCTGGTCGCCGACGGCAAGCTGATCCGGCTGTCCGGGCAGGACACTCGCCGCGGCACCTTCTCGCAGCGGCACTCGGTGATCATCGACCAGGCCAACGGCGCGGAGTTGTGCCCGCTGCAGTTGCTGGCCACCAACCCTGACGGCACCCCGAGCGGCGGCAAGTTCATGGTCTACGACTCACCGCTGTCGGAGTTCGCGGCGGTCGGCTTCGAGTACGGCTACACCGTCGGCAACCCCGAGGCGCTGGTGCTGTGGGAGGCGCAGTTCGGCGACTTCGTCAACGGGGCCCAGTCGATCATCGACGAGTTCATCAGCTCCGGTGAGGCCAAGTGGGGCCAGCTGTCCACCGTGGTGCTGCTGCTGCCGCACGGCCATGAGGGTCAGGGTCCCGACCACACCTCCGGGCGCATTGAGCGTTTCCTGCAGTTGTGGGCGGAGGGCTCGATGACGATCGCGATGCCGTCGACTCCGTCGAACTACTTCCATCTGCTGCGCCGGCACGCCCTCGACGGGATCCAGCGGCCGCTGATCGTGTTCACCCCGAAGTCGATGCTGCGTAACAAGGCGGTCATCAGCGACCTGAAGGACTTCACCGACGTCAAGTTCCGCTCGGTGCTCGAAGAGCCCACCTACCAGGACGGCGACGGCGACCGCAACAAAGTCACCCGGGTCCTGTTGACCAGCGGCAAGATCTACTACGAGCTCGCCGCACGCAAGGCCAAGGACAACCGCGACGACGTGGCGATCGTGCGGGTCGAGCAGCTGGCCCCGCTGCCCAGACGCCGGCTGGGCGCGACCCTGGACCGCTATCCCAACGTGGAGCAGTTCTTCTGGGTGCAGGAGGAGCCGGCCAACCAGGGGGCGTGGCCGCGGTTCGGTCTGGAGTTGCCGGAGTTGCTGCCCGACAAGCTGAGCGGGATCAGGCGGATCTCGCGGCGGGCCATGTCGGCGCCATCGTCGGGTTCGTCGAAGGTGCACGCCGTCGAGCAGCAGGAGATCATCGACGAGGCGTTCGCCTGAGGAACGAAGCCGAACGTTCGAGGAGCATCGGGCACCGACGAGGCGTTCGCCTGAGCCCCCGCGACCGCGTGCGTGCTGTGCACGCTGAACCGGCTGCGCCGGGTGCATGAACACGGTACCGGCGGTACCGGATAGGCTTTAGTGGTCAACTGACTGCTGGGAGAGCACATGCAGGGATTTGCCGAAAAAATCGCCGTGGTCACCGGCGCCGGTTCGGGTATCGGCCAAGCGCTGGCCATCGAGCTGGCCCGCGCCGGCGCGCAGCTGGCGATCAGCGACGTCGACACCGAGGGGCTGGCACAGACCGAGCAGCGGTTGAGCGCGCTGGGCGTGCGGGTCAAGGCCGACCGCCTCGACGTCACCGAGCGGGAAGCTTTTCTCGCCTACGCCGACGAGGTCAAAGAGCACTTCGGCAAGGTCAACCAGATCTACAACAACGCCGGTATCGCCTACAGCGGCAACGTCGAGGTAAGCCAGTTCAAAGACATCGAGCGGGTGATGGACGTCGACTTCTGGGGCGTGGTCAACGGCACCAAGGCCTTCCTGCCGCACCTGATCGCCTCCGGCGACGGCCATGTCATCAACATCTCAAGCTTGTTCGGACTGCTGTCGACACCCGGCCAGAGTGCTTACAACGCGGCGAAATTCGCCGTCCGCGGCTTCACCGAGGCGTTGCGTCAGGAGATGGCGATCTCCGGGCACCCGGTCAAGGTCACCACGGTGCATCCGGGCGGTATCAAGACCGCGATCGCCCGCAACGCCACCGTCGCCGAGGGGTTGGACGCCGCCGCGATGGCCGAGTTCTTCGACCGGAAGTTGGCCGCCACCACCGCCGAAGAGGCTGCCCGAGTGATCCTCGAAGGGGTCAGCAAGAACCGGGCTCGCGTGCTCATCGGCAAGGACGCCAAGGTTCTCGACCTGCTGGTGCGCATCCTGGGCTCGGGATACCAACGGCTGTTCGCCTACGCCATCCCCCGGTTCGCGCCCCGGTAGCCGCGCTAGCGTCCCAGCGGGTGTTCGTCCAAGAAGGCGTCCACCACCGCCTGCGGGTCGGCGCCACCGTCGACTTGGCGGCGCATGTCGGTCAGGGCAGCGGTGTCCAGCACACCGGCCACCTGGTTGATCGCCAGCAGTTGGGATTCGCTCAGCGCATTGCGCCGATACAACGGGACGACGTTCTCCGCGCGCACCAGCGCCGGCCGGCCGTCGGCGAGCAGCACGATGTCCTCGGGAACGCCGGGATCGGCGGTGCTGGTCCACGCCGCAGTGATCTGACGGCTACGCAATGCCGCGAATAATGCTGCGTCATCCGGGAATTCGCGCAACTTCGGCAGCGCGCACCGCCCGACCTTGTCCGGCGACTGCGCGCCCGCAACCGCGCCGACGGTCAGCGCGGCGCAGTGCCGTACCAGCCCGCCCAGATCGGCGCCTCCCCAGGCCGTCGCAGTGGCCTTCGTCACGGCCACCGCGGGCTTGTCGGTGGCGGTCATGGCGTAGTCACCGACTGCGATGCCCTCCGGCAGCGCCCCGGCCAGCGCCCAGTAGACCTGCCGATCCGAGCGCGCGGCGGAATCCGGAGCGAACACCGCCAGGAAGCGGCCGGTGAAGCCCGGAACGACGGTGAGTTCTCCGGTGTCGAGCCCGGCGACCGGGTCGGCGACCGGTGCGACCCGCACCGCGGCGCCGGCGCCGCGCAAAGCGCTGGCGTACAGCTCGGCGAGAACCTGCGATTGCGGGTCCGGTGACGTTCCGACACTCAACGTCGGTGGTTGCGAGTGGCCACCGCAACCTGCGATCAGCACGGCCGCCAATCCGAGCGCCAGGCGGCGCAGGTGTCCTGGCGGCCGGGGCACCGTGCGCTCTACGACGCGGAGTCGGCGGCCGCCGCGACGGCGGCCGCTACGGCCGGCTCGACCCGGGGATCCAGCGGGCTGGGCACGATACGGTCCGGCGCCAGATCCTCGGCGACGACGGAGAAAATCGCTTCAGCGGCAGCCAATTTCATCGCCTCGGTGATCCGCTGCGCACCGGCGTCCAATGCACCGCGGAACACCCCGGGGAAGGCCAGCACATTGTTGATCTGGTTGGGGAAATCGCTGCGGCCGGTTGCCACCACCGCCGCGTACTTGGCGGCCAGGTCGGGGTGGATCTCCGGGTCGGGATTGGACAACGCGAACACCACCCCGCCGGGGTTCATCGACGCGATCAGCTCCTCGGGCACCACTCCTCCCGATGCCCCCAGAAACACGTCGGCGCCGGCGAGAGCCTCGGCCAGGCCGCCGGTGCGGCCACCGGGGTTGGTGCGCTGGGCCAGCTCGGCCTTGACGATGTTCATATCGGTGCGGTCGGTGTGCAGTACACCCTGCGAATCCAGCACGATCATCTCCGAGACGCCCGCCGACAGCAGGATGTTGGCGCAGGCCACCCCGGCCGCGCCGGCTCCGGAGACCACCACCCGAAGCGACGAGATGTCCCGACCGAGCACCTTGGCCGCGCCCATCAACGCCGCCAGCGCCACGATCGCCGTGCCGTGCTGATCGTCGTGCATCACCGGGCAGTCCAGGGCTTCGATCACCCGGCGCTCGATCTCGAAGCAGCGCGGGGCGGAGATGTCCTCCAGGTTGACCGCCCCGAAAGACGGACGCAGGCGCACCAGCGTCTCCACGATCTCGTCGGGGTCCTTGGTGTCCAACACGATGGGAATGGAGTCCAGGCCGGCGAACGTCTTGAACAGCGCGGCCTTGCCCTCCATCACCGGCAGCGATGCCGACGGCCCGAGGTCACCCAGCCCGAGCACCGAGGTGCCGTCGCTGACCACCGCCACCAGCCGGTGCGCCCAGGTGTAGCGGGCCGCCAGCGTGTGATCGGCCGCGATGGCGCGACTGACCTGCGCCACCCCGGGCGTGTAGGCGATCGACAGGGCGCGCTGACTGTCCAGCGGGGTTTTCAGTTCGACGGAGATCTTTCCACCCTGGTGGGCTTCGAAGATCTCTTCGTCTCCGATGACAATCGGCGAGTTGTTCGCCGTGTTCACAAGGTTCTCGGGCATCGATAGTCCAGGGTACTGCGCTCGCTCTCACAGCCTCAGGTCGGCCAGGCTGAGCCACGGGGCGGCTCAGCTTGCGGCGCCGAATTCAATGGGCAGGGTGGCCGGTCCGGTGATTCCGGTGATGGCTTTCCAGGGCGCCGGGCCGCTCCGCCGTGGGTTGTCCATGCAGCGGGTGATGACGCGCAGCGCCTCGCTGAGTTCAAGCCGGGCCAGATGGGACCCGAGGCAGTAGTGCAGGCCACCGCCGAATGTCAGGACCGGCGGTGCGTCATCGCGGGTGATGTCCAGGCAGCCAGGGTCGGTGTACACCTCCGGATCGCGGTTGGCGGCTGCAATGTTGGCGATGACGAGGGTGCCGGCGGGAATGACGACCCCGCCGAGTTCGACGTCGTCAACAGCTCTACGGAGGGTGCCGAAGACGACGGGGTAATAGCGCATGAGTTCCTCGGCGGCCTGCGGTGCCAGGTCCGGGCGCTCGGCCAGTGCTGCCCATTGCTCGGGGTGATCGCAGAGCGCATGGACGGCGGCGGCCAACTGGTTGCGGGTGGTGTCGGTGCCGCCGCCCAACAGGGTCGCCGCGAGCATCAGCAATTCGGCGTGCGCGAGTCGGTCGCCGTTGTCTTCGGCGCGGATCAGGTCGGAGAGCACGTCATCGGTCAGGTTCGCGCGCCGCGCGGCGACCATCTTCTCCAGGTACGCGTCGAGGCTCTGCCAGGCCGCCAGAATGTCCGGAGCGTCGTTCCCGACGTTCCAGTCGAAGATCTTCTTGATGTCATCGGTCCAGTCCGAGAACAGCTGCCAGTCCTCGCGCGGTGCACCCAACAGCGCGCAGATGATTGGCGTCGGGTAGCGCCGGGCGATCTCGCTGACCACGTCGCAGCGGCCACGGGGGGTCAGCGGCGCAACCAAGTCGGTGATGACCTCGATGATCAGTGACTGCAGCCGCCCGGCCGAGCGGGGTGCGAAGGCCTTGGACACCAACCGGCGCAGACGATGGTGCTGCTCGCCGTCGAGGCTGAGGATGTTGCGAACGGCCCGGTCCCACAGCGGTCCCGAGGTGATGCCCTGCAGATCCAGCCCGAGGCCTCGGGCGGTGGCAAACCGGGGGTCGCGCAGCACGGTGTGCACCAGCTCGTAGTTGAGGATCTCGGGTCCGTGCGGTCCCATCGCCAGCGGTGCTTGCTGCCGGGCCTCGGCGATGCGTTGGTGTGCCTCGTCCGGGTCGTACAGATGGTCATAAGCCAGCCGGGGTAGGTCGGCGCTGAAGATGTTGGGGCGGCTGCTGGTAGGGGCGGTAGTCATGGGGCCTCCTTGGTCGGCTGAAATCAACTATCGGAGGGTCCGAGAACAAAACCATCGGTCAAAACGCGTAGCTCGCCGCGCGCGGGGTCGTAAATCCGCGCGCAATCTACGCATATCTGCTGATGTTTTGCCGTACCCGGTGACCGCATGCTGGCTAGCATGAGCGAACGCGTTGACACGCCGCTGGTGAAGTGGAGCGAGGTGGGCGTGAGCGAGCTGCCGACCGGAACGGTGACGTTGCTTTTGGCCGACGTCGAAGGCTCCACGCGGTTGTGGGAATTCCAACCGGATGAGATGACCCTGGCGGTGGCACGGCTGGATCGCACACTGGTGGAGCTGGTTGCCGCCTACCGGGGTGTGCGGCCGGTGGAGCAGGGCGAGGGCGACAGCTTCGTACTGGCCTTCACCCGGGCCAGCGACGCGGTGGGGTGCGCGCTGGAGCTACAGCGGGCACCGTTGGCGCCGATCCGGCTGCGGATCGGCCTCCATAGCGGTGAGGCGCAGCTGCGCGACGAGGGCAACTACATCGGCCCCACCATCAACCGCACCGCGCGCATCCGCGATCTGGCTCACGGCGGCCAGACGGTACTTTCCGGAGCGGCTGAAGCTCTGGTGGTCGACTGGCTTCCCACCGATGCCTGGCTGATCGAGCTGGGCTGCTACCCGCTGCGCGGCGCACCCAGGCCGGAGCGGGTCGTGCAGCTGTGCCACCCGGATCTGCGCAACGAATTTCCTCCGCTGCGCACAGCTGAACCCGTTGTTTCACAGCATCTTCCACCGCAGCTGACCCGATTCATCGGGCGCACCGGTCAGATCTCCGACGTGCGAGCACTGCTCGCCGACAACCGGCTCGTCACCTTGACCGGTGCCGGGGGCGCCGGCAAGACCCGCCTGGCGGTCGAGATCGCGGCGCTGTTGGCCGACGAGTTCAGCGGCGGCGTGTGGTACGTCGACCTCGCGCCGATCACCGACCCGGAACTGGTGCCCGTGGCCGCGGCGCGTTCGCTGGGGCTGCCCGACCAGCCGGGCCGCTCCACCATGGACACCCTCATCCGGTTCATCGGCGCGCGGAACATGCTGGTGGTGCTGGACAATTGCGAACATCTGCTTGACGCGACGGCAGCCCTGGCGATCGAGCTGCTCGGCGCCTGTCCTGGACTGCGATTCCTGGCGACCAGCCGGGAGTCGATCGCCGTGGACGGCGAGGTTACCTGGCGGGTGCCGTCACTATCGCTGCTCGACGAGGCCATCGACCTGTTTGCCGACCGGGCGCGGCGTGTCTGCCCCGGCTTCGTCCTCACCAACACCAACGCGACCGCGGTCGCGGAGATCTGTCGACGCCTCGATGGAATGCCGCTGGCGATCGAACTGGCCGCAGCGCAGATTCGGGCGCTCTCGCTGGAGGAGATCCTCTACGGCTTGCATGACCGCTTCCGGCTGTTGACCGGTGGCTCGCGGCGGGCTGTGCGTCGACAGCAAACCCTGCACGCCTCCGTCGACTGGTCGCATACGCTGCTGACCGAACCAGAACGGGTGCTATTCCGTCGACTGGCTGCCTTCATGGGTGGCTTCCACCTCGACGCCGCACAGTTCGTGGCAAGTGGCCACTCCATCAAGGGCCACCACGTGCTCGATCAGCTCACCCTGCTGGTCGACAAGTCACTGGTAGGCGCCGAAAACGCAAGGGGCCGAACCCGTTACCGCATGTTGGAGATGGTGCGTCAGTATGCCCTGGAGAAGCTGGGCGAATCCGGCGAGGCCGATGACGTCCGCGGCCGTCATCGTGATCACTACACGGCCTTGGCCGCCATCCTCGACAGCCCTAGCAGCGATACCCACGGGCAGGCGCTCGAACAGGTTGAATCCGAGATCGACAATCTGCGCGCCGCGTTCGCGTGGAGCCAGGAAAACGGCGACATCGAGCAAGCGATGAGCTTGGCGTCGTCGCTTCTACCGATCTGGCTGTCCCGGGGACGCATCGTGGAAGGGGCGGCCTGGTTCGATGCCGTCCTCGCCGCCGACGGCGCCGATTTGCCCCGCGCGGTACGCGCACGAGCGCTGGCCGACAAGGCACTTCTCAACGCCTGGGGCTTGGCATTGGACAGCACGGAGCAAGCTCAGGAAGCCGCAGCTATCGCACGCGAACTAGACGACCCGGCGCTGCTTGCCAGGGCGCTCACCGCCTGCGTCGGCATCGCCGCCTATAACGCGGAGATGGCGCGACCGTACTTCGCCGAAGCCATTGAGATCGCCCGCACGCTGGGTGACCAGTGGCGGCTGACCCAGATCCTCGGGTGGAAGACGTACGCCGCCGCCGTGGTGGGCGACCTGATGGGGGTCCGAGAGGCCGGCGAGGAGGGACGCGAGCTGGCCGAAACCATTGGCGACCAGTTCCACTCACGCTACTGCCGCAATTGGACCGGGATGGCGCACTACCTGCAAGGCGATCTCGCCGGGGAGGCCGCACGGTGCCGGGAGATGATCGCCGAGGCCGACGCGGCCGGCGATATCCTCAACCGGTTCCTCGGCCTACAGAACCTCGCCCTGGTGTCGGCGTTCCAGGGCGAGATCAGCCAGGCCGAGAACGCGGTGGGCGCGCTCATCGAGACCGGCGCGGTGCTGAGCCGGGTACACGAAGGCGTCGCCCACATGGCGGCCGGACTGGCGGCCCTGGCCCGCGGCGACGCCGCGGCAGCCAAGGAGGCGCAGGAGCTCATGTGGCATCACATCGGCGTCCACGACGAAATCGCGGCCATATTCCGGTGGTCCCGAGCGGAGACGGCCCTGGCCGCCGGTGATCTCGACGCCGCACAGCGGTGGGCCGACGAGGGCATCGCCGCAACGATCGGGTGGTACCGGATCATGGGACTGGTGCCGCGAGCCCGCGTCGCCATCGCCCACGGTGACCCGCACCGAGCCGAGCGTGACCTTCACGAGGCGCTGGCGATCGCCGCCGAAACAAAGGCGCAGACCGGGATTGCCGAAGTTTTCGAGTGCCTGGCTGCCATGGCGTGCAGCACCGACAGTCACCGCGAAGCGGCCCGCCTTTTCGGCGCGGCGTACGGGATCCGGCAGCGCATCGGCGCGGTTCGCTTCAAGTTCCACGACGGGGCATACGAAGCATCGGTGGCAACGCTGCGTAATGCCATGGAGGCCAACGACTTCGAGCAGGCCTGGGCCGAGGGTGCCATGCTGTCCACTGACGAGGCGATCGCCTACGCGCAGCGCGGCCGCGGTGAGCGAAAGCGTCCGTCCAAGGGCTGGGCGTCGTTGACCCCGACCGAGCTCGACGTCGTCCGCCTCGTCCGCGATGGTATGGGCAATAAAGACATCGCCGCAAGGCTTTTCGTCTCACCGCGTACCGTGCAGACGCACCTCACCCACGTCTACACCAAGCTCGGGCTGACCTCCCGGGTACAGCTCGCCCAGGAGGTCGCCCGCCGGACCTAAGACCTCAGATCAGCCCCAGCCCGGTGACCGCTTCGCGCTCCTCGGCCAGCTCCGCGGTCGAGGCGTCGATCCGGCCGCGGGAGAAGTCGTCGATCTCCAGGCCGCCCACGATGCTCCAGTCGCCGTTCTTCGTGGTGACCGGGAACGAGGAGATCAGGCCCTCGGGCACACCGTAGGAGCCGTCGGAGACCACCGCCATCGACACCCAGTCCCCGTCCGGGCTGCCCAGCAGCCAGTCCCGGGCGGCGTCGACGGTGGCCGAGGCCGCCGAGGCGGCAGAGGAGGCACCGCGCGCGTCGATGATCGCCGCACCGCGCTTGGCGACGGTCGGGATGAAGTCGTTCTCGATCCAGGCCTGGTCACCGACGACCTCGGCGGCGTTACGCCCACCGACCTCGGCGTGGAAGATGTCGGGGTACTGGCTCGCCGAGTGGTTGCCCCAGATCGTCATCTTCTTGACGTCGGTGACCTTGGCGCCGGTCTTGGCGGCCAGCTGCGAGATCGCCCGGTTGTGGTCCAGGCGGGTCAGCGCCGAGAAGCGCTCCTTGGGGATGTCGGGGGCGTTGCTCATCGCGATCAGCGCGTTGGTGTTGGCCGGGTTACCGGTCACACCGACCCGGATGTCGGAGGCCGCGACCGCGTTGAGCGCCTTGCCCTGCGCGGTGAAGATCGCACCGTTGGCCTCCAGCAGGTCACTGCGCTCCATGCCGGGGCCGCGCGGGCGGGCGCCGACCAGCAGCGCCAGGTTGGCACCGTCGAAGATCTTGTTCGCGTCCGAGCCGATCTGCACCCCCGACAGCAGCGGGAAGGCGCAGTCGTCGAGCTCCATCACCACGCCCTCGAGCGCCTTGAGCGCGGGCTCGATCTCCAGCAGACGCAGTTCGATCGGCCGGTCGGGGCCCAGCAGCGAGCCACTGGCCAGGCGGAACAGCAGGCTGTAGCCGATCTGGCCGGCGGCGCCGGTGACGGCCACCTTCAGCGGGGTTGTGCTCACGTCAAGTGCTCCTCGAACGGGTTCGGCTTGGCTGGAATTGGTCCGGGTCGAAACTAGCGCACCGCCGGCCGCACGGAAACTCCGGACCCCGGCCGAACCGCGCTGACCGGTCACTTTGGGGCCGGGCGCGTAGCATTTCACCGGCACGTGTGCGCCGGAGGGAGGGCCGCCATGACGGCATTGCGCGACCCGGTTCCCCGGGTGTTGGTCGACTGCGGCGTCTATGCCGACGGCGACCGGGTTCCCGGCGACTTCACCCCGGCCGGGGCGATGGCCAAAGTGCGTGAGATCGAGGCGAACAGCCGCAATGCCTTCGTCTGGGTGGGCCTGCACGAGCCCGACGAGCGTCAGATGCAGGCGGTGGCGGCGACGTTCGAGCTGCACCGACTGACCGTCGAGGACGCCGTGCACGCCCACCAGCGGCCCAAGCTGGAGCGCTACGACGAGACGCTGTTCCTGGTGCTCAAAACCGTCAACTACGTCCCGCACGAATCGGTGGTGCTCCCCCGCCAGATCGTCGAGACCGGCGAGATCATGATCTTCGTCGGCAAGAACTTCGTCGTCACCGTGCGCCACGGCGAACACAGCGGCCTGTCGAACGTCCGCAAACGCATGGACGCCGACCCTGAGCACATGCGACTGGGCCCGTACGCGGTGATGCATGCCATCGCCGACTACGTGGTCGACCGCTACGTCGAGGTGACCAACCTGATGGAAAGCGACCTCGACACCATCGAGGAGGTGGCGTTCGCGCCCGGCACCCGCACCGACGTCGAGCCGATCTACCAGATCAAGCGCGAAGTCGTCGAACTGCGGCGCGCGGTGGCACCGCTGTCGCTTCCGTTTCAGCGGATGCAGACCGACTACAAGGACCTGATCTCCAAGGAGGTGCGGCGCTACCTGCGCGACGTCGGGGACCACCAGACCCGCGTCGCCGAGCAGATCGCCAGCTACGACGAGATGCTCAGCTCGCTGGTGCAGGCGGCGCTCGCGCGAGTAGGCATGCAGCAGAACACCGACATGCGCAAGATGTCGGCCTGGGCGGGCATCATCGCCGTCCCCACCATGATCGCCGGGATCTACGGAATGAACTTCGACCACATGCCCGCCCTGCACTGGACGTTCAGTTACCCGGTGGTACTGGCGGCGATGGTGAGCATCTGCACCCTGCTGTATCGCGCGTTCCGCCGCAACGGCTGGCTCTGAGCTAGGCGGGCTGGGAGGCCGGGCGGGCGGGGTCGAAGACATCCACCCCGTCGGTCCGCCAGGCCTCCCGCATCGCGTCGGCGCCCTTGAGCCGCACCCAGGCCGCCTCGGTCGCGGTGATCGGGGTGGCCGAGAAGAACCGCACCGGTTCGCGCGGCTGCGCCAGCGGCAACTCGGCGATATCGCTGTCACCCAGCAGCATCGCGGTGAACGGCACCGCCCCCGACTGCCGGGTCCACAGCGGCCCGCCGAGGTCCATCAACGCGTCGGGGGCCAGCACCACGCCCTCCACCACCGGAGCGGCCGCCACCGCGGCGAGACTGCGGGCCAGCCCGGCATCAGACCCCGAAACCCGCAGGCGCAGAACCACTTCTGCGCGCGGGCCATGCACCGGGTCAGCCAGGATCTGGCCGGGATCGCCCATCGGATGCCGCGAGCAACCCACCGAGGCGTAGTGCACCATCCGGTCGGGCCCGGGGCCGAACCGCAACACCTCGATGGGCTCGACACCCAGGAACGTCACGCGCGCGGCGTCGGGCTGGGAGGTGATGCCCGCGGCGGTGAAATGCGCCCGCAGGTGTTCGCGCACCCGCTCCAGATCGTCGCTCACCGGCGGCTCACCGTCCGGCCGGTGCGACGCTGAGGTTCACCCCGGACCTGGCGTCGAACACCACCACCTTGCCGGCGTCCAGGGCCAGCTCGATGGGCTGCCCGCCGGCCGCCTTGGACGCGGCGGGAACCCGTGCCACCAGTTCGATTTCACCGGACGTCCCGGCCGGCTCGTTCGGGGTGAAGTACAGGTACTTGTCGGCGCCCAGCGATTCGACCAGGTCGACGCGGGCCCCGAACGTGACCGCCTGCCGGCGCTGGGCATCATCGAGCAGTCCGGCATCGCCGAGATGTTCCGGACGCACCCCGATGACCACTTCGCCGCCGGCCGGCGCCGGATGCTTGCCGATCGCGTCGCGAGTCGCCGCGTCGAGCGGGACCTCACCGAACGGCAGTCGCGCACCGGCCGCGGTCAGGGTGCCGGGGAAGAAGTTCATCGCCGGCGAGCCGACGAACCCGGCGACGAACTGGTTGGCGGGCCGCTCATACAGCTCGTCGGGAGTGCCGATCTGCTGCGCGATTCCGCCGTGCATCACCACCACCCGGTCTCCGAGCGTCATCGCCTCGGTCTGGTCGTGGGTGACGTAGACGGTGGTGGTGCCCAGCCGCCGCTGCAGCCGGGCGATCTCGCTGCGCATCTGCACCCGCAGCTTGGCGTCCAGGTTCGACAGCGGCTCGTCCATCAGGAATGCCTTGGGCTGCCGCACGATTGCTCGCCCCATGGCGACGCGCTGACGCTGCCCACCGGAGAGCTGCGAGGGCTTGCGATCCAGAAAGTCGGTCAGATCAAGGATTTTGGCGACTTCAGCCACTTTTTCAGCGATCTGCGCCTTCTTCATCTTGGCCAGGGTCAACGGGAACGCGATGTTGCCCCGCACCGTCATGTGCGGATACAGGGCGTAGGACTGGAACACCATCGCAATGTCGCGGTCCTTGGGCGCGCGCTCGTTGACGCGTTCGCCGCCGATCCGCAACTCCCCCGACGAGATCTCCTCCAGGCCGGCGATCATGTTCAGCGTGGTGGATTTCCCGCAGCCGGACGGTCCCACCAGGATGATGAACTCGCCGTCGGCGATGCTCAGCGACAGATCTTTGACCGCCATGGCACCGTCGGGGTAGCTCTTGGTGACGTGCGAGAGTTCGATCTCTGCCATCGGTCTATCCCTTCACCGCACCGGAGGTCAGTCCGGCCACGATCCGTCGCTGGAAGATTAGAACAAAGATGATGATCGGCACCGTGATCACCATCGCGCCGGCGGCGATGGAGCCGGTCGGCTCCTCGAACTGCGAACTGCCGGTGAAGTTGGCGATCGCCACCGGCGCGGTCACCGAGGCTTTGGTCGCCGTCAGCGACAACGCCAGCAGCAGGTCGTTCCAGGCAAAGATGAACACCAGGATCGCCGCGGTGACGATGCCCGGTGCCGCCAGCGGCGCGATCACCTTGCGGAACGCCTGACCGGGGGTGGCGCCGTCCATCTTGGCAGCCCTCTCCAAGTCCCACGGAATCTCTTGGAAGAACGCCGAAAGCGTGTAGATCGCCAGCGGTAGCGCGAAGGTGATGTAGGGGATGATCAGCCCCGGCCAGGTGTCGAACAGCCCGGTGGCCCGCTCGATGTTGAAAATCGGTGTGACCAGCGAGATCTGGGGGAACATCGCGATCAGCAGTGCGGCCCCGACCAGCAGCCGCTTGCCGGGGAAGTCCAGCCGCGCCACCGCGTAGGCGGCCATTGCGCCGATCACCACCGCGATCACCGTGGTGATCAGCCCGATGCCCACCGAGTTGACCAGCGCCGAGCCGAACACGTCCCCGGCGAAGATGCCGCGGTAGTTGTCCAAGGTCACCGACGACGGAATCAGCTTGCCGTCCTTCACCGTCGACGTCGGTTTGAGCGACAGCGACAGGATCCACAGCACCGGCACCAGCGCGTAAGCCACCACCGCCACATCGATGATCAGCCAGGCCGCGCGGCGGCGAACATCGGTCATTTCTGGTCCGATCCCGGCGCTGCGGCGCCGAACACCTTGACGAACACCCAAGCGATCAACGCGACGCAGACGAAGATCAGCACCGAGATCGCAGAACCCAGTCCCACGTTGAAGCCCTTGAACAGGTTGTCGTAGCCCAGGATCGACACCGAGCCGGTGTTGTTGGAGCCGTTGGTGAGCACGTAGATGTTGTCGAAGATCCGGAACGCGTCAAGGGTGCGGAACAACAAGGCCACCAGGATGGCGGGTTTCATCATCGGCAGGATGACCTTGACCAGTCGCCGCCAGGGGCCGGCGCCGTCGACCTGCGCCGCCTTGAGCAGGTCCTCGGGGACCAAGGCCAGCCCGGCCAGCAGCAGCAGCGCCATGAACGGCGTCGTCTTCCACACCTCGGCCAGCACCACGATGCCCAGCGACGGCAGTTGGTGGGTCAGCGGCGCGCTGCCGGCCGGCAGCAGGTTCGCCAGGTAGCCGGTGCCCGGAGTCCAGGCGTAGTACCAGCTGTAGGCGGCGGCCACCGTGACGATGCCGTAGGGCACCAGCACCGCGGTGCGCACCATTCCCTTGGCGAATATGCTGCGGTGCATCACCAGCGCCAGCGCAAGACCCAGCACGAATTCGATGGCCACCGAGACGACGGTGATACCCAGCGTCACCGCGAAGGCGGTCCACCAGTAGGAGTCGGTCAAGGTGGTCTGGTAGTTGGCCAGGCCGATGAATGCGGTGTCGTCCGGCGTGGCCAGGTTGTAGCGCAGCAGGCTCAACCAGATCGCGTAGCCGATCGGATAGGCCGTCACCGCCAGCATCAGGACCACCGCCGGGGCGACGAGCACGAGGGCCAGCCGGCGCTGTGACCTCTCGTCGGCGTGCGCGGTCACGGGATCAGTCCCTTGCCGTCGATGGCTTTTTGCACCTGTACGGCGAGCTCGTCGGCGGTGCGCTCCGGGTCGATGGCGGTGATCGGCGCCAGCGTCGCCGAGATGCGGGTGGACACCGCCTGATAGACCGGTGTCGCCGGGCGCACCGCGGCGTGGGTGAGTTGGTCGCGAATCAGGTTGTGGTGCGGGTACTTCTGCTGGAATTGCGGGTCGGAGTACACCGAGGTGCGCACCGCGGGCAGGCCACCCTCGATCGCGACATATTTCTGGTTGGCCGCGTCGCGCAGGCACCGCACCGCCTCGAACGCCTCCGCGCGATGACGGGTGGTTCGGGCCACCGCCAGGTTCAGGCCGCCCAAGGTCACCTTGGCCGGATGGCCCGGGGAGACTGCCGGATACGGCGCGAATCCGAGCACCTTGCGGCTGGCCTCGTAGGCGATCCGGTACTGCTCGTCGCTGGGCGCGAACGAGCCCACACCGTCGATGCTGCCGGCCAGGTCCGGCCGCCGGTCCAGCGGCAGAAAACCCACGCCGCCCTTGACCGCGTTCTCCAGCATGGACGGCAGCACGAACGGCCAGTTGACCTCCAGTGCCGCCTTGCCCTGCTCGAAGGCCAGCCGGGCGGTGCCCTCGTCGCTCTGGGTGATCGACGGATCAGCGCCCGGGGCCCTCGCCACCGCCTGCATGATCCGCAGCGCGGCGACGGTGGCGGCCCGATGTTCGGCGGTGTCGGTCAGGGTGACCGTCTTGCCGTCGTCGTCGAGCACGCGGCCCCCGGCGCTGGCCAGCAGGGTGTTGAACCACACCACCAGACCCTCGTACTGCTTGGCCTGCACCGCGATCCAGCTCGGCTCGCCGGCGGCGTGCAGCCGGGCCGCCTCGGCGACCATCCCGTCCCAGGTCGACGGGGCAGTGCTCATCAGATCCGGGCGGTACCAGAGCAATTGGGTATTGGTGATGAGCGGGGCGGCATAGAGCCGGTCTCGCCAGCGGGCGGTCGCCAGCGGCCCCGGCAGAGTGTCGTCTGCAACATCGGCTTCGGCTTTTCCGGCCGGGTCGGCCGACAGTGGCAGCGCCCAGCCGGCCTCGGCGAACTCGGCGGTCCACACCACATCCAGGCCCATCACGTCCAGCGTGCGGTCGTTACCGGTGAGCCGACGGGCCAGTTGCAGGCGCTGGTCGTCGGCGGCTCGCGGCAGGCTGAACTGCTGAATCCGGTAGCGCCCACCGGCCTGCTCGGTACAGCGCGCGGCGATGGCCCGGAAGGTGGCGCTGTCGTTGGCCGGGGTGTACACACTAATCACCAGGCCGTCACCGGCGTGTCCGGCCGAGCCGCAGGCCGCTGCCGCCGAGGCGACGCTCAGCGCCGCCAGCGCGGCCGCGCCCAGCGGCCGTACGCGACCGCGCCGACTCGCCACGCCACCCGCCTCCCGTTGCCGCTTCGTGCCACGACGGTAAGGCCGCCCGGCCGCGCTACGCAACAAACGCGAAGTCAGAGCGTCAGCTTTGCCAACAGATCCCGGCCCTGCTCGGCGCTCTGCGGGTCGCACAGCACGTCGTAGCGCCCCGCCACCAATTGCATGGTCGAGCTGAAATCCCTTGTGCCGCGGGCCATCGCGTAGGGTACCGACGAGGTGATCAGACCGAAGAACACGCCGGCGATCAAGCCGGTCACCAGTGCCTGGGTGGGGTTGGCACTGAAGATGCCCAGCACCAGGCCGATGAACAGCCCCAGCCAGGCCCCGGTCAGCACCCCGCCGCCGAGCACCTTGGGCCAGGTGAGCCGACCGGTAACCCGTTCGACCTGCATCAGGTCGACACCGACGATGGTCACCTGGTGCACCGGAAACTGTTGATCGGACAGGTAGTCCACCGCGCGCTGCGCCTCGGCGTAGGTGGGGTATGCCCCGATCGGCCAGCCTTTGGGCGGCGTGGGCAGCCGGGCCGCGTCACGCCGGCCCGGGGCTGCCGCCCCACCGAGCGGATCGGGGGTCTGTCCGGACTGAAAAGGGCTGGTCATGGGATTTCTCTCTCCTCGCACCGGGAAGCGACTGTCGGGCAACAGGCCGGTCCCGGCGAATCCGCTAGGTTGAACAGCATGACAGCTCCCGGCGAGGATTCTGGCGAGAATCCACGAGCCAATGCCGATCGACCCTGGGCTGAGCCGGGCGCGTCCGGGCCTGAACAGGGCGGCTGGCCCTATCCGTCGGGCTTCGATGGTTATTCTCCTCCGGCGCCGAATTACCCGCCGAGCGGCTACCCTCCGCCGCCACCGCCCGGCGGCTACCCACCGTCCCCGCCGGCGGGCGGCTATCCGGCTCAGCCGCGCTACGACGCACCGCCCGGCGGCTATCCGCCGCCACCGGGTTACGGCCCACCGGGCGACTACCCGGGCTTCGGCGCACCCGGCTACCCCACCGGCTACGGCACACCACCGGGCTACCCGCCGGGCGGCTACGGCACGCCGTATCCGGGCGGCTACTTCAATCCGGGCCAGCCGCAGAAGACCAACGTCTTGGCGGTCAGCTCCCTGGTGGTCGCCTTGCTCGGCCTACTGTTCTGGCCGCTGGGGATCGTCGGCGTGGTGCTGGGTGTCGTTGCGCTGAGCCAGATCAAGCGGACCGGTGAGGCCGGCCACGGCATGGCGGTGGCCGGCACCGCCGTCGGCGCTGTCGCGGTCGTGCTCTCGTTCATCCTCGCGATGGTCGCGCTGCACTGACTCGGACGCCGCTGAGCCATAACGGCGACCCGCTTCGCCCGGCTCCGCCGCGCTTGCGATCGCCTTAGCTCGGCGGCTCGAACGCCGGTGCCTCCCGGCGCATTCCGGCCGCGCGGCCCTTGCCGGCCACCACCAACGCCATCTTGCGGCTGGCCTCGTCGAGCATCTCGTCGCCGAGCATCACCGCGCCGCGGGCGCCGCCGGCCTGCGAGGTGTGCCAGGCGTAGGCCTCCAGGATCAGCTCGGCATGGTCATACTCGGCCTGCCTGGGACTGAAGATCTCGTTGCCCGCCGCGATCTGGTCGGGGTGCAGCACCCATTTGCCGTCGAAACCGAGGGCGGCCGAACGCCCGGCCACCCGCCGGAACGCCTCGACGTCACGGACCTTCAGATAGGGGCCGTCGACGGCGGCGATCCCGTGGGCACGCGCGGCGACCAGGATCGTCATCAGCACATGGTGATAGGCGTCGCCCTCGGTGTAACCCTCGGGCTGCTCGCCGACCTCCAGGGTGCGGGTGTTGAGGCTGGCCATCAGGTCGGCCGGGCCGAGCACCAGCGCCTGCACCCGGGGCGCGGCGGCGATGGCGTTGATATTGGTCAGGCCGCGGGCGTCCTCGATCTGGGCGTCGATGCCGATCTGCCCCACCGGCAGGCCGTGCACCGTCTCCAACTGGGTCAACAGCAGGTCGAGGGCCTGCACGTGGGAGGCGTCGGACACCTTGGGCAACACCACCACATCCAGGCGGGACCCGGCGGCGCCGACGGCCGAGACCACCTCGATCAGATCCGCGTGGGTCCACGGGGTGGTCCAATCATTGACCCGCACACCCAGCAACGGCGCCGTCCAGCCCGGTGCGGTGAGCGCTTCGGCCACTCGGGTCCGAGCCTGCTCCTTGGCGGCCGGGGCGACGGCGTCCTCCAGATCGAGGAAGATCTCGTCGGCGGGCAGACCCTTGGCCTTGTCGATCATCTTCTGGCTGCTGCCGGGCACCGACAGGCAGGTACGGCGGGGGCGATATGCGTTGGTCACCTAAACACTCCTACCCTTTCAACCATGGCGTCGAGCAACAGGGTTTACGCAGCGCGGCTCGCGCGGATGCTGGTGCTGGGCCCGTTCGGCGAATCCGTTGGTCGGGTGCGTGATGTGGTGCTCAGTCTCAGCATCGTGCGTCAGCAGCCGCGTGTACTGGGACTCGTCGTCGAATTACCCACCCGCAGACGCATTTTCGTCCCGATTCTGCGGGTCGCGGCGATCGAGCCCAACGCGGTGACCCTCAACACCGGAACGGTGTCACTGCGCAAGTTCGATCAGCGGCCCGGTGAGGTGCTGGCACTGGGGCAGGTTCTCGACACCAAGGTCCAGGTCACCGATCCCGAGCTGCCGGAGTTGGCCGACGTCGACGTGACGATCACCGACCTGGCCCTCGAGCAGAGCCGCACGCGCGACTGGCTGGTGACGCGGATCGCGGTACGGCACTCCCGACGGCTAGGCCGGCGCGCCGCCGTACACATCGTGGACTGGCGCAACGTGCAGGGCCTGACCCCGTCCGCTCTGGCCATGCCCGGACAGGGCGTGGCCCAGCTGCTGCAGCAATTCGAGGGCTGGCGGCCGATCGAGGTGGCCGACGCGATCCGCGAGCTGCCACCCAAGCGCCGCTACGAGGTGATCAACGCGCTGGACAACGCGCGACTGGCCGACATCCTGCAGGAACTCCCGGAAGAGCGCCAAACCGTCGTGCTGGGTCAGCTGGGCACCGAACGCGCCGCCGACGTCCTGGAGGAAATGGATCCCGACGACGCCGCCGACCTGCTGGGGGCGATGAACCCGACCGAGGCCGAGGCGCTGCTGGCGCGGATGGACCCCGACGACTCCGACCCGGTGCGCCGCCTGCTGGAGCACTCCCCCGACACCGCGGGCGGGTTGATGACCTCCAACCCGGTGGTGCTGACCGCCGACACCTCGGTCGCCGAGGCGCTGGCCCGGGTGCGCGACCCCGACCTGACCCCGGCGCTGGCATCGCTGGTGTTCGTCACCCGGGCCCCCACCGCCACCCCGACCGGCCACTACCTGGGCTGTGTTCCGCTGCAGCGGTTGCTGCGGGTGCCACCGGCCGAACTCATCGGCGGATTCGTCGACTCCGACCTGCCGGTGCTGAACCCGGAGGTGTCGCTGGCGGAGCTGACCCGCTACTTCGCCGCCTACAATCTGGTCTGCGGGCCGGTGCTCGACGAACAGAATCACCTGCTGGGCGCGGTGACGGTCGACGACGTGCTGGACCACCTGCTGCCGCGCGACTGGCGCGAAACCCCCGAGCCGGATCTGGGGCCGAAACTCGCCGGGAGGCCGTCATGACCGACCGCTCGTCATCGCAGCGGCTCTCCACACCGCGCACGTCGCGGCTGCCCGGCCTGCGGATGGACCCGGATGCGCTGGGCCGGTTCACCGAGGGGGTGGCACGGTTCTTCGGCACCGGGCGCTACCTGGCCATCCAGACGCTGCTGGTGGTGGGCTGGATTCTGCTCAACGTCTACGCGGTCAGCCTGAAGTGGGACCCCTACCCGTTCATCCTGCTCAACCTGGCGTTCTCCACCCAGGCCGCCTACGCCGCACCACTGATCCTGCTGGCCCAGAACCGGCAGGAGAACCGCGACCGGGTCAGCCTCGACGAAGACCGCCGCCGGGCCGCGCAGACCAAGGCCGACACCGAATACCTGGCCCGCGAACTGGCGTCGTTGCGGTTGGCGGTCGGCGAGGTCGCCACCCGCGATTACCTGCACCACGAGCTCGAGCGGGTCCGGGAATTGCTCGAGGAGATGCGGCCCGAGCCCGACCCGGCCGGCCCGGAGTCCGCGCCCACCCGCTCGGCTCTCCCGCGTGACGGACGGGCATAACCGACACCAGCGAGACCGGTGTTAGGTATGGTGACCTAGTTCACGAAGCGGAGGCGGCTTCACCTAGGCGTTTCCGAGGCTTTTCAAGGCCTTTTCGAGGCGGACAAGGGGCGGTCGAGTGCCTACAGGGGGCGGTGCAGCCGAGCACCTGTCCCGCGCGGCCAGATGGCGGCGGGCAGCCCGTGCTGCGCTGCGCCCCGCGTTCGGCCTGGCGTTCATCACCCCGTTGGTGTTCGCCGGTGCCGTAGGTGCAACGCCGCGCTCCCCGTCGACCTCGCTCCCCCTGCGCAACGCCGCGGTGACCCCGCTGGCGGCGGTGCACACCGCATCCCCGAGCCACTCCTCGGGTCCCGCCGTTGTCGCGGTGCAACGGCCCCAGCCGAATGTGCGCGTGGCGGCGGGCGCCCCGTCGGCGCCGCCGGCGGCCGTCGTCTACGCGCCGGGCACCCTGGGCATCCCCAAGACGGCGCTGGCGGCCTACCGCAACGCCGAACATCAGATGTCGGTCGCCGCCCCCGAATGTGGGATCAGCTGGAATCTGCTGGCCGGGATCGGCCGCATCGAATCGGCGCATGCCAACGGCGGCGCCACCGACGCGCGCGGCACCGCGCTGCAGCCGATCTACGGACCGGCGCTGGACGGGACGCTGCCGGGCAACGAGGTCATCGTGGCCAGCAGTGCGCCCGGACGCGTCGTCTACGCCCGCGCCATGGGGCCGATGCAGTTTCTGCCGGGAACCTGGTCGCGCTACGCCGCCGACGGTGACGGCGACGGGCGGGCCGACCCGCAGAACGTCTACGACGCGACGCTGGCGGCAGCGCGGTACCTGTGCAGCGGCGGACTCAACCTTCGCGAGCAGTCGCATGTCCTGACCGCGATCCTGCGCTACAACAACTCGATGGCCTACGCGGAGAACGTGATGGGCTGGGCGGCGGCCTACGCCACCGGGGTGGCTCCGGTGGATCTGCCACCGATCCTCGGTCCGGCACCGCCGATCGCAGATTTGCACCTCGAGCACCTGGGGCACCCGGAGGGCCTCGGCCCGGAATCGTTCAGCATGCACGGGATGTCGCCGGTCCATCAGACCGCCGGATCCTCGCTGATCGACCTGGGTCAGTCGAGCATGGAGAACCAGCTGGCCAACCTGCCCTGGCTCCCGCCGTGGACGGCCTCCCCCGAGCAGCAGCAGCTGCCGCGTCCCTCGGCGGCGTGCCGGATGATCTGCCTGGAGCCGCCGGCCGGGACCACCCCGGCGGGATCACCCAATGCCGTCCCACCGGCGCCTTCCGGTGCCCTGGACGCGCCGCAGCCGCCCGCGCCGATGCCGGCCTACGCCGTCCCGCCCGCACCGATGGCCGCCGATGAACCACCCGCACCCGGCGCCCAGGCCCCCGCGATCGCGGCTCCGCCCGCCCCCGCGGCCGTGCCGCCGGAAGCGCCGCCCGCCGGCCCGCCGGCCTGACCGAGATCGGGGCTGTCGCCCACTGGCCTAGACTCGTCTTTGATGTCCAAGACACAAGACGACACCGCCGCCCTGCACGATGCGATCTACGCCGCGCTGGGCACCGTGTTGGACCCCGACATTCAGCGTCCGATCACCGAGCTTGGCATGGTCAAGAGCATCGAGATCGCCGACGACCGCAGTGTGCACGTCACGATCTACCTGACCATCTCCGGCTGTCCGATGAAGACCGAGATCACCAACATGGTGACCCGGGCGGTCAGCGACGTGCCCGGCACCGGCCCGGTCAAGGTGACCCTGGACGTATTCAGCGACGAGCAGCGCGCCGAGCTGCGCAAACAGCTGCGCGGCGACGCCAAGGAACCGGTCATCCCGTTCGCCCAACCGGGCTCGCTGACCAAGGTGTACGCGATCGCCTCGGGCAAGGGCGGGGTCGGAAAGTCCAGTGTCACGGTCAATCTCGCCGTGGCGCTGGCCGAGCGCGGCCTGTCGGTCGGGGTGCTCGACGCCGACATCTACGGCCACTCGGTGCCGCGGATGATGGGCGTCACGGCGCTGCCAACGCAGGTCGACTCGATGATCATGCCGCCGATCGGCTACGGCGTGAAGGTGATCTCGATCGCGATGTTCACCAAGGGCAACACCCCGGTGGTCTGGCGTGGCCCGATGCTGCACCGCGCATTGCAGCAGTTCCTCGCAGACGTCTACTGGGGCGACCTGGATGTGCTGCTGCTCGACCTGCCGCCGGGCACCGGCGACATCGCGATCTCGGTGGCCCAGTTGGTCCCGCCCGCCGAGATCCTGGTGGTGACCACTCCGCAGCAGGCGGCCGCCGAGGTGGCCGAGCGTGCCGGGGCGATCGCCCTGCAGACCCGCCAGCAGGTCGTCGGCGTAGTGGAGAACATGGCCGGGCTGGCGATGCCCGACGGATCCACCATGCACCTGTTCGGCGAGGGCGGCGGCGAGCAGGTCGCCGAGCGGCTGACCCGGGCGATGGGCCGCGACGTGCCGCTGCTGGGTCAGGTGCCGATCGACAGTGAGATGGTGACCGGCGGCGACTCCGGCTCCCCGGTGGTGCTCCAGCCGGACTCGGTGGCCGGCAAAGAGCTGCGCCGGATCGCCGATCAGCTGGCCACCCGCGGACGCGGGCTGGTCGGGATGTCGCTGGGACTGAACACCGGCAACACCCAACGCTGAAGGGCTACCGCCAGCGGGTCAGGTGGCGTCGGCGTCGAACGGTGCCCCGGAAGCCCCGGAAACCAGTCCGGGAGCCGCGATCGGCGCGGGTATCGCGGCGCGCGGATCCTCGGCGAGGGAGCCGACCGCGGTGAACAGCGAATCATCCCCGTCGAGCAGATGCTTGGTCAGCGCTGCCCGCGGGGTCATCCCGCGGAGCTTCTGCAGTTCGCTCAGCGGCGCGCGCAGGTCATCGAACTCCGGGCCCATCTCGTCGCGCAGCTGATCGGTGGCGTTGGTGACGTACTCGCGGGCCTGACGCAACGCGTTCGCGGTCCAGCGGATCGCCCCAGGGAGCCGCTCCGGGCCCAGGATCACCAACCCGACCACCACGAGAACCAGGATCTCCCCCCAGCCGACATTGGCGAACATCAGCCGAACATCTAGCCGTCGCCGGTGGGAGTCACGTTCAACGTGACATTGCGCCCGTCGCGGACCACCTCGACGGGCGCTTCCTTGCCGATGGTCAACTGGCGCACCGCGACGACGAATTCGTCGGCGTTGGCGACGGTGCGGTCACCGATCTTGACCACCACGTCGTTCTCCAGGATGCCGCCCTTCTCCGCGGGGCTGCCGACCTTGACGTTGGCGATCTGCGCGCCCGAGGCGATCGCGTTGCTGACCGACCGCGCGCTCACCCCCAGCGAGGGGTGCACGATCTTGCCGTCTCTGATCAGCGCTTCGGCCACCATCTTCATCTCATTGACCGGAATCGCGAATCCCAGGCCACTGGCGCTGTCGGACAACGACTTTCCGGCGGTGTTGATCCCGACCAGCTGCGCATCCATGTCGATCAGCGCGCCACCGGAGTTGCCGTGGTTGATCGAGGCGTCGGTCTGCACCGCGTCGATGACGGTGTCGGTGTCGGAGTCCTCGCCCGACAGCGGCACCGGCCGGTGGACGGCACTGATGATGCCGTGGGTGACGGTGCTGCGCAGGCCCAACGGGGCACCGGCGGCGATCACCTCGTCGCCGACCCGGATCTTGTCGGAGTCGCCGAGACGAGCCACGGACAGGTTGTCGACGTTGTCCACCTTGAGCACGGCCAGGTCGGTCTTGGGGTCGCGGCCCACCAGGTTGGCCAGCACCTCTTTGCCGTCGTTGAACACCACGGTGGTCTTGAACTTGCTGGGGTTGTTGGCCGCTTCGGAGATGACGTGGTTGTTGGTGACGATGTAGCCCTTGCCGTCGATGACCACACCGGAGCCCTGCATGCCCTGGTCGTCGCTGACCGATTCGATGGTCACCACCGAATTGGCGATGGCTTCGGCGACCTTGGCGAACCGGCCGGCCGGTTCCTCGGCGTTGCCCTTGGTCGACAAGGTCACCTTCGAGGTGGTGAACGCCTCGACGACCTGCGCGGTGGTACGCCCGACCCAGCCGCCGACCAGGCCGATGGCCAGCGCGATCGCGGCCAGGACGCCCAGCGCGCGGTAGGAGACGCGGTCGCCGAACAGCACGTCGCGCACGCCGAGCCGCCCGCCCAGGTCCCCCGATGCCCGCGGCGGCGGCGCGACGATGGCGGGCGCACCCAGCCCGGCGCCCGCGGCGGGGTCACGCCACGGGTCGTCGGTCTCGGTGAACTCGTCCGGCTTGCCGTTGCGTCCCAGCGCGCCGGCATCGGCAGGATGGCGCTGCAAGGACGGACCGGCGCCGAAGGGACGGCCGAACGCCTCCTTGAGCACCGGGTCGGGCGGCAGGTCACGCGGAGCGTACTCGCCCTGGTCGCGGTATTTCTTGGGCCGCACGTCGGCGGGGATGAACGATCCGGGCACCCCGTCGGGCCGGCCGAAGGCCTTCTTGGACGCCTGGTCCACGGGAGGCCGGTAGACAGGCCGCGGCGCCAAGCGGTTACCGCCGGCGTTCTCGTTGTTGGAGCTCAACCTATTCCTCTTCCGGTCCCCGTCGGCTTCCAGGCGCCGCAAGCGAAGCGCTACTGGCGCGCTGGCGCCGCATCGCATCCACCTTACCGACGTTTGCGGCGATCCTGCGGCTTGCCGTCGGTCAACCGGTTGGGCATCGGCGTCGTGGACTCACCGGATGGCGGGTCGGCGGGACAGTCGGGGATCTGGGACAGCAGGCCGAGCAGCGAGGAGGGAATCCGGATCGGATGCGAATCCCGCAGCGCCGACCGGGCCCGGCCCTGATACTCCACTTCGGCTGCACAGTCGGCGCACAACGACAGGTGGTGAGCGGCCCGCAGGTGGGCGTTCATCCGCAACTCGCCATCGACGTAGGCGGCGATCGCTTCGCTGCACAGGTGCTCGGTGGATCCGAACTGGCGTGGGGCGCCGACCGGGGCGTCACTCTGCGAGGCGAATTGCGCGGGAAGCCAGGAGAACGCACGACGGAAGACACCTCCGCGTTCCGTCACCTCCGGACTCCTTCCGTCAACGCAGCGATACGCCTGACGTTCACACCGAAACTATGAGAATCGTCCTTATAAGAATGTAGCGCGAGATGGCGCGTCGTCGCGGCAACCGCAGCGTCGGCGGCGTGACTCAGCCTGCCGCGACACCGCCGAAAGCGGCCCCGTCGCGCTGGCCGGGACGGTCGGCGAGGTAGTCGCGCAGCGCCTGGCGACCCCGGTGAATGCGGCTGCGCACGGTGCCCAGCTTCACCCCCAGGGTGGCGCCGACCTCTTCGTAGGACAGCCCTTCGATGTCGCACAGCACCACGGCCGCCCGGAACTCCGGGGCCAACGAGTCCAGCGCCGCCTGCAGGTCGGGATCCAGCCGCGCGTCGTGGTAGATCTGCTCGGGGTCGGGCTCGTCGGCCGGGACCCGGTCGTAATCCTCGGGCAGCGCCTCCATCCGCACCCGCCCACGCCGGCGCACCATGTCCAGGAACAGGTTGGTGGTGATCCGGTGCAGCCAGCCCTCGAACGTCCCGGGCTGGTAGTTGTGCAGCGAGCGGAACACCCGGATGAAGGTCTCCTGGGTCAGGTCCTCGGCGTCCTGCTGGCTGCCCGACAGCCGGTAGGCCAGCCGATACACCCGGTCCGCGTGCTGCCGCACCAGCTCGTCCCACGACGGCATGGCCGCCACGTCCCCGGTGGCGTCGAACACCGCGGTGCCCTGCGGCTCCTCGGAGGGCTCCACCCAGTCGGAGTCGGAATAACGGTCCGAGTGGGTAGTCGGGTGCGACATGGCGACCGGGGGCAGCAAAGTGGTTATGGCGACGTCCTCCGTATCCGGGCAGCCGTCTGGCGACGACAGCGTGATATCGCGGTCAACGTGCGCCGGGCCCCTCGTATTCCGAGCGTCTCGAGGCCGGTTCCTACCTCGTTCCATGCAGCTACCGTTGCCTATCGCGGTGTGTCGGCTCTGTGTCGGCCCTGAACGCCGACTGTGAACTTGTGTTCGAATACGCCGCAGGGTGCGTCGATGGATCCGGATAACGGTTCGGACACGGGCCGCGTCCCGGGCGTGTCGCGCGGGCGAGCCGCTACCCCGCCGCCCCCGGGCCTGTCCTACGCTGCGCACATGGCCAGCACCGACGACACTTCCGGACCGCAGCCGCCGCACAACAGCCGGGCGGACGCCCTCCTGGCGCACGCCGAGGCCTCGATGTCCGAAGACGCGGTCCTGGCCGCCGCCCGCGACCGGGCCGGCGAGATCGGCGTCGCCTCGATCAGTGCGGCGGTAGGCGCGCTGCTGGCCCTGTTGACCAAGCTCAGCGGCGGCAAGGCCGTGGTCGAGGTCGGCACCGGGGCCGGCGTCAGCGGACTGTGGCTGCTGTCGGGCATGGGCGAAGACGGCGTTCTGACCACTATCGACATCGAGCCCGAGCACCAGCGCACCGCCAAGCAGGCGTTCGGCGACGCCGGTATCGGGCCGTCGCGGACCCGGTTCATCAGCGGCCGCGCCCAAGAGGTCCTGACCCGTCTCGCCGACGAGTCCTACGACCTGGTTTTCGTCGACGCCGACCCGATCGACCAGCCCGGATACGTGCTGGAGGCGGTGCGGTTGCTGCGGTCCGGCGGGGTGGTCGTGCTGCACCGAGCGGCACTCGGTGGCCGGGCCGGCGACCCGGCGGCCAACGACGCCGAGGTGATCGCGGTGCGGGAGGCGGCCCGATTGATCGCCGAGGATGAGCGCCTGACCCCGGCTCTGATCCCGCTGGGCGACGGGCTGTTGGCCGCCGTCCGCGACTGACCCTTCCCGATTCGCGAGCGTGCGCGGTGGTACGCGCCGCGCCGCGACCTGACGCACAAACCGACCCGCTCGCGGTAGTGGGGCGAAACGCTTGACGGCGCCTGAACGCGTGTTTAGCATTTTGAATATGCGTTCAGTCGACCTGACGGCCAGCGCGAAGATTCGTGACGCGGCGATCGAGCAGTTCGGCCGGCACGGATTCGGGGTGAGCGTCCGGGCGATCGCCGAAGCCGCCGGGGTCAGCGCCGCGCTGGTCATTCACCACTTCGGCTCCAAAGAAGGACTGCGCAAAGCCTGCGACGAGTTCGTCGCCGAGGAGATCCGCAGCGGAAAATCCGAGGCGATGCGCTCGGCGGATCCGGCCACCTGGTTCGCCGCGATGGCCGAAATCGAGTCCTACGCCTCACTGATGGCCTACCTGGTCCGCACCATGCAGTCCGGCGGCGAACTGGCGGACACGCTGTGGCGCCGGATGATCGACAACGCCGAGGGCTATCTCGACGAGGGTGTGCGCGCCGGCACGCTCAAACCCAGCCGCGACCCCAAAGCCAGGGCGAAATACCTGGCCATCACCGGCGGAGGCGGATTCCTCCTGTATCTGCAGATGCATGAGGACCCGACGAATCTGCGCGCCGTGTTACGTGACTACGCCCGCGACATGATGCTGCCCGCACTCGAGATCTACACCGAGGGCCTGCTTGCCGACCGCACCATGTACGACGCCTACCGGGAAGAACTAGGGGGAACCGATGCGACCTGATAACCGTTGGCCAGCCATCGAAATCCGCGGACTGGAAAAGAATTTCGGTGCGGTCAAGGCACTGGATGGACTGGATATGACCGTGCACGCCGGCGAGGTCCACGGCTTTCTCGGGCCCAACGGAGCCGGCAAGTCCACCACCATTCGGATCCTGCTGGGCCTGGTCCGGGCCGATAGTGGGACGGTGCGCCTGCTCGGCGGCGACCCGTGGACCGACGCGGTTGACCTGCACCGGGAGATCGCCTACGTGCCAGGCGATGTCACATTGTGGCCGTCCCTGACCGGCGGCGAGATCATCGACCTGCTGGCCCGGATGCGCGGCGGAATCGACGAACGGCGGCGTGACGAGTTGATCGAACGCTTCGACTTGGACCCCGGCAAGAAGGCTCGCACCTACTCGAAAGGCAACCGCCAGAAGGTCTCGCTGATCTCGGCGTTCTCCTCCCATGCCCGGCTGCTTCTGCTCGACGAGCCCAGCAGCGGACTGGACCCGTTGATGGAGAACGTATTCCAGCAGTGCGTCGCCGATGCGAACCGGCGCGGGGCCACCGTCCTGTTGTCCAGCCATATTTTGGCCGAGACCGAGAAACTGTGTCAGCGGGTGACGATCATCCGCGCCGGACGCGTCATCGAGAGCGGCTCGCTGGATTCGCTGCGCCACCTGCACCGCACCTCGATTCAAGCCGACTTGGCGAGCGACCCCGGCGATCTCAGCCGAATCCCGGGGGTATCGGACGTGCACTACAACGGCACCGTGCTGCACGCGCAGGTCGACAGCGCCAGTCTCGGCGAGCTCATCGCCGCCCTCGGTGCCGCCGGCGTGCGCAGCCTCACCAGCCGCCCGCCGACGCTGGAAGAATTGTTCTTGCGGCACTACGACACGGTGCGAGCATGACCGCCGTTGCCCACCAAGCACATCCGGGTTTTCGGCCGTCCGGGAACACCTCAGAGCTCTCCGGCACCGTCGGCATGCTTCGGCTCTATCTGCGCCGCGACCGCGTCGTCCTGCCGCTCTGGGTGCTGCTGCTCTCATTGCCGCTGGCCGGCGTCTACATCGGCAGCATCCAGGCCATTTACCCCACCGCAGCCGACCGCGCCGGCCTGGCCGCGACGATCATGGCCAGCCCGGCCCAGCGCGCCATGTACGGGCAGGTCTACAACGACAGTCTCGGCGCGGTGGGCATTTGGAAGGCCGGGATCTTCCACCTGCTGATCGCGGTGGCGGTGATACTGACCGTCATCAGGCACACCCGCGCCGACGAGGAGACCGGCCGCACCGAGTTGATCGACTCGACCGCGGTGGGCCGCTATGCCGGGCTGACCGGCGCATTGCTGCTGGCGTCCGGCGCTTCGGTGGCCACCGGCATCGTCGGCGCAGCAGGGCTGCTCACCACCGAGGTGCCGGCAGCCGGATCGTTCGCGTTCGGGGCGGCGCTGGCCTGTTCCGGGCTGGTGTTCACCGCCGTGGCCGCGGTGGCAGCGCAGCTGTCTCCGGGCGCCCGGTTCGCCCGCGGCGCCGCGTTCGGCGTGCTGGCCGCCGCCTTCACACTGCGGGCGGTCGGCGACGCCGGATCCGGCGCGCTGTCGTGGCTTTCACCGCTCGGCTGGTCACTACAGGTCCGGCCTTACGCGGGTGAGCGCTGGTGGGTGCTGCTGCTGCATCTGACGGCGGCAGCCGGTCTCACCTGGTTGGCCTACCGGCTCGCCGCCCGCCGCGATGTCGGAGCCGGGCTACTGGCCGATCGCCCGGGTCCGCGCCGGGCGGCGCCGGCGCTGGCCGGGTCCTTCGGTTTGGCGTGGCGGCTGGATCGCGGCGCATTGCTGCTGTGGACAACTGGCTTGGCGCTCTACGGGTTGCTGGTCGGCAGCGTGGTGCACGGCATCGGCGACGAGGTCGGCAGCGACAGCGCCCGCGACATCGTCGTCCGGTTGGGCGGGACCGCGGCACTGGAGCAGGCTTTCGTCGCGGTGGCGTTCACCATGCTGGGCATGGTCGCAGCCGCCTTCGCGGTGTCACTGGTGCTGCGGCTGCACCAGGAGGAAGCCGCTGGGCGCGCCGAGACCCTGTCCGCCGGTTCGCTCGGGCGCGACCGTTGGCTGGCAAGCCATCTGGTGATCGCGCTGACCGGATCGGCGGTCGCGATACTGGCCGCCGGCGTGGTGGCCGGGACCGTCTACGGGGTTGCGGTCGGTGACGTCGGCGGGCAGCTGGCCACCGTGGTCGGCAGCGCCGCGGTGCAGCTGCCGGCGGTCTGGTTGCCCGCGGCGGTAGTGGTGGCGCTGTTCGGTCTGGTCCCGCGGTTTGCTCCCGCCGGGTGGGCGGTGCTGATCGGGTTCGTCGCGCTGTATCTGCTCGGCTCGATCTCCGGCCTGCCGCAGTGGCTGCTGGACCTCGAGCCGTTCGCCCACGTCCCGCTGGTCGGCACCGGTGACTTCAGCGTCGTGCCGCTGGTGGTGCTGCTGGTGCTCGACGCCACGCTGATCGCCCTCGGCGGCTGGGCACTCCGGCGCCGAGACCTGAGGGCCTGAGGAGGCAGAGGTGAGAAGTGTTGGCAAAGGTCTCGTTTCAGCGATTTTAGGTCTGATCGCGTTCGGGCTGTTGCTGTTCGTGCCGGCCGGAACACTGCACTACTGGCAGGCCTGGGTGTTCCTCGCGGTGTTCGCGGTGTCTACCTGGGTTCCCAGCGTCTACCTGATGCGCACCAATCCGGCCGCGCTGGATCGGCGGCTGCGCGCCGGGCCGATGGCCGAGGCCCGGACGTTGCAACGGATCGTCATCACCGCCCTATTCATCTGCTTCCCAGCGATGTTCGTGCTCAGCGCGCTGGATCACCGCTTCGGATGGTCCACGGTGCCGACGCCGGTGTGTCTGCTCGGCGACCTGCTGGTGGCGATCGGGCTGGGCATGGCCATGTTGGTGATCATCCAGAACGGCTACGCGGCCGCCAACGTCACCGTGGAATCCGGTCAGACGCTGGTCTCGACGGGTTTGTACGGGCTGGTGCGACACCCGATGTACACCGGCAACGTCATCATGATGGTCGGGACCCCGCTGGCTCTCGGCTCCTACTGGGGGCTGGTCTTCCTGCCGGTCGGACTGATCCTGCTGGTGCTGCGCATCCGGGACGAGGAGCGGTTGCTCACCGAAGAGCTCAGCGGCTACCGCGAGTACACCCAGCGGGTTCGGTACCGCTTGGCGCCCTATCTCTGGTAGTCGGGCGCAGACATTGCCGGCGTGAGCTGACCGAGGACGCCTTCGACCAAGCGGCCGGCAGCCGCCCGGGTCAGCGGAGAGTTGTCGAAAATCAATCGGTACCACAACACGCCGAACACTTGGTCGACAACAAGGTCGATCGCTCCACGTTGCATGATCTCTCCTCGCTCGACCGCCGCCTCAAAGATTTCTCGCAAGGCTGCGCGCCGCGATGCCGCGAACTCGCCGAGGTCGGCTGCGGTGGCCGGATCGGTCAGCGCTTCGCGCAACACGCCCAGCAGCAGGCTGCGGTGCTTGCTGGCAGCGGCAAAAGTCGCGCGCACAAATGACGTCAAATCGCTTTTCAAATCGCCTGTTTCGGTGCGGACAACCTCGGACTCGGCCAACGCCACCATCGCCTCCAGCAACAATGCGCCCTTGGTGGGCCACCAGCGATACAGCGTTTGTTTTCCCGCTCCGGCACGTGCAGCGATGGAAGCCATGGTGATGTTGGCGCCGCCGTGGCTCTCAAGCAACTCAGCGGCGGCCGCCAAAATCGCGTCCCGCGCCGCGTCGTTGCGGCGGCGACCGGTATGAGCACGCACCCGCATAGCGAAACACACCAGCGTGACCTTGGCAAGACTGTGAGTCTCGACAAATACTGGGCGAATGTCGAAGTCTGCGGGGCGCAATCGCCGTCGGGTCACGTTCTTCCACAAATGGATCGCCAACCCGGTTTGCCGTTTGCTACCAACTCAGGTCTTGCTGGAGACAACTGGCCGCAAGAGCGGGAAGCCGCGACGCACCCCGATCGGAGGACGGCTGATCGACAACCAGTTCTGGTTTGTCTCCGGCCACGGCGAAGCATCGAACTACGTGCGGAACATCCTCAGAGACAACACTGTCCGACTGCGGATTCGCGGCCGTTGGCTCCGCGGTACGGCCCATTTGGTGCCTGCCGACGACGCCCAGGCTCGGCTGTCCGCCCTCCCCCGGTTCAACAGTGCGCTCGTTCGGGCATTGGGCACCGATCTGATGACGATCCGGATCGATCTCGCCTGAGCGGTGCGCGCGCCTCGGAGCACGAGCCAGGAGCGCTATGGCCGCTCTGGGGGTTCAGCGGATTCCGCCGGAAGTACTTCCACTGTCCGGCCCTCATGGATGCCAGAAGTGGCTTACAGTCTCCTGAGCATCACCTGTTAGTTCGACAGGTGTCTTTCCGGGAGGACGTTCGAGCCATGCGCACACCACGGCGGAGCATCGCCACCGTCCGGACTTCCCGCGGCGTCCGGGCGGCCGGTCTCGCCGCCGCCCTGAGCGCCGCGGTGCTGGCAACCACACCGGTGCTCACCGCCGCACCCGCGCAGGCGGACTGGGACTGGGCCATCGATTTCGCCGAGCCGATGGCGGCCGCACCGGCGGCGGGCACCGACCTGGGCAGCCTGATGACGATTGCCCAGACCTGGGTGGACCAACTCGATCCGTCGACCCACACGCTGTTGTCCGGCGTCATCGACGCGGTGTCGGGGTGGGCGGGGCCGGGCCAGGCTTTCGACCTTGCCGCGTGGTTCGACCAGCTCCTCTACGCCCCGCTGCACGCCGGCCTGCAGGAGTGGCTCGCCGGCCCGTTCGGAGAGTTCAGCGCTGTCCTGATCAACGCGCCGTTCGTCATGCTGTTCGGCCGCGATCTGATCGGCGACGGCATCGACGGCTTCGACGGCGCCAACACCAGCCTGTTCGGACAGTGGGGCGGGTTCGGCGACGCCGGCGACGGCGGATTCCTGTTCGGCAATGGCGGAGCCGGTGTCGACGGGGCGGGCGGTGCCGGCGGCCCAGGTGGTCAGGCCGGGTTCTTCGGCCACGGCGGGACAGGCGGCCTCGGCGCTGACGGCGGCGCCGGCGGTGACGGCGGGGCCGGCGGCTGGTTCATGGGAATCGGGGGCAGCGGCGGTACCGGCGGGGCGGGCGGCGACGGCGGCGACGGCGGCATGGGCGGGCTGCTATTGGGCCGCGGCGGCGACGGCGGATCCGGCGGCGAGGGCGGTGCCGGCGGCTTCGGCGGTGCGGGTGGCTGGCTGGGAGCCGCGGGCATCAGCGCGTCGCCCTATGTCGCGGAGACCCGGTGGGTGACCTATGAGGACGGGACCAGCTTGCGGGTCTATCCGACCGACACCGGCCGAGCGCAGGCCGGTGAGCCCGGCACCATGCGCCAGGGCGAGCAGGCCTGGTCGGAGGTGGTGAAACGCGACCCGGACGCCAATACGCCCGGGATGCGGGAACAGTTCCTGTGCCACTGGCAGTTTGCCGAGTTCATCCAGCCCGGCAAGACCAGTTGGAACCTGGAGCCGTGGCGCCCGGTGGTCAGCACCCTGAGCCTGTTGGCCAACGGCTGCAACCCCGGCGGCGCCGAGGAACCGTTCTAGCCCTATGGCGGCGACCGTCTAGATCCAGACGCCCTTGCCGACCGCGACCACGCCGCCGGCGCTGATCGAGAACCGCTCGCGGTCCTTCTCCAAGTCGACGCCGATCATCTCACCGGGGCCGACCACCACGTTCTTGTCCAGGATCGCGTGCCGTACCACCGCGCCGCGCCCGACCCGCGCCCCGGGCATGATGACGCTGTCCTCCACGATCGCGCCGTCATCTATCAGGACGTTCGACGACAGCACCGAATTGCGCACCGAGCCGGCCGAGATGACGCTCCCCGCGCCCACCACCGACTCCTGCGCCGTCCCGCCGTTGACGAACTTCGCCGGCGCCAGGTTCTCCGTCGCGCCGCGGATCGGCCAGCGATTGTTGTACAGGTTGAAGATCGGGTGCGCCGACACCAGGTCCATGTGGGCGTCGTAGAACGCGTCCAGGGTTCCGACGTCGCGCCAGTAGCCGCGGTCACGTTCGGTGGCTCCGGGCACCTCGTTGACGGAGAAGTCGTAGACGGCGGCCATCCCGTCGGCGACCAGGCGCGGGATGATGTCGCCGCCCATGTCATGGTCGGAGTGGTCATCGTCGGCGTCGGCACGGATCGCGTCGATCAGCACCTTGGTGGTGAAGATGTAGTTGCCCATCGAGGCATAGGTGCTGTCGGGATCGTCGGGCGTGCCGGGCGGATTCGCCGGCTTCTCCAGAAAGCTTCGGATCCGCCCGGAGTCGTCGGCGTCGATGCAGCCGAACGATGACGCCTCCGAGCGTGGCACCCGGACCCCGGCGACCGTGGCCCCGGCCCCACTGTCGATGTGGAAGCGCACCATCTGCTCGGGGTCCATCCGGTACACGTGGTCCGCCCCGAAAACCACGATGTAGTCCGGGTCTTCGTCGAAGATCAGGTTCAGCGACTGGTAGATGGCGTCCGCGGACCCGGTGTACCAGCGCGGCCCGAGCCGCTGCTGGGCGGGCACGGGGGTGATGTACTCCCCGGCCAGACCGCTCAGGCGCCAGTTCTGCGAGATGTGCCGGTCCAGCGAATGCGACTTGTACTGTGTCAGAACACAGATCCGCAGGTAGCGCGCGTTGACCAGATTCGACAGCACGAAATCGATCAGCCGGTAGGCGCCCCCGAAGGGAACCGCCGGCTTGGCGCGGTCCGCGGTCAGCGGGTGTAGCCGCTTGCCTTCCCCCCCGGCCAGGACGATGCCCAGCACGTGCGGCAATTCCCTCATGCCACCAAACCTATCGGCCGCTTCGGCACCCTGCCAGCCGGACAGCACGATTGGCGAAGCTTCTCACAGGTTGGCGGTCGTTCGCCGCGCGCCCGGCCGCCCGCGACCGCTACCGTGCGGGTTATGCGGGTGGCGATGCTGACCCGGGAATATCCCCCGGAGATCTACGGTGGCGCGGGCGTGCATGTCACGAACCTGGTCGAAGCGCTGCGGCGGTTGTGTCACGTCGACGTGCATTGCATGGGGGCGCCCCGGCCGGGCGCGCAGGCGCATCAGCCCGATCCGGCGCTGCGAGATGGGAATCCGGCGCTGGGGACACTGTCGGCCGACCTGACGATGGCCGACGCCGTCGGCACGGCCGACATCGCGCACTCGCACACCTGGTACACGGCCTTGGCGGGCCGTCTGGCGGCCTTGCTGCACGACATCCCGCATGTGCTGACCGCGCATTCGCTGGAGCCGCTGCGGCCCTGGAAAGCCGAGCAGCTGGGCGCCGGCTACCGGGTGTCGTCGTGGGCCGAACAGCTGGGAACCACGGCCGCCGACGCGGTGATCGCCGTCAGTTCGGCGATGCGCGAGGACCTGCTGCGGGTCTATCCGGAGCTGCGACCCGACCGGGTGCATGTCGTCTACAGCGGCATCGACACCGACGTGTGGTGTCCGCAGCCGGCCGGAACCGACTCGTCGATGCTGGCTGACCTCGGCGTCGATCCGGACCGGCCCATGGTGGCGTTCGTCGGACGGATCACCCGGCAGAAGGGGGTGGCTCATCTGGTGGCCGCCGCGCACCGGTTTCACCCGGAAGCCCAGCTGGTGTTGTGTGCCGGTGCTCCCGACACACCGGAGATCGCCGCCGAGATGAGCGCCGCGGTCCGTGAGCTGGCCGCGGTTCGCAGCGGTGTGTTCTGGATCCAGGAAAGCCTGCCGGCGCGGCAGATTCGCAAATTACTTTCGGCAGCAACGGTGTTCGTCTGCCCGTCGATCTATGAGCCGTTGGGCATCGTCAACCTCGAGGCGATGGCCTGCGCCACCGCGGTGGTGGCCTCCGACGTCGGCGGCATACCGGAGGTGGTGCGCGACGGCGTCACCGGTTCGCTGGTGCACTACGACGCCGCCGACCCCGAGGGTTTCCGCAACGGCCTCGCCGAGGCGGTCAACGCACTGATCAGCGACCCGGGGCGGGCACGGCGCTACGGCGACGCAGGCCGACTCCGCTGCGTCGAGGCTTTTTCGTGGGCGCGAGTGGCCGAGCAGACTCTGGCGATCTATCGACAGGTGGGCGGCTAGCCGCCCACCTCAGGTGATAACGGCGACCCGCTTCGCCCGGCTCCGCCGCGCTTGCGATCGCCTCAGCTCGTGACGGCCTTGAGCTCGTCGCCCAGTGCAGCGGCCTCGTCCGGAGTCAACTCGACGACCAATCGCCCGCCACCTTCGAGGGGCACCCGCATCACGATGCCGCGCCCCTCTTTGGTCGCTTCCAGTGGACCGTCACCGGTCCGGGGCTTCATCGCCGCCATCGAGTGCTCCCTCCAGGCACCAGCCCACCGGCCGTGCCCTTGATCTGCGCCGGCTGTGCACCGCGGTCGCAGCGTCCGGCATCGAACTGCAAATTCACTCGCCCATTCTCCCCTATCGGCGACGCCGCGTGCACAAGACCCGATTCCGGAGTTGTATTTTAGTGCATCTGCGTGGTCGCCGGGGGTACCCAACACGCCTGTAGATGGTCGTCAACCATGCCCGTGGCCTGCATCAATGCGTAAGCGGTGGTGGGTCCGACGAATCGAAACCCGCGACGCTTCAATTCGCGCGACATGGCCGTTGATTCCGGCGTGACGGCCGGAATTGCCGACAGTTGCACCGGTCGGGGACGCGGCGGCGGGGCGAACGACCACAACAGCTCTGCCAAATCGGTGGATCCCAGGTCGACGGTCGCGCGCGCGTTGGCGATCGTCGCCTCGATCTTGGCCCGGTTGCGCACGATGCCGGCGTCGTCCAACAGCCGTGCCACGTCGGCGTCGGTGTAGCGCGCGACGGTCTCGACGTCGAAATCGGCGAAAGCGCGCCGGAAATTCTCCCGCTTGCCCAAAATCACCAGCCACGACAGCCCGCTCTGAAATGCCTCCAGGCTGATCCGCTCGAACAGCGCGGTGGTCTCGCGGACCGGACGCCCCCACTCCCGGTCGTGGTAGTCGCGATACAGCGCCGAGCCCTCCGACCAGCCGCACCGGACCAGGCCGTCGTCGGGCGGGCCGGTCAACGCGGCCCCGAGGGGTTCCCGGCAAGGGCCTGCGCGGCGGCGAGCTCCCCGCGCAGTTGGTCGAGCTCAGCGCCGAGCCGCTCCAGCACCCAGTCGACCTCACCGGTGTGGTAGCCGCGCAGCACCTGGGAGAATTTGACCGCCTCGACGTCGGCGCCGGTTACCCCGGAGGCCGGCAGCATGGTCGCCGTCGTCGCCCGGGGCAGCGGCGGTAGTTGCTCACCCCGGCCGAACAGCACGCTGGCCACCCCGAACAGCAGCAGCGCGGTCAGGACGAGCACGACGAGATACAGCAACACCAGTGTCACGGCATCGATAGTGCCTCATTCAGTGGCGCAGCGTGTTCATCGGCGGCCGGTCCACCAGCGACAGCGGCGTGGTGCGCGGCAGGTAGTCCAATCCCTCTGGACCGTCGGCGAAGAACTGGGTGAGCCCGACGCCGGAGTCCGGAACCCCGCAACGCGACAGCAGGGTGGCCACCACCTGCCGGCTCATCACGGCCAACTCGGCCAGCGGGCGGTTGCGGTGGGCCCGCACGCCGAGATTGACCTGAGCGATCGCCTCCAGCCCCAACCGGTCGTAGGTGTCGATCAGCAGCCCGATCTCCACGCCGTAGCCAGGCGCGAACGGCACCGACGCCAACAGCTCGCGACTGCCCGCGTACTCACCACCCAGCGGCTGCAGCACGGTCCCCAATTCCGGTCGCAGCGCGGTCAGCAGCGGCCGGGCGACCAGCTCCGTCACCCGGCCACCACCGGTGGCGTCCTCGGTGCCGTTGACCTTCAGCGGCCGCCGGTAGAAGCCCTTGACCAGGTGAATGCCGTCGCCGGTGAGCAGCGGGCCGACCAGATTGGGCACGAACATCGGGTCGGGGTCGATGAGGTCGGAGTCCACGAACACCACGATGTCGCCGCTGGTGGCCGCCAGCGACCGCCACAGCGCTTCGCCCTTGCCGGGCTGCGGGGGCACCTCGGGGACCGCCTGTTCGCGGCTGACGACGCGGGCGCCGGCGGCGATCGAGCGGATCTCGGTGTCGTCGGTGGAGCCGGAGTCCAGCACGATCAGTTCGTCGACCAGGTTGTCGACCAGGCCGGTGATGCTGTCGATGACCGATTCGATGGTGGCCTGCTCGTTCAGCGCCGGCAGCACCACCGAGATGGTGCGGCCGGTCTTGGCTTTGGCGGCGATCAGTTCGGCGACCGTCCAGTCCGGACGGCTCCAGGTGCGCTCGGCCAGCCGGGTGTCGCCCGGCGCCCAGACCATGTCGGTCAAGCCAGTCCCCTTACTGTGCGGGTCGGGGCCCGCACGCCCTGGATCGATGCCACCATCTCCAGCACGCGCCGGGTCGGCCCGACCTCGTGGACCCGAAACATCCGGGCGCCAGCGGCCGCCGCCACCGCGGTGGCCGCCAACGTTCCTTCCAGTCGTTCGGTCAGACCCACGCCGAGAGTCTCCCCGATGAAGTCTTTGTTGGAGAGCGCCATCAGCACCGGCCATCCGGTGGCGACCAACTTCTCCGTGTGTCGCAACAACGCTAGCCCGTGGAAGGTGTTCTTGCCGAAATCATGGGTGGGATCGATCAGCACCCGGTCGCGATCGACCCCGGCCGCCACGGCCCGCGCAGCGGCGGCGGTGACCTCGCCGATCACCGCCTCCACCACCCCGTCGACGCCGGTGCCGTAGCTCACCCGGAATGGCCGGGTGCGTGGTGCGGCGCCGCCGGTGTGCGAGCACACCAGGCCCGCATCGAACTCCGCGGCGATCGCCGGCAGCTCCGGGTCGACTCCGCCCCAGGTGTCGTTGATCAGGTCGGCGCCGGCCGCGCAGGCGCGTTTGGCCACCTCCGAGCGCCAGGTGTCGACGCTGATCAGCTGGTTCGGATAGGCGCTGCGCAGCCACTCGATGAAGGGAACCACCCGGGCGGTCTCGGTGTCGGCGTCGACGGTCTGTCCTGGACCGGCCTTGACCCCACCGACGTCGATGACGTCGGCACCGTCGGCCACCGCGGCATGCACCGCGGACTTGGCCGCCTCGTCGCTGAAGGTGGCGCCCGCGTCGTAGAAGGAGTCGGGAGTGCGGTTGACGATCGCCATGATCAGCGCGCGATCGGCCGCCACCGGGCGACCGCAGAGGGTGGACTGCACGGTTCTATGGTGCCTGGTGACGTGCAGGCGTCAGCCTCGCGGTCGTTTGCCGGCCGACACTTCGCCGGGATAGCCCTCGTAGAAGGGCACGTAGCCCTCGTCGCAGCCGGCCAGCACATACAGCGGGTCCTCGACGCCGTCGCCGTAGCCCTGCGCGCGCAACTCCACCTTGCGGCTCTTGAACGTCGTGGTGTGCGACATGGACTCCACCAGCCGCACGAACAGCGGGACCGCATACAGCGGCAGCCGGTCGCAGACCACCGCGGCCAGACCGCGCCCGTCGAACGTCGCGCCGTCGCGCAGCTTGACCGCGGCCATCCCGGCCCGGCCCCCGGTGTCGGGCACTTCGACGCCGTAGACCGCGCACTCCTCGACCGACTCGTCGGCGCTCAAGGCGGCTTCGACCTGCGTGGTGGCGACGTTCTCGCCCTTCCACCGGAAGGTGTCGCCGAGCCGGTCGGCGAACGCGGCGTGCCCCAGGCCCTGCGGGGTCATCAGGTCGCCGGTGTTGAACCAGCAGTCGCCGTCCTTGAACGCGTTGCGCACCAGCTTCTTCTCGGTGGCTTCCGGGTCGGTGTAGCCATCGAACGGCGACAGCTTGCTCACCGGGGACAGCAGCAGGCCGGGCTGCCCGGGCGGCACCCGGCGTACCCAGCCGTCATCGCCGCGCTGCGGCTGGCCGGTGTCGGGGTCGTAGTGCACGTAGGCCAGCGGCAACGGATAGATGCCAGCACTGCGGGGCATGTTGAACACGTTGAGGAACGCGGCGTTGCCCTCGCTGGCTCCGTAGAACTCGCAGATCCGGTTGATGCCGAACCGGCGGGCGAATTCGTCCCAGATCTCGGGTCGCAGGCCGTTGCCGCAGATCACCCGGACCCGGTGGCTGCGGTCGGTCGGCTTGGGCGGCTGGTTGAGCAGGTAGCGGCAGACTTCGCCGATGTAGACGAAGGCGGTGGCCTGGTAGTCGATCACCTCGTCCCAGAACCGCGACGCCGAGAACGAGCGGCCCAGCGCCAGCGTCGCTCCGGCGTTGAGCACCGACGACACCGCGACCGTCAGCGCATTGTTGTGGTATAGCGGCAAGCAGCAGTACAGGGTGTCGTTGCCGCGCAGGCGCAGCCCGAGTCCGCCGAACGCCGCCAGCGCCCGCAGCCACCGGTAATGGGTCATCACGCTGGCCTTGGGATAGCCGGTGGTGCCCGAGGTGAAGATGTAGAAGGCGGTGTCCTTGGCCAGCACCGCCGCCACCGACGCCGGGTTGCCGGCGGGCGCGGTGGCGGCCAGCCGCTCCAGCTCCTCGATGGTCTCCGGCCGGTCCGGCGCGCCGCTGTCGTGCACGGCATCGACCAGATCCGATTCCGCGACAAGGAGTTTGGCGTCCAGCAGGCCCAGGCTGTGGGCCAATACATCGCCGCGCTGGTGGTAGTTGACCATGCCGGCGACCGCGCCGCATTTGGCGACGGCCAGCATCATCAACACCGCGTTGGGTGAGTTGCGCAGCATGATCCCGACGACGTCGCCGTGGCCGATACCGCGGGCGGCCAGCACCGCGGCGTAGCGGTTGACGGTCTCGTTGGCCTGGCGGTAGGTCAGCCGCTGCTCGTCGAATCGGATGAAGACCCGGTCGCCGAACTTCGCGGCGCGATCCTGAAAGACCTTGCCGATCGACGCCTTGGAGGTGGGCCGGGCCAGCAGGCCGGTCCGCACCCCGCGCAGGATCGACGGGGCGTCGGCAACCAGCCCCGGCAACCGGGCCGCGATCTGGGTGAGTCCTACCCGGGTGACCGCGCCGGAGTTGTGATCGGACACGCTGTTCTCCCGTTTCGCCAACTCAAGGACGACTCAGCTTAGTCGACACCAGCGGTATCGGGTGCGCAGGCGGCCAACGCCGCCTCCAGCTCGTCGACCACCAGCAGCCGGTCCATCGCGCGCCGGGACACGAAGCCCGCCTCGATCAGCCCCGACAGCCAGGTCCACAGCCCGTCGTAGTGGCCGTCGGGATCCAAGAGCACCACTGGTTTGTCGTGCATGCCCAGATACCCGCCGGTCCAGGTCTCGAACAGCTCCTCCAGCGTGCCGAGCCCGCCGGGCAGGCTCAGGAACGCGTCGGCACGCTCGTCCATGACCTGCTTGCGCTCCCGCATGGTGTCGGTGACGATCAGCTCGTCGGACTCCACGTCGGCCACCTCCCGATGCAGCAGGGCCTTGGGGATCACTCCGACGGTGTGGCCGCCGTGCTGCCGGACCGCCACCGCCAGCGCTCCCATCGCTGAGACGTTGCCGCCGCCCCACACCAGCGTCCAGCCCCGTTCGGCGATGGCCGCACCCACCTTGGCGGCCAGCGCCAGCAAGCCCGGATCAGTGGGACCCGACGCGCAGTAGACGCACACCGCCCATTCGCTCGACCGCACATCCGAAAGGCTAACCGGCGACCGGCGCAGACCGTAAAATCTCCGCGATGCCGATCCGGTGGAACGTTCCCGAGCACTCGGTCGCCCTGCGTCGGCTCACCGAAGCGCTCGACGCTGACCGACAGCGCGCCGGCGCGGTGGTGCTCGGTCCCGACGGCTGCGGAAAGTCCACCCTGGCCCGGCTGGCCGCCGAAGACAGGGCCCGGCGGCACCCGCAGACCCGCATCCGCTGGGTGATCGGCACCCCCGCCGAGCGCACCGTGCCGTTCGGCGCACTGAGCCACCTGGTCCGGGTCGCCGAGATCGGCAAGCCCGCCGCGTTACTGCGGGCAGCGCGGGATTCGCTGGTCGCCGGCCTTGACGGCGGCGAGTTGCTGCTGGTGATCGACGACGCCCATCAGCTCGACATCCTCTCGGCGACGCTGGTCTACCAGCTGGCGCTGACCGGTGCGGCCCGGATGATCATCACCGGATGCGCCGACGGTGCGCCGGTGGCCCCGCCGCCCATCGCCGCGCTGTGGGGCGATGACCTGCTGGACCGTATCGACATCGCGGCAACAGACGAGGCGACCGGCGCGGGCGATATCGAAGCCTTCCTGGCCGCGTTGCCGGGACCCGCCCGCGCGGCGCTGGACTACCTGGCCGTTCTCGAGCCGCTGGCCTTGGCCGACCTGACCCGGCTGGCCGGTGCCGACGCGGTCGGCCAGGCCGAGGAACTCGGAGTACTGGAGACCCGCACCCGCGGCGGCCACGGCCCGGACCCAGTCGTCTACACCGCCCACCCGCTGTTCGCCGAGCGGGCCTTGCAGGCCCTTGGCGGCCGGGACGGTCAAGCCGCCCGCCGGCTGCGCACCGAAGTGGTCGCCGTGCTGGCGGAACGGCCGTGCGAGCACGTCGGCGAGCAGCTGCGGCTGGCGGCGCTGACCGCCGCCAGCGACGCACCGCAGCCCGCTGCGGACCTGGTGGACGCGGCGCAGCAGGCGCTGCGGCTGGGCGATCTGGAACTGGGTGAGCGGCTGGCGCGCAGCGCCTTGGACCGCGCCGATCACCTGCCGGCCCGACTGGCGCTGGCGCACGCGCTGGGATGGCAGGGCCGCGGACGCGAGGCCGACGCGGTGCTGTCGGCGGTCGACCCGGCCGGATTGACCGAACCGGAGCTGATGGCCTGGGCGTTGCCGCGAGCCGCGAACCAGTTCTTCATGCTGGGCGAACCCGAACGCGCCACCGCGTTTTTGGCCGCCACCCGGGGCCGCGTCACCGGGGCGAGCCCGCGCATCACCCTGGATGCGCTCGGCGCGACGTTCGCGATGAACGCCGGCAATATCGGTCGCGCCGCCGAGGCCGCCGCCGCGGTGCTGGCCGATCCGGCCGCCGACGACATGGCGGTGGCCTGGGCCGGCAGCGCCGCGGCGCTGTGTGCGGCGCGGGCCGGTCGATTCGACGACGTCGGGCCGCTGGCCCGCCGCGCGCTGGACGCCGAGCATCCCGGGCTGCTGCGGTTCACCATCGGGCTGGCCGAGATCACCGTGCTGCTGATGACGGGACGGCTCACCGACGCGCGCGAACTCGCCCGGCAATTCACCGATTTCGCCGAACTAGCCCAACCCGGGCGGGCGATCGGCGAGGTGCTGGTGGCCCAGGTGCTGATCGCGGCCGGCGAATTCGACCCCGCGACACAGCTACTGGCACCGGCTGCGGCCACCTTGGAGCGCACCGGCTACTCGTGGGGCCCGCTGTCGCTGACCCTGCTGGCCACTGCGCTGGCCCGCCAATCCGACATCGCCGGTGCGGCAAAGGCGCTGAGCCGCGCCGAGTCCCGGCACGGAACCAAGTCGGCGCTGTTCGCTCCGGAGTTGGGGGTGGCCCGCGCCTGGCAACGGGCCGGCATGCGCGACCGGCACGGCGCCATCACCGCTGCCCGAGACGCCGCCCGAATGGCCGAGCGCAGCGGCCAGTCGGCGGTGGCGCTGCAGGCCTGGCACACCGCCGTCCAGCTCGGCGATGCGCGCGCGGCCGACCCGCTGGCCCGGTTGTGCGACGAGATCGACTGCGCCCTGGGCAAAACGGCGTTGGCTCAGGCCCGCGCGCTGACCGGCACCTAGCCGGACAGGAACCGGCGCAGCAGCGCCGTCGCCGCACTGATCTGCTCGACCGGCACCCGCTCGTCGACGCAGTGCGCCAGATTGGGATCACCGGGGCCGTAGTTGACCGCGGGAATGCCGCGGGCGGCGAACCGGGCGACGTCGGTCCAGCCGTACTTGGCCCGCACATGTCCGTCGGCGGCGGCCACCAGCGCGGCAGCGGCCGGCGCGGTGAGTCCCGGCAGGGCGCCGGCGGCGGAGTCGGTCCGCTCGATCACCACGTGCAGCCCGTCGAACACCTCCTGCACGTGGGCCAGCGCCTCGTCGGGCGTGCGGTCCGGGGCGAAGCGGAAGTTCACCGTGACGCTGGCGGCATCGGGGATGACGTTGCCGGCCACCCCGCCGTCGATGCGCACCGCCGACAGGCCCTCGCGGTAGACGCAGCCGTCGATGTCGATGCTGCGCGGCTGGTAGGCGGCGAGCCGGTTCAGCACCGCACCCAGCTTGTGAATCGCGTTGTTGCCCAGCCACGATCGCGCCGAGTGCGCCCGGGTGCCCGCGGCGCTGATGACGACCCGCAGGGTGCCCTGGCAACCGGCCTCGATGTAGCCGCCCGTGGGCTCACCGAGGATGGCGAGATCAGCCGCCAGCCAGTCCGGCAGGTTGCGTTCGATGCGGCCCAGCCCGTTGGCCGCCGCCTCGATCTCCTCGCAGTCGTAGAAGACCAGCGTCAGGTCGTGGGCGGGTTCGGTGAGGGTGGCGGCCAGGTGCAGGAAGACGGCGACGCCGGATTTCATGTCGACGGTGCCGCAGCCGTGCAGCACGTCGCCTTGGGCATCGGTGGTGCGCCGGCTGGGCAGGTTGCCGGCCACCGGCACGGTGTCCAGATGCCCGGCCAGCAGCACCCGGGTCGGTCGACCCAGCTGGGTGCGGGCCAGCACCGCGTCGCCGTCACGGATGATCTCGCAACCGGAAGTCTGCGCCCGCAGCGCGGCCTCCACCTCGTCGGCGATCCGCGCTTCGTGCCGCGACTCGCTGGGAATGTCGACCAGCGCCGCGGTCAGCGCGATCGGGTCGGAGCGCAGATCCAGCACGGCCCCAGCCTAACGGGTCGCATCTCCCGGCGAGCAGACGTGAAAGCGCCCAATTTCTACGCGCGCAGGGGGCTTTTGCGTCTGCTCGCGGAAAGAAATAGCCTGACCGGCGTGACTGGAGCTTCGGGCGTCGGAGTAGCGACGCTGGCCGCAGACGGATCAGTGCTCGACACCTGGTTTCCCGCCCCGGAGTTGGGCGGCTCGGGCGAGTCCGGAACCACCAGGATTGCCGGGGACGACGTGCCCGCCGAGCTGGCCGGGCTGCTCGGCCGCGACGAGGACCGCGGCACCGAGACGGTCGCGGTGCACACGGTCATCGGCTCGCTCGCGGACAAGGCCGTCGATGCCTACGACGCCTACCTGCGACTGCACCTGCTCTCCCACCGCCGGGTCGCGCCGCACGGACTCAACGCCGAGGGCCTGTTCGGGGTGCTGACCAACGTGGTGTGGACCAATTACGGGCCCTGCGCGGTCGAGGGCTTCGAGTCGGTGCGCGCCCGGCTGCGCCGGCGCGGCCCGGTGACCGTGTACGGGGTGGACAAGTTCCCGCGCATGGTCGACTACGTGTTGCCGTCCGGAGTGCGCATCGCCGACGCCGACCGGGTGCGCTTGGGCGCGCACCTGGCGCCGGGCACCACGGTGATGCACGAAGGATTCGTCAACTTCAACGCCGGCACGCTGGGCGCCTCGATGGTCGAGGGCCGCATCTCGGCGGGTGTGGTGGTCGGCGACGGCTCCGATGTCGGTGGCGGCGCTTCGATCATGGGGACGCTGTCCGGCGGTGGCACACAGGTGATTTCGATCGGCGAGCGCTGCCTGTTGGGGGCCAACGCCGGGCTGGGCATCCCGCTGGGCGACGACTGTGTGATCGAGGCCGGGCTATATGTCACCGCCGGGACCAAGGTCGCCATGCCCGACGGCAGCACGGTCAAGGCCCGCGAGCTGGCCGGCGGGAACAACCTGCTGTTCCGCCGCAATTCGCAGACCGGCGCGGTCGAGGTGGTCGCCCGCGACGGTCAGGGCATCGCGCTCAACGAGGACCTGCACGCCAACTGAGGGGTGGCCTTTAGACCAGCGCCGCCCCCTCTTCCACGGGTTCCGCTGCCCTCGGCTGCGGCCAGGGCCGCGGAACCGGGCGCGGCCGCACGATCTGCGGCCACCAGAACCAGCGCCCGAGCAGCGTGGCCACCGATGGCGTCATCAACGACCGGACGATCAGGGTGTCGAAGAGCAGACCCAGTCCGATCGTCGTACCGACCTGACCGATCACAATCAACGAGCTGACCGCCATGGAGGCCATGGTGAAGGCGAACACCAGGCCCGCGGCCGTGACCACCGCGCCGGTGCCGACCATGGCGCGGATGAGCCCGGTGTGCAGGCCCGCGTGGATCTCCTCCTTGATCCGTGAGACCAATAGCAGGTTGTAATCCGCACCGACGGCGAGCAGCACGATGACCGACATCGGCAGCACCATCCAGTGCAGCGGGATACCCACGATGTGTTGCCAGATCAGCACTGACAGCCCGAACGCCGAACCGAGACTGAGCACCACCGTGCCGACGATCACCGTCGCGGCGACCACGGCGCGGGTCAACACCATCATGATGATGAAGATCAGGATCAGTGCGGCCGTCGCCACGATCAGCAGGTCGTAGTTGGCGCCCTGCTGCATGTCGTAGAACATCGCCGCGCTGCCGCCGAGGTAGATCTTGGCCCCCTCGAACGGTGTGCCCTTGATCGCGTCGGCCGCCGCGACCTTCAGCGATTCGATACGCGATATTCCCTCGGGCGTCAACGGATCACCCTGGTGAATGATGGTGAACCGCACCGCATGACCGTCCGGCGACATGAACAGCTTGATGCCGCGCTTGAAGTCGGCGGTCTCGAAGGCCTCCGGCGGCAGGTAGAACGAATCGTCGTTCTTGGCGGTGTCGAACGCCTCGCCCATCGCGGTGGAGTTCTCCTGCATCGCGATGTTCTGGTCCTGCTGGGCCTTTTGCACCTGGTACTGGTTGAGCAACGTCTGCTTCTGATTCTTCATCGACTGGATCTGCGCCGGCATCACCGCAACCATCCGCGGCATCAGCTCGGCCATGCGTTGCATGTCGGGAACCAGCTCATCGAAGTCACCGGACATCGTGTCGACGCCGTCCAGGGCGTCGAAGATCGACCGCAATGCGTGGCAGATGGGGATGTCGAAGCAGTGCGGTTCCCAGTAGAAGTAGTTGCGGAACACCCGGAAGAAGTCGTCGAAATCAGCCATGTGGTCCCGCATTTCGCCGATATCGACAGCCGTGTTGGACATCTTGTCGGCCATCCGCTGCGACACCAAGGCCAGATCCTGCTGGATGTTCATCATCTCGGTCATCGAGTCGATGCTGGCTTGGAGATCATCGGCCTGCTTGAGCAGGTTCTCCAGGTTGGTCTGCATATAGTCGTTGTTCATCAACTGGGCCGTGCCGCTTTGGCCGACGGTGTACGGGATCGTGGAATGTTTGATCGGGTCCCCGTCCGGGCGGGTGATGGTCTGCACCTGGGCGATGCCGTGCACGTTCTTGAGGGCCTTGGCGATCTTGTCGATCACCAGGAAGTCCGCCGGGTTACGCAGATCCCGATCGGTTTCGATCATCATCAGGTCCGGGTTCATCTTCGCCTGGGAGAAGTGCCGGAACGCCGCTGAGTAGCCCACGTTCGCCGCGACGTCATCGGGCAGGTAGATGCGGTCGTTGTAGCTGGTGTGGTACCCGGGCAGCGTGAGCAGGCCGATCAGCGCCGCTGCGACGGCGGCCACCAGGATCGCGCCGGGCCAGCGGACGGTGGCCGTACCGACCCGGTGCCACCCAGTCGACCGGGTGACGCGCTTGGGTTCCAGCACACGACCGAAGCGACTGCACACCGAGATGACCGCGGGCCCCAGAGTCAAAGCCGCGGCGACCACGATCACCATGCCGATCGACAGCGGGAAACCCATCGTCTGGAAGTACGGCAGCCGAGTGAAGTGCAGGCAGAAAGTGGCCCCGGCAATGGTCAGCCCGGAGGCCAACACCACGTGCGCGGTTCCGTGGAACATGTTGTAGTAGGCGGCTTCTCGGTCCTGGCCGGCTCTGCGCGCCTCCTGATAGCGGCCGATCAGGAAGATCGCGTAATCGGTGGAAGCGGCGATCGCCAGCGTCACCAGCATGTTGGTGGCGAAGGTCGTCAGGCCGAACAGGTTGTGGAAGCCCAGGAATGCCACCAGCCCCCGGGCAGCCGACAGCTCGAACACGACCATCACCAGCACGATCAGTGTGGTGATGATGGACCGGTAGACGGTCAGCAACATCACCGTGATGACGGCGAAGGTGAGCATTTCGATGGTCTCCATGCTCTTGTCGCCGACGTGGTTCTGATCGGTGCTGGTGGCCGCCGGCCCCGTCACGTAGGCCTTCACGCCGGCCGGCGCGGGAACTTCGGATGCAATGTGGCGCACCGCCTCCACCGACTCGTTGGCCAGTGTCTCGCCCTGGTCACCGGCGATGTAGACCTGAACGTAGGCGGCCTTGCCGTCGGCGCTCTGGGCGCCCTTGGCGGTCAGCGTGTCGCCCCAGAAGTCTTGAACGTGCTGCACGTGGGCGGTGTCGGCACGCAGTTCGCGCACCATCTGGTCATAGAACTCGTGCGCCTGCGCGCCCAGCGGCTCGTCGCCTTCGAGCACGATCATCACCGAGCTGGAAGTGTCGTACTCTTCGAACACCTTTCCGACGCGCTTGGTGGCGATCATCGACGGTGCGTCGTTGGGGCTCATCGACACCGCACGCAGCTTGCCGACGTCCTCGAGCTGCGGGACGACGACGTTCAGCACAGCGATCAGGGCGATCCAGGCCAGGATGATCGGCACCGCGAACGTCCGGATGAACCGGGGCAGCCACGGCCGCCCGGTCGGCGCGGTCATGCTGCCTTCACGAAGCAGAAGGTCTCGGCATTCACTCCGGTGGCCGTCCTTTCCTGTTTGACCTCGTCGTCGACGGTCACCCGGCAGCTGATGCTGTCGCCGTCACCCTGGGCCAGGATGTTGGGCATCACCGAGGGCAGCGTGGTCTGCAGCGTCAAGGTCCACGGCAACGCCACATCGGCGACACGCTGCGGCTTGCCTTCGAGGTCCATGTAGTTGATGACGGCCGTGGTACCCGAGCCGAAGATCTCGTACGTCACGAACTTCGGGTTGAAGTCCTCGGCGGTGTCCGAGGACAAGTCGGTCACCACCACGGGATGCGAACCGAACACCGTCCGCAGCTGCGCGACCGTGATGGCCCCCGCTGCGACCGCCACCACGATCAGGGCCGGGAGCCAGCAACGTCTGATGAGCCTGTTCATCGCTACCTTCCGACGGTGATATTGCGGTCGACAGCCACGGCAGGCGCTTTCGCTGTTCCAGGTAGTCAAGCTAACTACGTAAGTGGATCGCGTCAATCCACTTATGGCGGTGCTCACATTAGACTCGTCGGTGTGAGTTCCAAGAAGACGGCGGGCCGCCCGCTGCGAAAGGACGCCGAGCGCAATCGGAAGCGCATCCTGGCAGCGGCCCGCGAGCTGTTTGCGGGCAAGGGCCTGGAGCCCAATCTCAACGATGTCGCGCACCATGCCGGGGTGGGAGTCGGAACGGTGTACCGGCGGTTCGCCACCAAGGAGGAGCTTCTCGAGGCGATTTTCGAAGACGGCGTCAATCAGCTCGCCGACTTGGCGGAAGCAGCTCTGCACCAACCTGACTCATGGTGCGGGCTGGTCTGGTACGTCGAGCAGATGTGTGCGATCACCGCGACCGACCGAGGTCTACGGGAGATCGCTTTCAGCAAGGCATACGGCGGCAATCGAGTGACGGCCGCCCAGGAGCGACTTGTTCCCGTGCTGAAAAGACTCGTCGAGCGCGCGCGAGCCGACGGTCGCCTGCGTCCGGACCTCTCCGATACGGACATGCCGATCTTCGGGCTCCTGGCCGGCACGGTCAGCGAGTTCGCCGGTCACATCGACGCCGAGCTGTGGCGCCGTTATGTGGCCATCCTTCTTGACGGAATGCGTTACCGCAGTGACCAATTGCCGCTACCGGTTGCCGCACTCGACGACGACGGCGTCGAAGCCGCGATGCGCACCTGGGAACCCGCAGGCCCCTGCTCCGCGACCAAGGTGGGCATTACAGCATCGCGTTGCTGATCTTGTCGCTGTCCTTGCCGATCGTCTTGCAGTAGGCGCTGACCGCCACCCGCGTCGCCGAAAGCTCCATGTTGGACGGCTCATTGCCGTGCTTGTCCTTGAGCATCTTGGACACTTCCGACCGCTGCTTCTCGTCGTCGTGGCTGTTGAACTCCTGGCAGGTGGTGTCACCGCCCTTGTTGATCACCTTGCTGACGGACGAGCACCCGCCGAGCACGAACGCCGCGACGGTGAGGACCGTGACTACGGCGAGACTGAATCGCTTCATCGGCTTCACAGCCGCGAGCCTACGTCAGCAATGCCTTCTTGAGTACCTTTCCCATTGCGTTGCGCGGCAACGCATCGACCACCCGCACCTCGCGCGGCCGCTTGTGCGCCGACAGCTGTTGGGCCACATACGCGATCAGCTCATCGGGTTGCGCCCCGCCGCCCGGGGAGGCGACCACGAAGGCGACGATGCGCTGGCCCAGGTCCTCGTCGGGCAGCCCGACGACGGCCACCTCGGCCACCGCGGGATGGCCGAGCAGGGCGGTCTCGATCTCGCCGGCCCCGACCCGGAAGCCCCCGGACTTGATCAGGTCGACCGATTCGCGGCCGACGATCCGGTGCATCCCGTCGGCGTCGATCACCGCGACATCCCCGGTCTGGTACCAGCCGTCGGCGTCGAACGCCGCCGCTGTCGCCTCCGGCAGGTTGAGGTACCCGTCGAACAGCGTCGGTCCGCGCACCAACAGCCGCCCGATGCTCTCTCCGTCGTGCGTGACCGCGCCGCCGTCCTCGCCGACGAGCCGGGTCTGCACGCCGCGCAGCGGCAGGCCCACCCAGCCGGGTCTGCGCTCACCGTCGACGCGGGTACTCAGCGTGATCAGCGATTCGGTACTGCCGTACCTTTCGATGGGAGCGTGCCCGGTGAGTGCGACGAGCCGATCGAACACCGGAACCGGAAGCGCCGCACTGCCCGACACCAGCAGCCGGGCCGGCCGCAGTGCCTCGGCGGCCCCCGAGTCGGCCACCACCCGCGACCACACCGTGGGCACCCCGAAATACAGTGAACCGCCGGCGGCTGCGTAGGACTGCGGGGTCGGCTTGCCGGTGTGCACGAACCTATTGCCGACCCGCAGCGATCCCAGCAGGCCCAACACCAGGCCGTGCACGTGATACAGCGGCAGGCCGTGCACCAGAACGTCGTCGGGACTCCACTGCCAGGCCTCGGCCAGGGCGTCGAGATCCGCGGCCAGCGCGCGCCGGCTCAGCTGCACGCCCTTGGGCGGCCCGGTGGTGCCGGAGGTGTAGATCACCAGTGCGGTGTCGTCTTCCGGCGGTTCAGCGAGGCTCGACGAAGGAGAGGCGACGCTGGAACCGCCGCATGAACCCGGCGGTTCAGCGAGGCTCGACGATCCGGCGCCGCGCCGCGCCGGAAAGTGCGGCAGGCCGGCGAGCTCGTCGGGCCGCTCCCCCAGCCACGCCTGCGCGCCCGAGTCACGCAGGATGTGCGCGCGTTCGGCGACGCCGACGTCGGCGGGCACCGGCACCACCGGCAGCCCGGCGAGCAGAGCGCCGGCGACCGCCAGCACGGTCGACGCCGTCGGGGTAGCCAGCACCGCGACCCGCACCACGCCGCCGAGGTCTTCGCGTACCGCGGCCGAGGCGGCCCGCAAGTCGGCCCGGCTAAGTACGGTGTCGTCGATGCGCACCGCATCGGCGATATCGTCGGTATCGGTGTCCAGCGAGGTCAGCAGCACCTGAGCGACGTTACCGGTTGGCTGCCCGGGTGGCCGCAGCCGATCGGGCGAGCAACTTTCACCCGCCGCCCCTGGTATCAATGAATTCGTTCCATTAAATTTGCGGACAACTGCTCACCGAGAGGTCTACCGATGCGCGACCAGTCCGGCCCGCGGCGCGGCGCCAATCGCAGTCAGCGGTTGCCACGAAACCAGCAGCGGGAACGGGTGCTGCGGCTGGTCGCCTGCGCCGCCGGCGCGGTGGACGCCACCGAGATCGCCGAGCAGATGGGCTTGCACGTCACCACGGTCCGCTTCCACCTCGACGCCCTGTGTGAGGACGGTTCTGTCGCGCGGACCCGGATCAAGCGGGACGGCGTCGGGCGCCCCCGGACCGGATACGTCGCCGTGCGCGACCGGTTGGACTACCGCAGCCTCGCCGAGATCCTCGCGATGGAGCTCGGCGACACCGCCGCCGAGCGCCGGCAGCGCGCCGAACGGGCCGGCCGACGCTGGGCCGGCCGGATCCTCGCCGAGAGCGCTTCCGCTGATCCGGCCGAGCCGAACGCGAGCGCTGCCGAGCCCGGCGTCGACGACTCCGCCGACCGGATCGCGCTGATCTTCGAGCGCATGGGCTTCGGACCCGAGATCACCGAGGCAGCCGACACAGGGGAGGGCCGGCGCGAGTGCGCGATCCGGCTGCACAGCTGCCCGGTCCGCGACTTGGCGCGGTCGCACCCGGAAGTCAGCTGCGCCATGCACCTGGGCCTGCTGCGCGGGCTGCTCATGGACGGAACCGATGGCGAAAAAGCTGCGTTGAGCGCGGAATTGGATCCGTTTGTCGAGCCTGAGCTGTGCATCGCCAAGGTGACCGCCCAGTAGCTGGGTACGCCGACCTCAGCCGGTGACGTCCTCCTTATGCCGGATGTGCAGCTCGTCGCGGAGCCGAGGCACCATGTGCGGGTAGTGCATTTCGAAAGCCGGGCGCTCCGATCGGATCCTGGGCAGCTCGGTGAAGTTGTGCCGCGGCGGCGGACAGCTGGTCGCCCACTCCAGCGAGTTGCCGTAGCCCCACGGATCATCCACCGTGACGACTTCGCCGAAGCGCCAACTGCGAAATACGTTCCACAGGAACGGCAGTACCGAAACGGCGAGGATGAACGCCCCGAGGGTGGAGACGATGTTGAACGGCTGGAAATCGTCGGTGGGCAGGTAGTCGGCGTAACGGCGCGGCATACCCATGTTGCCCAGCCAGTGCTGCACCAGAAATGTGGTGTGGAACCCGATGAACGTCAGCCAGAAGTGCAGCTTGCCCAGCCGCTCGTCGAGCAGCCGGCCGATCATCTTCGGGAACCAGAAATAGATGCCGGCGAACGTCGAGAACACGATGGTGCCGAACAGCACGTAGTGGAAATGCGCCACCACGAAATAGCTGTCGTGGACGTGGAAGTCCAGCGGCGGGCTGGCCAGCATCACCCCGGTCAGCCCGCCGGCCAAAAACGTCACCGCGAAGCCGAGCGAGAACAGCATCGGCGTCTCAAAAGTCAACTGGCCCTTCCACATCGTGCCGATCCAGTTGAAGAACTTGATACCGGTCGGCACTGCGATCATGAAGCTCATGGCTGCGAAGAACGGCAGCAGCACCGCGCCGGTGGCGAACATGTGATGCGCCCAGACCGCCGTGGACAGGCCCGCGATGCTCATCGTCGCGTACACCATCTGGGTGTAACCGAACATCGGCTTGCGGGAGAACACCGGGAAGATCTCGGTGACAATGCCGAAGAACGGCAGCGCGACGATGTACACCTCGGGGTGCCCGAAGTACCAGAACAGGTGCTGCCACAGCAGCGCTCCGCCGTTGGCCGCGTCAAAAAGGTGCCCGCCCAGGTGCCGGTCGACCGCCAAACCCAGCAGCGCCGCGGTCAGCAGCGGGAAAACGATCAGCACCATGATCGAGGTGATCAGGACATTCCAGGTGAAGATCGGCATCCGGAACATCGTCATCCCCGGGGCGCGCATGCAGACCACGGTGGTGATCATGTTCACCCCGCCCAGAATGGTGCCCAGCCCGGAGACCGCCAGGCCCATGATCCACAGGTCGGCTCCGGCGCCGGGGGCATGCGTCAACCCGCTCAGCGGGGTGTAGGCGGTCCAGCCGAAATCAGCCGCGCCGCCCGGCGTCAGGAACCCGGCGAGAACGATCAACCCACCGAACAGGAACAGCCAATAAGCCAAGGCGTTGAGCCGCGGGAACGCCACGTCCGGGGCGCCGATATGCAACGGCAGCACCAGATTGGCGAAACCGAAGACGATCGGCGTCGCGTAGAGCAGCAACATGATGGTGCCGTGCATGGTGAACAACTGGTTGTACTGCTCGTTGGACAGAAACTGCAGTCCCGGCGCAGCCAGCTCGGTGCGCATCAGCAACGCCATCAGGCCAGCGGTCAAAAAGAAGCTGAACGTGGTCACCATGTACAAGATGCCGATCAGCTTGTGGTCGGTGGTGGTGATGACCCGGTAGACCAAGGCCCCGCGCGGGCCGCTGCGGGGCGGGAACGGGCGCGCCGGTGACGGCGTCCTGCTCGGAACGCTCCCCACGCTCACGCGACGCCCCGGTTCGCCACGTCAGCCATCGGCCCGCCTCCCGCCGAAGTCCTAGCCCCGTCGGCAGCAAGCGTGCCGGCCAGACAAGCGGTTTATAACGGTCCATGCTACGTGAAATCGGTGCGCCGGTCAGGCGATCGCCCGCCCCGCAGAGGCGACGGCGATCTCGGCGGCCAGCCGCGCATTGGCCAGCACCAGTGCGACATTGGCCGCGACCGAGGCGCCCCGGGTGCCGCGGTGAAAATAAGCGAGCAGAAACGGCGTGACGTCCTTGCCGCGCACCCCCGCCGCATCGGCGGCGGCCAATCCGTCGGCGAGCACCCGATCATGCAGTGCCCGATCGAGTTCGGCCTCGGGGGCGATCGGGTTCGCCAGCACCAGCCCGTAGCCGTCGGTGCCCAGCCGGGCACGTGCCCGCAGCACCGCGGCGACCTGTTTCGGCGTGTCGACGCGCCAGTCCACCGGGTGACCGGATTCGGCCAAATAGAACGCGGGGAACCGGTCGGTGCGATAACCGATGACCCCGACCCCGAGCGTTTCCAACCGCTCGAGCGTCGCACCGATGTCCAGGATCGACTTGACGCCCGAACACACCACCAGCACCGGGGTGCGCGACAGCGTCGTCAGATCCGCGGACTCGTCCCAGCTTTCGCGTGCGCCGCGGTGCACACCGCCCAGCCCGCCGGTGGCGAACACCGGGATGCCCGCCGAGGCCGCCAGGTGCGCGGTCGCGGCGACCGTCGTCGCGCCGTCTCCGCCGGTGGCGCACAGCACCGCGATGTCGCGGACGCTGACCTTGACCGCCGTGCCCGCAGTGGCCAGATGGTGCAGCGCGCCGTCGTCGAGACCGACGTGCGGCTGGCCCCCGATGATCGCGATGGTGGCCGGCACGGCTCCGGCCGAGCGCACCGCGTTCTCGATCTCGCGGGCGATGCGCAGGTTCTCCGGGCGCGGCAGCCCATGGGTGATGATCGTGCTTTCCAGCGCCACCACGGCCCGACCGGCGGCCAGCGCATCGGCGACTTCGGGATGGACACGCACCGGTCCAGCCTATTGCGCCCGGCGAACACGTCGCACCCGCCGATCGCGTCGGACCATGCTGATACCGTCCGCGCCAGCGCAGCGAGAGGGGAAGGTGCCGTGGCCGAGCAGGGACGCAGATGGCGGGGCTACGCCGCGGTCGCGGTGGCCTTGTCGCTCCTCGCGCCGGCCGCTCCCCCGGCCGCCGACCCGGTTGCGGTCGGCGGCGACGCATCTCCCGTACTGGCCAAGCTCGACACGCTGCCGATCAAGGGCCGCGCACCCAAGACCGGCTACGAGCGCGCACTGTTCGGGCAGGCCTGGAGCGACGACGTGACGGTGCCCGAAGGCCACAACGGTTGCGACACTCGCAACGACATCCTGCGCCGTGATCTGGTCGACATCGAGATCAAGCCCGGCAGCAACGATTGCGTGGTGGCATCGGGGGTCCTGAACGATCCGTACACCGGCACCGCGATCGCCTTCCAGCGCGGCCGGGGAACCTCCCGGGCGGTGCAGATCGACCATGTGGTGGCGTTGTCGGATGCCTGGCAGAAGGGCGCTCAGCAGTGGGATGAGACCACCCGGCGCAACTTCGCCAATGATCCGCTGAACCTGCAGGCCACCAGCGGGCCGATCAACGAACAAAAGGGCGACGGCGATGCGGCAACGTGGTTGCCGCCCAACAAGTCCTACCGCTATACCTACGTCTCGCGGATCGTCGAGGTGAAGGCCGTCTACGGGCTGTGGGTCACCCAGGCCGAGCACGATGCGATCGCGCGGATTCTGAGCGCGGTATACGGTGCTCCGGACCAGCCGCCGCCCCCGGAACAGACACCTGAAGCCACACCCCCGGCCGAGCAGACCCAGACCGAACCGGTGCCGTTCGCCGGTCCGGTTGACGGGGCGCCCGCGTTCTTCCCGAACTGCGCTGCTGCCCGGGCCGCCGGCGCCGCCCCGATCCTGGCCGGGCAACCCGGCTACCGCTCCGGGTTGGACGGCGACGGCGACGGCATCGCCTGCGAATAGACCCCGCGACCGTCAGCCGGCGGAGAACGGGCGTGCCATCACCTTGTGCTGAAAGCCGTACCTGGGTCCGGATCCCCTGGCGCCGAGGCCGGCACCGGCCAACGGCATCCCACCCATCAGATTGCCGGAACCTTCCACATCGGGGCTGATGGCCGAGACGGTGCTGACCGGTATCGGCGCGACCGACGCCGCTGCGGGGCCGGCCGTCCAGCTAGCCGGTACCGACAAGCGCCCGGCCGCCGCGGCAGTGCCCAGCCCTGCGGCCACCGGGGCTGCGCCGCCGAGTTGGGCGCCCAGTCCGGCCGCCGGCAGCGCCGCCGGTAGCGCCCCGGCGGCTGCCTTGGCACCGTCACCGGCCGCCTTCGCCGCGGCGGTAGCCGGCGCCAGCGCCTTCGACAGGGAGACCGCGCTGTTGACCGCACCGGTAGAGAAGTGCGCGATCGCGATGCTGCTCTGCGTCGGAGCGATATAGGACGTCCACGGGGCCAGCAAATTGGCTACCGGACTTCCAGGTGTGTATTTCAGACCCACCATCGTGTAGAGATCGCCCAGCATGCTGTCCAGCGGCGACGTCGACGAGTCCGCCGCCCCGGCCGCCGACGAGGCAGGTGAGGCCAGGCTCGCCAGCGCGGACTGGAGCGCGGAGACCAGCTGCGCGTTCTGCGAGTCGTTCGTGGTGGTCGGATCCGGTGTGTGGAACGGTGCCACCTGCGACGCCGACGCCGACTCTCCCGCATACCCGTACATGGCGGCGGTGTCGCGCGCCCACATCTCGCCGTAATCCGCCTCGGTCATCGCGATCGCCGGGGTGTTCTGCCCCAGCACGTTCGTCGAGACCAGGGCAGACAACTGGTTGCGATTGGCATCGACAGCAGCCGGGTGCACCGTGGAGGCCAGCGCGGTCTCGTAGGCGGTAGCGGCCTGCCGCGCCCGGGCCGCGGCCTGCTCGGCTCGCGCAGCGGTCGCGTTCATCCAGTCCAGGTAGGGCGCAACCGCGTGCGCCATCGACGCCGACGCCGGCCCCAGCCAGTCCTGCCCCGTCAGACTGGTGACGATGGCCTCATAGCCGGCGGCAGCCGAGTTCAGCTCGGCGGCCAGCCTGCTCCACACCGACGCGGCGGCCACCAACGGTGAGGAGCCGGCGCCGGCATACATGCGGGCGGAGTTGACCTCCGGAGGCAATGACCCGAAATCCATTGCTGCGGACTAACTCGCCACCGCAGCGTTGACCGCTTCGGTCACCGCGTACGACTCAGAACTGCTGGCCAGGGTCCGGACGAACGCCTCGTGGATCGCCGCGGCCTGTGCGCTGACCTCTTGGTAGGCGTGTGCATGCGCGGCGAACAACGCTGCGGTCAAAGCCGATACCTCGTCAGCGGCCGCCGGCGGCAAGACAGTGGTCGGGCCTGCGGCGGCTGCGTTCTGCGCGGCCACTACCGCGCCGATACCCTGCAAGCCGCTGGCGGCAGCCGCCAATGCTTCCGGTTGGGTGTTGACGAACGACATCTGCTCACTCCTAATCGTTTTCCGCGCCACCGCAGTTCGGGCGCCTGGCTACTTGGCAGACTATTTGGATCCGGAGCTGGTGTCGCCGGCCGACTCTGCCGACGTGAGACCCCGCCCGTGCGCCACACCCCGTTCAACGAACGTTCACGAAACCATCCTGATCACTGCAAACACATCGCATGGGGTGCCGGAATTTGTACCGTGCGACTAGCCGGTCAGAGAAATAATCCCAACGCGGGTAATACCTTTGGGCGCAGCCGGGCACGCGCGGCCGACTAGCCGCCGGCCGGGTGGTGCGTTAGCACGTTGTAGCGGAAGCCGTATCGGTTGACATAGCCCTCGCTGCGCCGGGGCGCGCCGGCGCTCATCGGCATCCCCCGCAGCAGGCCCTTGGGCTGGTTCTCGACGGAGCCGGACGCAGGAACAGCGTGCGGCGCCAATGCCTCTGGACTAGTCGGCGGCGCGGCGCCGGCCCAGCTGGGAGGCACCGATAACTTGCCGATGGTTCCGGCTCGGCCGAACCCGGCCGAGGGCGCCCCGGCCGACCATCGTGCACCGGCTGCCGCGGGAAGCGCCGGGGCGATCGGCGGAGCAACGGGCGGCGCTGCGGCCGGCGCCGGCGGCACAAGCCCTTTCATGATATTGAGGATGTTGGTCGGCGTGGAGGCGAGCCGCTGAACCACCTGTTCGCTGCTGGTGAAGCTCTTCAGGATCTGCGGCAGATTCGCCTTGAGCTCGTCCCATGTCGATGGTTGCGACGGCGACGAGGAAAGTTTCTCCAACACTTCGCGGATCGCGCTGACCAGATCTGTCGTGGCCCGGTGCTGGGCAGCGGAACCGACGGCTTGTGCGAGCGCTTCCTGTTGGCGTTCTTGCCCGCCCGCAACGGTGGTCTGCGGTGGTGTTTCGAATGGTGTCACCATCGAGGCGACCCGGGACGCTCCTGCGTAGCCATACATCACGGCGGCGTCCTGCGCCCACATCTCGGCGTACTGCGCCTCGGTGGCCGCGATCGCCGAGCTGTTCTGCCCGAGCAGATTCGTGGCGACCAGAAGGCTCAGCAGGCTGCGGTTGGCTGCGACCTGTCCCGGGGGAACCGTTGCCGTATAGGCGATTTCATAGGCCGCGACGACCGAACGGGCATACCCAGACGCTTGTTCAGCCTGGGTGGCGGTCGCACTCATCCAGGCCACGTAGGGCCCGACCGCGGTGAGCATCGCTATCGCCGAGGGCCCCCGCCAGGAGGCGTCGACGATCTGGGAGACCAGCGACTGGTAGAGCTCCGCTGCCGAATGCAGTTCCTCGGCAAGGGCGCCCCAAGCTGATGCGGCACCTACCAACGGTGCCGACCCGGCGCCGCAATACATCCGTGCCGAATTGATCTCAGGCGGCAACGCTCCGAAGTCCATCACCACAAACTCCTCACCTCGTCGCTGGACACCGAACCCGCGTCGCCACCTGGGATCATCGGTTTCGGTGAGGCTATTACGGCGGGTCCGTATTCCCGCAGGCGGCAGAGGTATGGGTCGCACCGAACACGGACAGCTTCGACTGGAAACGACGTGGCAGCACAGCCCTTTCCAGTCGCAGTGCGCAGATAGAATCTCGCGGCCGATAAATTCGCGGGTGCGCGGAAAAGACCTAGCGGTCCGATCCCAGCCGGGCTGCCGCCGCGGCGATCCGTTCGTCGGTGGCGGTCAGCGCCACTCGGACGTGCTCGGCGCCGGCCGGCCCGTAGAACTCCCCCGGCGCCACCAGGATGCCGCGTTCGGCCAACCACCCGACGGTGCGCCGGCACGCCTCGCCGCGAGTAGCCCACAAATACAACCCGCCCTGCGACAGGTCGACGGTGAATCCGGCCGCGCGCATCGCCGGCAGCAGCATCGCGCGACGGCGCGCGTAGCGGTCGCGCTGCTCGCGTTCGTGCGCGTCATCGTCGAGGGCGGCGACCATCGCCGCCTGCACCGGGGTCGGCACCATCATCCCGGCGTGCTTGCGCACCGCGAGCAGTTCGGCCACCACGGCGGCGTCGCCGGCGACGAAGCCGGCCCGGTAACCGGCCAGCGAGGAGGTCTTCGACAGCGAGTGCACGGCCAGCAGGCCGCGGTGGTCGCCGTCGCACACCTGCGGGTGCAGCACCGACAGCGGGTCGGCGTCCCAGCCGAGCCCCAGATAGCACTCGTCGGAGACCAGCAGCACCCGGTTCTCGCGGGCCCAGCCGACCAGGGCGCGCAGTTCCTCGGCGGCCAGGATGGCCCCGGTGGGGTTGCTGGGTGAATTCAGATACACCAGGGCCGGGGACGCTTTGTCGAGGCGGTCCGGCGCGTCACTGCGCACCCACGGCGCCCCGGCCAGCCGGGCTCCCACCTCGTAGGTCGGGTAGGCCAATTCGGGGACGACCACCACGTCGTCACCGCCCAGGCCCAGCAGGGTCGGCAACCAGGCGATGAGCTCTTTGGTGCCGATGACCGGCAGCACCGCCGACTCCGCGAGACCGGTGATCCCGTAGCGGCGCTCAAGTGCTGAGACCGCCGAGGTCCGCAGCCGCGGCGTGCCGGCGGTGGTCGGATATCCCGGCGCCGAAGAAGCCGCCGCGAGCGCGTCGCGGATGACCGGAGCGACGGGATCGACCGGGGTGCCCACCGACAGGTCGACGATGCCGTCGGGATGGGCCTTGGCCAGCGCCGTCACCTCGGCCAATGTGTCCCACGGGAACGTCGGCAGCGCGGCTGACCTGCCGCCGGGCACGGGGCTCACGGGGCTGCGGCCAAACACGGCGGGTTCATCGGTTCCTGATATTAACCGCGTGGCCACGGTGACCGGCACCTCCCGCTTGCTATGTGCACAGTTGCAGTGCAACTAGTTGCATAGGCACGCCCGGCGTGCCTATGCTCACGCTCGTGGCTCTTCCCCACGCGATCCTGGTGTCGCTGCGCGAGCAGGCCGGCTCCGGTTATGAGCTCGCCAACCGGTTCGACCGCTCGATCGGGTACTTCTGGAGCGCCACCCACCAGCAGATCTACCGCACCTTGCGCACCATGGAAGCCGACGGCTGGGTGCTCGCCACCGAGGTGAGCCAGCGCGGCCGTCCGGACAAGAAGGTCTACACGGTCGCCGACGCGGGCCGGGCCGAGTTGGCCCGCTGGATCGCCGCACCGCTGGCCGGTCGCCGGAATGCGGTGGTCGACGCGCCGCTGCGCGACCTCGCCGTGAAGGTGCGAGCCGCCTGTTACGGCGACGCCGCGGCGGTAGCCGCCCAGGCCGCCACACTGCGCGTCGAACGCGCCGAGCGACTGGACCTGTACCGGGAGTTGGAGAAACGCCAATTCCCGGACCCGGGCGCGCTGACCGGAGCAGCGCTGCATCAGTACCTGGTGCTGCGCGGCGGGATTCGGGCCGAGGAAAGCGCCATCGACTGGCTCGACGAGGTTAGGGCGGCACTGTGACAGCTCCGTACCCGATCCTGTTGTCCCCCTTGGATTTGGGGTTCACCACCCTGGCCAACCGGGTGGTGATGGGTTCGATGCACACCGGCCTGGAGGACCGCTCCTCCGACATCGGCAAACTGGCCGCGTACTTCGCCGAGCGGGCCCGCGGCGGCGTGGGGCTGATCATCACCGGCGGATACGCGCCGAACCGGACGGGGTGGCTGCTGCCGTTCGCCTCGGCGATGACCACCCCGGCCGACGCCCGCCGCCACCGCCGCGTCACCGAAGCGGTGCACGAGGCGGGCGGCAAGATCCTGCTTCAAGTCCTGCACGCGGGACGCTATGCCTACCACCCGTTTTCGGTCAGCGCGTCGGCGATCAAGGCCCCGATCAACCCGTTCCGGCCACGCGCGCTCTCCTCGCGGGGGGTCGAATCGACCATCGCCGACTTCGTCCGGGCGGCCGAACTGGCCCGCGAGGCCGGCTACGACGGTGTCGAGATCATGGGCAGCGAAGGCTATCTGCTGAACCAGTTCCTGGCGCCGCGCACCAACAAGCGCACCGACCGCTACGGCGGCACCGCGGCCAACCGGCGCAGATTCCCGGTGCAGATCGTGGCCCGCACCCGTGCGGCGGTGGGACCGGATTTCATCATCTGTTACCGGATGTCGATGGCCGACTACGTGGAAGAGGGCCAGAGCTGGGACGAAGTCCTCGCGCTGGCGACCGAGGTCGAGGAGGCCGGCGCCACCCTGATCAACTCCGGCTTCGGCTGGCACGAGGCCCGGGTGCCGACCATCGTGACGTCGGTGCCCAACAGCGCATTCGTCGACGTCTCCCACGCGGTCGCCGAGCACGTCAGCATCCCGGTGGTGGCATCCAACCGGATCAACATGCCGCAGGCGGGCGAGCAGATCCTCGCCGAGACGTCGGTGCAGCTGATCTCGATGGCCCGCCCGATGCTGGCCGATCCGGACTGGGTGCGCAAGGCCGCCGCCGGCCGGGCCGACGAGATCAACACCTGCATCGCCTGCAACCAGGCCTGTTTGGACCATGCCTTTGTGCACAAGAAGGTCTCGTGTCTGGTCAATCCCCGGGCCGGCCACGAGACGACGCTGGTGCTCAGCCCGACGCGGCGTCGTCGGCGCATCGCGGTGGTGGGCGCCGGGCCGGCCGGGCTGTCGGCGGCGGTGAGCGCCGCCGAACGGGGCCATCAGGTGACGCTGTTCGAGGCGAACGAGTTCATCGGGGGCCAATTCGACCTCGCCAAGCGGATTCCCGGCAAAGAGGAATTCGCCGGGACCATTCGCTACTACACCGCGATGCTGGACAAGTACGCGGTGACGGTGCGGTTGGGCCGCCGGGCACATGTCGACGAATTGACCGGCTTCGACGAGGTGATCCTGGCTACCGGAGTGCGGCCCCGGATCCCGCAGATCCCCGGCATCGAGCATCCGATGGTGCTGTCCTACGCCGAAGCGATCACCGGCCGCCCGGTGGGCGCTTCGGTGGCGGTGGTCGGCGCCGGCGGGATCGGCTTCGATGTCAGCGAATTCCTGGTGGTGGAGAACCCGGAGTCCTCCCCGACGCTGAACCTCAAAGAGTGGAAGGCCGAGTGGGGTGCCGCCGACCCGTGGGATGCCCGGGGAGCGCTGGTGGCCCCGGACCCGTTGCCGCCGGCTCGGCAGGTGTACCTGTTGGCCCGCACCGCGGGAACCCAAGGCCGCAAGCTGGGCAAGACCAGTGGCTGGGTGCACCGGGCGTCGCTGAAAGCCAAAGGCGTCCAACAGCTCTCCGGGGTGAACTACGAGCGGATCGACGATGACGGGCTGCACATCAGCTACGGGCCGAACAAGTCACACCCGCAGCTGCTGGCGGTGGACAACGTGGTGGTCTGCGCCGGCCAGGAACCGGTGCGCGATCTGGAGGACGGGCTGCGCGAACGCGGGCTGCGCCCGCACGTGATCGGCGGGGCGGCGCTGGCGACGGAGCTGGACGCCAAGCGCGCGATCAAGCAGGGCACCGAACTGGCCGCCCGCCTGTAGCGCCGTACTTGCGCGAGTGTGCGTGTCCCCGGCCGACACGCCGAGCAGATTCCCGGAACTACGCACGCTCGCAAGCGGGAGATGCCCCAGCTCGCAGGGGAAGTCATCGGCCGAAAAGGCCCACCGTGCGGGCGACCGCCATCGTCACGTCCGCAATGGTCGCGGTCGACTCCGGCACCGGTGTCGTCGGCGTCAACCCCGCCGCCTCGCGCAGCGCATACACCTGGAAGCGGTAGTGGTGCACCCCGGTGCCCGCGGGTGGGCACGGACCGAGATACTCCGCCTTGCGGTCGGAATTCAGGCTGACCACCGCGCCGCCGGGCAATACGCCGTCGACGATCTCCGTGGTGGTCGGCGGTATGCCGGTCACCACCCAATGCACATAGAGCCCCGCCGGCGCGTCCGGGTCATCGACCACCACCGCCAGCGAATCGGCGCCCGGCGGCACGTGCTGCCAACGCAGCGGCGGGGGCACGTTGCGGCCGTGGCAGGAGAATTCGGCGGGGACTTCGGCATTGTCAGTGAACGCCGGGCTGGTCACGGCGAAGCCGGCGGCAGCGCGGTTATCCCCCGACTCGACCTTTGCACCGCCGCACCCGATCAAGCCGAAAATCGCCGCCAGGAGGGCCGGCGCCAATTTCGCTGCGAGTCTGTTCGGCATGGCGAGCGTGCGTCGATCCCGGCTGTCAGCCCGGTGTGTCGACCGGGGACGCGCACTCTCGCGCCGGAATGGGCGCGTAGTCGGTGGTGCGCTGGCGGGCCGGGCGGTCGATGCCCTCGGCGATCCCGACCAGCTCGGCGATGGTCTTGGCCGACCCGTGTTCGGAGCCGGCCATCCGGGAGATGGTCTCCTCCATCAAGGTGCCGCCCAGATCGTTGGCCCCGCCGCGCAGCATCACCTGGGTGCGCTCCACGCCCAGCTTGACCCAGCTGGTCTGGATATTGGGGATCCGGCCGTGCAGCATGATGCGCGCCAGCGCGTGCACCGCGCGATTGTCGCGGTGGCTGGGGCCCGGGCGCGCTCCGCCGGCCAGATACAGCGGCGAACTCTGGTGCACGAACGGCAGCGGCACGAACTCGGTGAAACCGCCGGTGCGGTCCTGGATGTCGCGCAGCACCCGGAAGTGTCCGATCCAGTGCCGCGGGGAATCAATGTGGCCGTACATCATCGTCGAGCTGGACCGCAGTCCGACCTCGTGCGCGGTGGTGACCACCTCGACCCACGTCGAGGTCGGCAGCTTGCCCTTGGTCAGCACCCAGCGGATCTCGTCATCGAGGATCTCCGCGGCGGTGCCCGGGATGCTGCCGAGCCCCGCTTCGCGCAGGCTGATCAGCCACTCGCGAATGCTCAAGCCGCTCTTGGACACTCCGTTGGTGATCTCCATCGGAGAGAAGGCGTGCACGTGCATCGACGGCACCCGCTCCTTGACCGCCCGCACCAGATCGGCATAACCGGTGACCGGCAGCTCCGGGTCGATCCCGCCCTGCATGCAGACCTCGGTGGCGCCGGCCAGATGCGCCTCGTAGGCGCGTTCGCCGACCTCTGCGTTGGACAGCGAAAACGCGTCGGCATCGCCTTTGCGTTGGGCGAACGCGCAGAACCGGCAGCCGACGTAACAGACATTGGTGAAGTTGATGTTGCGGTTGACCACATAGGTCACGTCGTCGCCGACGGCCTCGCGCCGCAGCGAATCCGCCAGCGCGGCAACCGCGTCCAGCGCCGGGCCGTCCGCAGTGGCCAGGGCCAGATACTCGGCATCGCTGCAGCCGGCCGGGTCACGCTCGGCTGAGCGCAGCGCGGCCAGCACGTCGGTGTCGACGCGTTCGGGCGCGCGGGCGGCCAGTTCGTGAATCTGTTCGCGAATCGACTCCCAATCCCCGAAGGCACTACCGAGATCACTGCGGGTCTCGGTGGCCCGCCCGTCGACATCGATCGCGGTGTGCAGGTCTATCCGGCCGGCGGACTGCACGTCGTCGGGCTCTTGCCACGCGATCCCGACCGGGTTGACCTCGCGCGCCCATCCGGTGGCCGGGTCGGCCAGCGCGGCGACATGCGGGCGCACCCGCGGGTCGATCCACGCCGCACCGGCCTGCACGTAATCGGGTTGGGCGGTCAGCCGCTGCACCAGGTCGTAACCGGCCCGCTCGGTGACCGCGGCCAACTCGTCCAGCGCCGGCCAGGGCCGCTCCGGGTTCACGTGATCCGGGGTCAGCGGCGACACCCCGCCCCAGTCGTCGACGCCGGCGCCGATCAGCGCCAGACACTCGTCGGCCGAGACCAGGTTGGGCGGCGCCTGCACCCGCATCTTGGGGCCCAGCACCAGCCGGGTCGCGGCCACCGTGGCCAGGAAATCGTCGAAGCCCGCGTCGGGCGTCGACGCCATCGCGGTGTGCTCCTTGGCGCGGAAGTTCTGCACGATCACTTCCTGGATGTGCCCGAATTCCTTGTGCACCTTGCGGATCGCGTGCAGGGTGTCGGCACGTTCGGCCAGTGTCTCGCCGATGCCGACCAGCAGGCCGGTGGTGAACGGGATCGAGAGTCGGCCCGCGTCGGTCAGCGTGCGCAGCCGCACCGCCGGGTCCTTGTCCGGGCTGCCGTAATGCGCCAGCCCCTTGGTCTCGAACAGCCGCCTCGAGCTGGTCTCCAGCATCATGCCCATCGACGGCGCCACCGGCTTGAGCCGCGACATCTCCGACCAGCTCATCACCCCGGGGTTCAGGTGCGGCAGCAGACCGGTCTCCTCCAGCACCCGGATCGCCATCGCCCGCACATAGGCCAGCGTGCTGTCGTAGCCCCGCTCGTCGAGCCATTGGCGCGCTTCGGGCCAGCGCTCCTCGGGCCGGTCGCCCAGGGTGAACAGTGCCTCCTTGCACCCCAATTCGGCGCCGCGGCGAGCGATCTCGAGGATCTCGTCGGGCCCCAGGTACATCTGCTTGCCTTGGGCTCGCAGCACCCCGGGCACGGTCACAAACGTGCAGTAATGGCAGGTGTCCCGACACAGGTGCGTGACGGGGATGAACACCTTGCGCGAATAACTGACCGGCAGCCGACCGCCCGGCCCGCGCCGGCCGCCGGACACCAGACCGGCGTCGCGTACCCGGGCCGCGCTCGCACACAGGTCGGCCAGGTCGGAACCGCGCGCACTCATCGCGATGGCGGTCTCCTCGACATTGAGAAGTACGCCGTCGCGGGCCCGCCGCAGGACACGCCGCAGCGCCGACGGGTTCGTCATCCGCGTTCCACCCGCATCCGGAATCTCGCGCATGCCATACGCGTCACAGTAGCCGCCGCGCCGGCCGGCCCGACGGGCGCAGGTCGCGCCCGCCCGTCCCTCAGGGCTCGCCCGCCGGCCGAGCGGGCGACTGCGCCTGGCGGCGCCGCCATAGCAGCCACCCGGGCGGTGCGCTGCCCAGCACGATCATCAGCAACACGCCGTATGCCATCACGCCGCGGTCGGCGAAGATCAGGTCGTCGCCCGGGCCGCCGAATGTCATCACCGCGATCGCCACCAGCCAGGCCCACAGCGGCAGCGCGGCCAACCGCAGCGAGGACGTGCAGCGCAGAGCCAGCCACACCAAACCGGCATTGACCAGGCCGCCGACCACGGCGCTGAGCGGAAATGGGACGGCGCCGATGTGCGCGGGCAGCAACAGAGCGCTGGCCACGGCGCAGAGCACGCCGTCGACGGCCAGCAGGGTCAGTACCGGGTAGTCGACTGCCCGCCCCGGCGTAGCGGTATTCATCGCGGGCTCGGTGAGCGGCGCGACCGGGCTCAAGTGGGGATGCTGTCCAGCTGGCTGACCATCGAACCGACCATCCACTGGAAGCTGTCCAGCCACCACTGCCAGTGCTCCAAGTTCGGGTCCAGATCGGGATCCATGCCTACGCCTTCAGCTCTACGTCAGGGACTTGATCAGCAGAGCTTACCCCCTGCCCGGCGGCGCCGGGCTCAAGTCCGGCCAGCAGATCGGTTTCCCACCCCCGTGCGTCACGCGGACCGGCGTTGCCGGCGGCCAGCACGTAGTACTCGCTGTCCAGAATGGGCTGAGCCACGTTGTTGGACAACGCAAACGCCCGGCCGGTGGGACCCACGACGACCTGGGTGGCATGCGCCGCCATGGCCGCCACCTTGGCCGCGCGGCACTCGGCGGCCTCGATGACCGCGTCGATCCGTTCGTCGGGAAACTCACCCACCGCATCGCCCTCTCCCGGCAGCGTCCAGTGCGGCAACCGGTCGGCGTCCTGCAGCGCCCGCCGGGCGGCCCGCGATGCACTGGCGGCGGTCACCGTCCAGTAGAACTTCGGGGTGGTCCAGCCCTGGCCGGCTGCGTCGTCTGCCGCGGCCGCCACCGCTGCGGTGGTGACGCGGTGGGTGTGCACATGGTCGGGATGGCCGTAGCCGCCGTGCGGGTCATAGCTCACCACCACGTGCGGACGCAGCCGCCGGATGACTGCCGTCAGCGCCGCGACGGTCTCGGCGGCATCGGCGTCGGTGAACCGCTGCTGTCGCCGGGCGGGCGTGCCCTCCATTCCGGAATCGCGCCACCGGCCGGCGCCGCCGAGAAACTGCGGCGGACCGACACCCAGTGCCTGCAGCGCGGCGGCGAGCTCGCCGATCCGATAGCCGCCGAGCTGATCGGCGTGATCGACCGCCAGCTGCGCCCAGCGGTCCCCGATGACCTCGCCCTCTTCGCCGAGCGTGCAGGTCACGACGTGCACGTCGGCGCCGCGGGCGGCGTAGTGAGCGATCGTTGCCCCGGTGGTCAGCGTCTCGTCGTCGGGATGGGCGTGCACGAACAACAGTCGTGGGGTCCGATCTGACATCGGCCGAACCCTATCGCCCGAATCAGAAGATGCCCAGGATGAAGCTCGCCAGGTAGTTGGGGATGTCGAGGTCGGTCAGCAGCAACGCGAGGTTGTCGTGCAGAACCGCCGAGACCGTGTCCGGGCTGAAGGAAGCCAGCAGGGCATCCCAGTCGGCTCCGAACGCGGCGCTGCCCGGATCGAAACCGCCGAACAAGCTGTTCTGCAGGTCGGCCCCGCTGAGGTCGATGCCGAGCAGACTGTTCAGCGCCTGTTCGTTCTGGGCGACGATCGAGTTGTTGGCAAGGAAGATGAAGTGGGCGATCTCGCTGGCTGCGCTGTCGTCGGGAATCTGTCCGACGACACTCAGTTGCGCCTCCATCAGGGCGTTGTTGAACGCCAATTCGGCGCTGGCAATCCCGCTGAGCAACGATTGGTAGGCCACCGGCAGGCCCTGCATCAGGGCGTACATGCCGGTCGTCAGGCTTGCCACCGCGGCGTTGGCGGCCTGCTCGCTGCCGCCGCTGAAGCCTGCCACCGAAGGACCGGCAACGCCACCGAAATCGACGACTGACGGCACGACGCTGAGCACGCTTTGCGGGTCCGGGGTTCCGCCCACGCCGAGCAGTTCGCTCAACTCCTTCTCGATGTCGCCGATGTCGACCGGCGACCCGGTGCCGAGTTCGTTCTCGCCATTGCCGAACAGCAGATCGCCCAGCGTGACCTGCTGTGACTCCAGGTCACCCGGACCTGGGAAAGCGATACGCGCGTGGCTCTCGGCCACTTCAAGGCCAGGGTTGACATCCACGTTCGCCGCCGCCGAGTTGGCCAGGTCGAAGGCGCGAATCTGCACGTCAGGCAGTGACTGCGTGGCCGGAGTCAGAGCCGCGACCAGTCCACCGACGGCGAGCGTTGCAGCTGCCACGGTGGCGCAGCGGTGAGCGAGGTGTTCCATCAACCGTCCCCTCCACTTGTCGGCGGCAAGTTGCTTAATAATAGCCAAGGATTATCTGTGCGCAAGACGCAGACGGGTTCGATTTCGGCTCGGACGACGGCTCCCCTTCCCCACGACGAACCTCCCGGCCTTGCGACCTTAACTCCGCCGACCGGCCGTCCGGGATACCCGCGGGTCATCTCTCAGCGAACCGGAAGCTTTTGCTTCGGCTACTCTCCTGCGGACCCGCCCCTAAGGCCGCTTAAGCCAGATTCCGGCGTCTCCGACGATGCCCACCGGCACCGACCCGGACAGGCTGACGTTCGCCACACTGGGCCCGACGGCCACGATCGTGGTGTCCTGCAGGATCGGCAGCACGGTCGCCATGTTCCACAGCCGTGGTTCGACGGCCGCGATCACCTCGCTGATGGGCTTGCTGCCGTCGAGGGCCGCATCGATCTCGGCCTGGATGCCGTGGTCGCAGACCCCGGTGATGTTCGACGGCGCCTGCACCAGCGCCGGGGAGCCGTCGGGACGCGGCGGCACCGTCGACGTCGGCGTGCGCGCCTCCGCCGCGGGTGAGGGCGACGGCGGGACCGGAGCCGCAGACGGGGCCGGGCCACCGGACGTCGGCACGGTGGTGGCCTCCAGCGCGATACAGCCATACCGCGACGCCAGCAGTGTCGCCAGATCGCCGCCAGCCTGCTGCCAGCCGACGATGGCGTCGACCTGATGTGTCACCAGCGCCTCGCGGTAGAGCTTCACCGAGTCCAGCGGCAGCACGGTGGCCGCGATGCCCACGTTGCGCAGTTGGTCGGCGGCGGTGTTGGCCACGGCCACCGAGGTCGGGTCGTTGGCCGCCACCCCGATGACGAGTGACAGCTGTTCGCCGTCCTGGCTGATTCGGCCGCGAGTGATCTCCGGCGGGTGCGGCAGGGTGGGCTCGGCGCCCGCCGGTGGTACCAGCGCGGAGGGCGGAGCATCCTTCTCGACCTGGTAGCCGGCCGCCTGTAGCAGCGCGAGCGCCGCCGAGCCGGACATGGCCGGCGGGGCGGTCGGCACGTAGCCGGGGTCGCTGGGCGTGCGGATCTGGGCCTGGGCCAGGGTGACGGTGTTGTCGCTGCCGGCACCCACCGTGGCCAGCAGGCCGACATCGAGAAGCCCCAGCAGCGCCCGGCGGACCCGCACGTCGGCCAGCTTGGGTTGCCCGGCCCGCAGCGCCAACTGCATCACCCGCGGTGCGACCACCCGGGCGGTCTGCACCCCCGGGATCACCGACAGCTGGGCGAAGGCGGCTGAGCCGCCGTGGACCTGGGCCACTTGGGTGTCACCGTTGCGGATCGAGTCGGCCAGGGCGGCCGGCGACCCGGCGCGGCGGAACAGCATCAGGTCCGGTTTGGCCGGGGGGCCCCAGTAGCGGTCGTTGCGGGCGAGCAGGATCGCGTCGCGCTGCGGATCGATGTTCTCGACCCGGAACTGGCCGCCGGTGACCGGCAGCGCCCGGGCCAGCCCGGCCGGGAAACCGCCGGGCACATCTTTGACGATGTGCGCGGGCAGGATGTTGCTGAACAGCTCGCGCCAGGCCGGATACGGCTTGGCGAAGGTGACCACCACCCGCTTGCCGCCGTCGACGGAGTGCACCCCGGTGATCAGGTCATACCCCGCCGGGTCGACGACGCCGGGCTGGCTGACCATCTGCTGCCACAGGTACCAGAAGTCGTCGGCCGCGATGGGCGCGTTGTCGGTCCAGGACGCCTCGGGCCGGATCCGGTAGGTCACGGTGAAGGGCGCATCATCGGTCACCGTGGCCGACACCAGCAGCGTCGGATCCATCTCCCAGCGGGAACCGGTCGGCGTGCCGGGATCCGGGATCGGCCGGAAGGCGCTGGGCAACACCAGGGCGCTGATGGCTGCGGTGACCGCCGACAGGTCGGAGCGCAGGTGCGGGTTGAAGCCGGCGCCGATCGAGTCGATGCCCATGATGATCTGGCTGACGCGCCGCGGCGGGGGCGGGGCGCTTTTCGGGGTCTCGGTGCTCTGCGGCGCCGGTGGCGGATTGACCGTGCACGCCTGGCTCAACACCAGCAGCATCGCCGAAACCAGGGCGCCCGCCGTCACAGGAAGGCGGCGGAGGGGTTTCGGCACGGCCACCAGGGTATCGGGACGGCCCAAATCTAGAGGTTCTTGGCCCGGGCGCGGCTGCGCGCCCGCAGCGTCGAATCCAGCTCGACTTTGCGCACCCGCACTACCTCGGGGGTGACCTCGACGCATTCGTCGGCGGCGCAGAACTCCATCGCCTGCTCCAGCTCCATTTCGATCGGCCGGGCCAGGGTCTCCATCACATCCGCGGTGGAGGATCGCATGTTGGTCAGCTTCTTCTCTTTGGTGACGTTGATGTCGAGGTCCTCGGCGCGAGGGTTGATCCCGACCACCATGCCCTGGTAGGTTTCCTGGCCCGGTTCGACGAAGAACTGTCCCCGGTCGGCCAACTGGATCAGCGCGAAGGGCGTGATGGACCCGGCCCGGTCGCTCACCAGCGAGCCGGTGTGCCGGGCGCGGATCTCGCCGGCCCACGGCTGATAGCCGTCGAAGACCGCGTTGGCGATACCCGTCCCCCGGGTCTCGGTGAGGAAGTCGGTGCGCCAGCCGATCAGGCCGCGGCTGGGGATGATGAACTCCATTCGCACCCAACCGGTGGTGTGGTTGGCCATCTCGGTCATCCGGCCTTTGCGCGCGGCGGCGAGCTGGGTGATGGCACCGACATACTCCTCCGGGCAGTCGACGGTCAGGTGCTCGAACGGCTCGTGCACCTTGCCGTCGATCTTGCGGGTGACCACCTGCGGTTTGCCGACGGTCAGCTCGAAGCCCTCCCGGCGCATCTGCTCGACGAGGATGGCCAGCGCCAGCTCGCCACGGCCCTGCACCTCCCAGGCGTCCGGGCGCCCGACGTCGACCACCCGCACCGAGACGTTGCCGATCAGCTCGGTGTCCAGCCGGCTCTTCACCATGCGCGCGGTCAGCTTGTGGCCCGAGACCTTTCCGGCCAGCGGGGAGGTGTTGGTGCCGATCGTCACCGAGATCGCCGGCTCGTCGACGGTGATGCGCGGCAACGGGACCGGGTCGATGGGGTCTGCCAAGGTATCGCCGATCATGATGTCGCCGATGCCGGCGACGGCGACGATGTCACCGGCGACCGCCTCCTCGGTCGGGGTGCGTTCGACCCCCTCGGTGACCAGCAGCTCGGTGATCTTCGCCGTCGTGGTGACCGGCTCGCCGTCGACCTCGCGCATCCAGGCGACCTGCTGGCCCTTGCGGATCCGGCCGTTGTAGACCCGGATCAGCGCGAGTCGGCCCAAAAAGGCCGACGCGTCGAGGTTGGTGACCAGCGCCTGCAGCGGCGCGTCCGGGTCGCCCGAGGGCGGCGGTACGTGCTCGAGCAGCACCTCGAACAGCGGGTCGAGGTTCTCCCCATCGGGAACGCAGCCGTCGGCGGGTGCGGTGGTGCTGGCCACCCCGGCGCGGCCGGAGGCATACAGCGTCGGCAGCCCCAGCGCGTGCTCGGCGGCGGCCTGCGCCGCGTCGTCGAGGTCGCTGGCCACATCGAGCAGCAGATCGTGGCTGGCCTCGACCACCTCGGCGATCCGGGCGTCGGGCCGGTCGGTCTTGTTGACCACCAGAATCACCGGCAGATGCGCGGCCAGCGCCTTGCGCAGCACGAACCGGGTCTGCGGCAGCGGTCCTTCGGACGCGTCGACCAGCAGCACCACCCCGTCGACCATGGAAAGCCCGCGCTCCACCTCGCCGCCGAAGTCGGCGTGGCCCGGGGTGTCGATCACGTTGATGACGGTGACGGTTCCGTCGGCGTGGTGGCGGTGCACGGCGGTGTTCTTGGCCAGGATCGTGATGCCCTTTTCGCGCTCCAGGTCACCGGAGTCCATCACCCGGTCGGCGGCCTCTCCCCGTTCCTGCAGGGCGCCGGACTGGCGGAGCATGGCGTCGACCAGAGTCGTCTTGCCGTGGTCTACGTGCGCGACGATGGCGACGTTACGAAAGTTCACCGGGCGATTCTGCCAGCGCACCCCGCCAATCGCGAAAACGAGAAGCCTAGAGCAACGAAGGTCACAACCCCAGCGGGGACTCTGCGCTGAACCGCTCCAGCTCCTCGAGGTGCAGCTCAGTCAGCGATTGCAGGCAATGCGCCGCCGTCTCGGTGAGCTGCAGACGGATCACCCGCTGGTCTTCGCTGTCGCGGACCCGGGTGACCAGCCCGGCCGCCTCGGCACGCTGGATCAACTCGCCGGCACTGTGGTGGCGCAACAGCAGGTATTCGGCGATATCACCGACCGTGGGCCCCCGCGAGTCACTGTGGCCACGGACCGCCAGCAGCAACTGGTGTTGCGCCGGGGTCAGCCCGGCGGCCTGCGCCTGGTCAGCGCTCCAGCGCTCGAAGCGCCGCAGCCGCGTCCGGAACGTAAGCAGCCGGGCATAGACGTCGTCAGGCAGGGCCACGCCGTCACTTTATGCCGCGCCCTGCCGGTCGCGCGGCAATCAGCGCAGCCGGGCGGTGATCCGAATCTCGACCGAGGCCCCGGGCGAGGCCAGTTCGGAGATGCCGACGGCGGTCCAGGCCGGATACGGCGCCGAGATGAAGGCGTCCTTGACCGCGCAGAACTCCTCGATATGCCCGGCGAGGCCGATGTGATACGTGGTCATCTCCGTGACGTCGGCGAAGCCGAGGCCCACCTCTCCCAGCAGATCGCGGAGGTTTTCAAACGCCTGAGTGAATTGCTCCGTGAGATTCTCCGAGACGGTCAGATCGGGACGGAGGCCGATCATTCCCGAGCAGCGCAGGTGATCGCCGTCGATGACCGCCGGGGCGAAGTGATGGGTGTCGTGCATCGGCTGCATCCACGACGGAATGACGGTGCGGTCCATGGGATCTCCTCGGGATTCAGCGCAGCTGCGCGAAGTATTCGGGGTGGTAGGGGTCGCCGGGCGTCAGCGAAGGGTCGTTGAGTCCGCTGATGTCATGCCCGAAATCGGGCTGGGTAGACGGCAGCGGCCGGTAGAAGAGTTTGTCACCGAAGAACCGGAACACCAGCGTCTGGCGCTCCGGGCAGTCCGGCGTCACCGGGGCGCCGCCGTGCAGGATGCCGGAGTGGAAGACCAGCGCGTCACCGGGTTCGAGATCCCAGGAAATGACGTCCCAGGACGCCGAATCCTGCGCGCGCTCAGCCTCGATGTCGGGCAGCCGGGGCCAGCTGCCGTCACCCCACAGCGGCTTGGTGGGATCGGTCGGATCGGTGTAGGACGTGCCGTCGTACTGGGCACCGAGGTGCGAGCCGCGGACGAACTCGAGCGCGTTGCGTTTGGGGAGCTTCTCGAAACTGATCCAGATGTTGAGCAGATGCGGCCCGTGAGCCGGCATGTAGGACGTGTCCTGATGCCAGGGTGAGCGACCGGCCTTGCCGCCCTTCTTCATGAAGAGCTCCTCGCCCAGGAACCACACGTGCTCGGAATCCCACAGCGCCGCCGCAAAGTCGGCCAGTCCCAGATCCTTGATCAGCACGAGGTACTGCTCGATGTTGCCCGGGTTGCCGTATTCGTTGAAGTGCTCGTCGGCGGTGCCCGGGTAGACCCGCTTGGCCTGCGGGCTCGGGTGGGCGATCCCGTAGTCGTAGCTCTGCCTGACCCGGCGGAGCTGTTCGGTATTGAAGAGATTCCGGACGACGACGGCGCCGTCAGTCGCCAAATCCTGCTTGAGCTGCTCGGTTACCTGCACGACCCGTACCTCATAACAGTTGTGATGTTCGTAACGGGTGTTATGCTCGTTCCCGTTTGGCGCGTTGTCAAGCCCCGGAGGAATCTGATGCCCACCGACGGAACCGCCTCGCGGCATTCGGCGCAGGCCGGCGGCGACCGGCGGGCGGAAGTTGTGGATGCGGCCGTGCGGGTGATCGCCCGCGAGGGACTGTCCGGCGCTTCGCTGCGCTCGATCGCCCGCGAGATCGGCTACACCACCGGCGTGGTGATGCACCACTTCACCGGCAAGCAGGAGCTGCTGGTGGCGGCGGCGGACGCGGTGCTCGCCCCGTTCGAGGAGCTGCTCGGCCAGGCCGTGTCGATGACCGACACCTTTGAGGAGCTGCGCCGGATGTGCGTGATCCCGTTACCGACCACCGAGGCCGAGCAGGTGATGCCGCGCTTCTACGCGCAGGTCCTGGCCAGCGCCGAGACCGAGCCCGCGTTCGCGGAGGCGTTCCGGGCCCGTTACAGCGCCATCCGCAGCGGCATCAGGTCCCTGCTGGCCAAGGGCCAGCAGAACGGCTCCTTGCGAACCGACTTCGATCCCGCCGCCCAATGCGACGTGTTGTGCGCACTGGTCGACGGGCTGGCGCTGCACGCGGTCAGCGAACCCGCCCGGTTCCCGCCCGCCCGGCTCGAGGCACTGGTCACCGACGAGCTGCACAAGCTGCGGCCGTAGCGCAGACCGCTACTGCGCTCCCCCGGCAGGGTTCTGCACCAGCTGATCCGGGCAGTACGACCGTGCGGCGATCCCGACGAACACCGTTCCGTGCTCGGTCGACAGCCCCGGATTGCGCTCCTTGAGGCCCTCGAGCACCTCCGTGCTCGGCTTGCCGTCCGCGATCAACTTGCACACCATCCGCGCGGTGACCACGGCCTGATCCGGGCGGTTGTAGGTGATGCCGGCCGCCTGCAGGGCCGCGAGGAAGTCGCTGTCGTCGGTGGCCGGATCGGCCTGGGCAGGCGCGGCCAGACCGATCAACATGAGCGCGGCGGGCAGCGCCGCGAACAGCCTCACCAGCCCCGCCGCGGCGGCCGGGAGCCCATCGGCTGATTCTTCTTGGCCACGTCCCGGCTGCGATAGACGATGTAGGGCCGGAACAGATATCCGATCGGCGCGCTGAACGCGTGCACCAAACGGGTGAACGGCCACAGCGCGAACAGGCTCAGCGCGATCAGCACATGCACCTGGAAGTACATCGGGGCCTGCAGCATCAGATCACCGCGCGGGTCGAGCGTGAAGATCGACCGGAACCAGACCGAGACGGTCTGCCGGTAGTCGTGTTGCTCCCCGTAGGCGGTGGTGCCCATCAGGGTGCAGCTCATGCCGACCACCAGCGCGCACACCAGCACCAGATACATCAGCTTGTCGTTGACGCTGGTGGCCTTGAACACCGACCGCTCGGTGCGCCGGCGATAGATCAGCAGCCCGACGCCGACCAGCGTGGCGATACCGGCGGGCAGCCCCAGGATCAGCGCCTGCAGGTGATAGAGGCGGTCGCTCATCCCCAGCGCTTCCGTCCACGACTCCGGGACGAACAGGCCCACGATGTGACCGATGATCACCACGAAGCTGCCGAAGTGGAACATCGGGCTGCCGATCCGCAGCAGCTTGGACTCGTAGAGCTGCGAGGAACGGGTGGTCCAGCCGAACTTGTCGTATTTGTACCGCCACCAGGTGGCGACGCCGGCGATGGCCAGAACGAAGTAGGGCACGATGTCCCACCACAGCTCGGCGGGGCTGGTGACGGTGACTTCGGTCATCGCGTCGGCACCTTCGGCATCCCCAGCGAAACAGTCGCCGAGTATGGCTGCAGCCCAACGGATTCGGCCGGCGGCCCAGACGCCATCAGCTCGGTCACGTTCTGCACCTCCTGATCGGTTGCCGCCGGTAGTGTCTCGCACACCGCGGCCAGCGTGTGGGCATACGCCGATTCTGCGTCGCTCAGCGACTTGTACATCACGTCGATCGGCGCCCGGTGCGCCAGCAGCAGCCGCCGCCCGGCCTCGGGGTCGACCGTCGCGGCGAACTCCAGCACCACCGGCAGGTGATCGGGCGCCTCGCCGGCCGGCGGCTCGGCGCCGGCCTCGCGGTAGGCCGTGGCGAACGCCAGCATCTGCATGCCCCGGTTGCGGGTGTCCCCGCCGGTCCAGTAGGTCAGAAACATCGTCGAACGCCGTCGCATGTCGAAGGTTTCGACGTAGTCGACAGCAGCGGCCATCGGCTCGAATTCGCGCAGCGCGGACACGGTGCGCCGCAACAGCTCCGCCGGCTTCGCGTCGGCGTGGGCGAGCAGTGCTTCGACGGTGTCGAGCCGCTGATGCAGCTGCTCGTCGGGATAGGCCAGCAACAGCGACGCCGCCTGCCACACCGCCCGATCGCCCGGCCCGCCGGGTTGGCGCCGCAGGGAGCGGACGAACCGCTTCACCGGTGCTCCGGGAACATCTCGGGCGCCGCCTGATCGCCGCCGCCCCAGTTGAGCAGGTTGGTCCGGCCCCGCGGCCGCTGGGCGTGTCCGCCGTTCTCGACCATGTGGAACGACGAGCCGTCTTGACCGTCGGTGCCGACGAACGGGTCGTCCTCGTGTCCGTTCGGGCCACCGGTGATCGAGCACCCCATGTGTTCGAGCTCGTGCGCCTTCTGACTGTAGGCGGTCGGAATCACATAGCGCTCTTCGTATTTCGCGATCGCCAACAGCCGGTACATGTTGTACATCTCCTCTTCGGTCATGCCGACCGAGTCAGGGATGTGCGGTTGGGCCTCGCGGCCCAAGCTGATGTCGCGCATGTAGGAACGCATTGCCGCCAGCCGTCGCAGCACGTCTTCGATGACGGCGGTGTCGCCGGCGGTGAACAGTTCGGCGAGGTAGGCCATCGGGATGCGCAGCGCATCAAGGGCGCCGAAGAGGTTGCCCAGGTCTTCGCCGTCATGCCCGTCGCGGGCGACCGCATCGACGACGGGTGACAGCGGCGGGACGTACCAGACCATCGGCATGGTCCGGTACTCCGGGTGCAGCGGCAATGCCACCTTGTAGGTGTTGATCAGCGCATAGATCGGTGAACGCTGGGCGGCTTCGATCCAGGTGTCGGAGATCCCCTCGGCGCGCGCGCCCGCGATCACCTTCGGGTCGGTCGGATCCAGGAACACGCTGCGCTGCGCCTCGTACAGGTCGGTGTCTTTCTCCACCGACGCCGCCTCGAGCACCTTGTCGGCGTCGTAGAGCACCAGCCCGATGTAGCGCAGCCGCCCGACGCAGGTCTCCGAGCAGATGGTCGGCAGGCCGACCTCGATGCGCGGGTAGCAGAAGTGACACTTCTCGGCCTTGCCGGTCTTGTGGTTGAAGTAGACCTTCTTGTACGGGCATCCCGACACGCACAGTCGCCAACCGCGGCAGCGGTCCTGGTCGACGAGCACGATGCCGTCTTCTTCACGCTTGTAGATCGCGCCGGTTGGACACGACGCCACGCACGACGGATTCAGGCAGTGCTCGCAGATCCGCGGCAGGTAGAACATGAAGGTTTCTTCAAGCTCGCTTTTCACCTGGTCGCTGATCTTGGCCAAGATCGGGTCGTTGACCAGGTTCTCCGGTGATCCGGCGAGGTTGTCATCCCAGTTGGGCCCCCACTCGATCTTCATCGGATCGCCGGTGATCGAGCTCCGTGGCGCCGCGACCGGGATGGTGTCGCCCAGCGGCGCCGTGGTGAGGTTCTCATAGTCGTAGGTCCACGGCTCGTAGTAGTCCTTCAAGCCGGGCAGGTTGGGGTTGGCGAAGATGTTCAGCAGTTTGTGGACGCGTCCGCCGGCCAGCAGGCGCAGCCGGCCCTTCTTGTCCAGCGTCCAGCCGCCCTTCCAACGGTCCTGATCTTCGTAGGTGCGCGGGTACCCTCCGCCCGGGCGGGTTTCGACGTTGTTGAACCAGACGTACTCGGTGCCCTCGCGGTTGGTCCAGGCCTGTTTGCAGGTCACCGAGCAGGTGTGGCACCCGATACATTTGTCCAGGTTCATCACCATGGCCATCTGCGCCATTACTTTCATGTGCTCAGTACCTCACGTCCTGGTTGCGGCGGCGACGCACCACGGTCACCTCATCGCGCTGGTTACCGGTCGGTCCCAGGTAGTTGAACGCGAACGCATGCTGGCCGTAGCCGCCGGCGAGATGGCTGGGCTTGACCCGGATCCGGGTCAGCGAGTTGTGGGTACCGCCGCGCTTGTTGTTGGTCTCGGCCCGCGGGGTGTCGACGGTGCGCTCCTGCACGTGGTAGACGAACACCACCCCGTCCGGCATCCGCTGACTCACGATCGCCCGGCCGACGAACACCCCGTTGACGTTGACCGCCTCGATCCAATCATTGTCTTTCACATTGATTTTCGCGGCGTCTCCCGGGCTCATCCACATGGTCGGCCCGCCGCGGGACAGCGACAGCATGTACAGGTTGTCCTGGTAGGTGGAGTGGAACGACCACTTCGAGTGCGGGGTCAGGTACCGCACGGTGATGCCGATGCCGTCGCCGACCTCGCCGAGTTCGGGGGCATCGAACAGCCGCACCATGTCCAGCGGGGGCCGGTAGACCGGCATGTGCTCGCCGAGTTCCTCGATCCAGTCGTGCGCGGTGTAAAAGTGCATCCGGCCGGTCAGGGTGTGAAACGGCTTCAGGCACTCGATGTTGATGGTGAACGGCGCGTAGCGCCGGCCGCCGGTCTCGCTGCCGGACCATTCCGGGCTGGTGATCACCGGCACCGGACGAGCTTGGGTGTCGGCGTAGGTGATCCGCTTTTCCTCGCTGCCCTCCGACAGGTGCGCCAGCCGCTGCCCGGTGCGCTTCTCCAGTTCGCGGAAGCCCTCGGTGGCGATCCGGCCGTTGGTGGTGCCCGACAGCGCCAATATGGTGTCGGCCATCCGCGTCGCGGTGGTCAGCGCCGGGCGCCCTTCTCCGGCCCCGGATTTCATCACCCCGAACCGGCCGGCCAGGTCCTCGACTTCTTCGTGGGGGAACACGGTATAACCCTTGGTCGACATGCCGAGGGTCTCCACCAACGGGCCCAGAGTCTGCCACTTATCGTGAATTGCGGTGTAATCACGTTCCACCACAGTGACTTTGGGCATCGTCTTGCCGGGAACCGGTGTCTCGCCGGTGTTCAGCCAATCGCGTTCGGTTCCCTCGGGATAGGCCATCGCGTCGGCGGTGTCGTGCAGCATCGCGGTGAGCACGACGTCGCTGCGGACTCCCAGGTGCTTTTTGGCCAACCCGCTGAAGGTGCGAGCGATCGCGCCGAACGCGTCGTAGTCGCTGCGGGTCTCCCATGGCGGGTCGATCGCCGCGGAGAACGAGTGCACATACGGGTGCATGTCGGTCGAGGACAGATCGGCCTTCTCATACCAGGTCGCCGCGGGCAGCACGACGTCGGACATCAGGGTGGTCGAGGTCATCCGGAAGTCGATCGACATCAGCAGGTCAAGCTTGCCTTCGGGAATGTCGCTGTCGAAGCGCACATTCTTCGGCTTGACCCCGCCGGCCGGCGGTTCGCCGAGCACACTGGCGTCGGTGCCCAGCAGGTGCTTGAGGAAGTACTCCCCGCCCTTGCCCGAGGCGCCGATCAGGTTGGCTCGCCATACCGTGAGCACCCGCGGCCAGTTCACCGGGTTGTCCGGGTCGGTCACCGACAGCTTCAGCTCCCCGGCGGCGAGCTGCTCGGCGATGTACTCCCCCGCGTCCCGCCCGGCCGCGCCGGCCGCATCGGCCACATCCAGGCTGGACTTGTCGAACTGCGGATAGAACGGGCTCCAGCCCATCGCGGTGGCCGAAGCGAGGATGTCCATGGTGTGTTTGCCGTCGAACCGGCCCCGCCCCAGCGGCGTGGTCAGCTTGTCCGCCCCGTAGGCGTCATAGCGCCACTGGTCGGTGTGGGCGTACCAGTACGAGGTGCCCGGCACCTGGCGCGGCGGCCGCGACCAGTCGCTGCCGGCGGCCATCGTCTGCCACCCGGTCAGCGGGCGCACCTTCTCCTGGCCGACGTAGTGCGCCCAGCCGCCGCCGTTGCGTCCCATCGAGCCGGTCAGCATCAGCAGTGCCAGCACCGCCCGGTAGGTGGCGTCGCCGTGGAACCACTGGCAGATACCGCTGCCCATGATGATCATCGACCGGCCGCCGGATTCCTCTGCGTTGCGGGCGAATTCGCGCGCCACCCGGATCGCCTGGGCGGCCGAGACCCCGGTGATCGGCTCCTGCCAGGCCGGGGTGTTGACGGCGGTGCCGTCCTCGTACCCGGTGGGCCATTCGCCGGGCAGACCGGGGCGGCCCACCGAGTAGTTGGCCAGCATCAGGTCGAAGACGGTGCAGACCAGGTGCTCGCCGACCTGGCGGACCGGGACTCCGCGCTCGACGACGGTGCCGTGGCCGTCCACGGTGTCGAAGCCCGGCAGCGACACCAGGGCGCTGCGCCGGTGCCCGTTCTGGGACGCCGAGTCGAGCACGGTCAGCGCCGGCCGCACATCGCCGAGGTCGAGGTTCCACTTGCCCATGCCCTCGTCGCCCCACCGGAAGCCCAGCGAGCCGTGCGGTACCACGACGGTGTCGGTGGCCTCGTCGAGCAGGGCCGGCTTGAACGCGGCATTTTCTACCGTCTGACCCAGATCGGCTGCGGTCAGGTTCTTGCCCGGCACCAGCCGGCCGTCGCGCTCTTCCAGCTTGATCAGGAACGGCAGGTCGGTGTAGCGGCGCACATAGTCGGTGAAGAACGGCACCTCTTGCTTGACGTAGCACTCGGTGAGGATGACGTGGCCCATCGACATGGCCAGCGCACCGTCGGTGCCGGCCGCGCAGGGCATCCACTCGTCGGCGAACTTGGTGTTGTCGGCGTAGTCGGGGCTGACACTGACCACCTTGGTCCCGCGGTAGCGCACCTCGGCCATCCAGTGCGCATCGGGGGTGCGGGTGATCGGGACGTTGGAACCCCACATCATCAGGTACGCGGCATCCCACCAGTCCCCGGACTCCGGGACGTCGGTCTGGTCACCGAACACCTGCGGGGAGGCGACCGGCAGGTCGGCATACCAGTCGTAGAACGACGTCATCACGCCGCCGAGCATCTGGATGAACCGGGACCCGGCGGCGAACGACACCATCGACATCGCCGGAATTGGCGAGAAGCCCGCAATCCGGTCGGGGCCGTAGGCCGTGATGGTGTGCACGTGCGCGGCCGCGATCATCTCGGTCGCTTCGGCCCAGGTCACCCGCACCAGCCCGCCCATTCCGCGGGCCTGCTGGTAGCGCCGCCGGCGCTGCGGGTCGGCCTGGATATCGGCCCAGGCCAGCACCGGGTCACCCAGGCGGGCCTTGGCCTCGCGGAACATCTCGACCAGCGGTCCCCGCGCGTAGGGGTAGCGGATCCGGGTCGGCGAGTAGGAGTACCAGGAGAAGGACGCGCCCCGGGGGCAGCCGCGCGGCTCGTACTCGGGCCGGTCCGGGCCCACCGAGGGATAGTCGGTCGCCTGGTTCTCCCAGGTGATGATCCCGTCCTTGACGAAGATCTTCCACGAGCACGAGCCGGTGCAGTTCACCCCGTGGGTGGAGCGGACCACCTTGTCGTGGCTCCAGCGGTCCCGGTAGAAGATGTCGGCCTCGCGGCCGCCCCGGCGGGTGACGGTGCGCCGATCCGCCGAGACCTCGCCCGGGGTGAAGAACCGGCCACTGCGTTCCAGCAACTCCTCGAGCGGACCGCCGATGCGGGCCGTGGAAGGCGGTGCCGGCGAGGTGGGCGGCGTAGCGCGTGTCATCGGAGTTCTCCTTAGAGGGGTCGCCGCACTCCAGCGGTTCAGGCAGCAGGCCGGGCCGCCGCAGCGCACCGCTCAGGCCCAAAATCCCAGCGTAGCGAGGTATATCGCTGAGCGACCCAATTCATCGGCACAATTTACAGAGCTGTTTCACTACAGTGCCCGAGCCAGCTCGGCCAGCCAAGCTCGATCGGCAGGTACCCAGTCAATGTCAGGCAAGTCCACAGCGGTCACCCAGCGAAGGGCCTGGTGATCGTCCGGCCGGGGCTCGCCGCGCGCCAGGCTGACCCGGTAGGCGCGCAAGGTCATGCCGGAGTCGAGCACGACGTCAGCACCGAGGCGCTCCCCCACGGTGATCGCCTCGGCGTCCAGGCCCAGCTCCTCGGCGAGCTCTCGGGCGAGGGCCGCCGGTTCGGTCTCGCCGGGCATCACCTTGCCGCCGGGAAGCTCCCAGCGTCCGGCCAGCTCCGGGGGGCGGCGTCGCTGCGCGATCAGCAGCGCCGGCCCGACGATCACAGCTCCGGCGACGACAACCTGGGTGGGCATGGCGTGTGAGGCTATACCGTCCTACCGTCGGGTATGGCTTTGTTGACCGATGACCAAATCGACGCCGCGTTGACCGACCTCGAGGACTGGGAACACTCCGACGGTGCGCTGCGTCGCTCGATCAAGTTCGACTCGTTTCTGGCCGGCATCGACGCGGTACGGCGGGTCGCCGAGCGCGCCGAGGCGGCGGATCACCACCCCGACATCGATATTCGCTGGCGCACGGTGACCTTCACGCTGGTGACGCACTCCGAGGGCGGCATCACCGACAAGGACGTGGCGATGGCGGGCGAGATCAACCGGACTCTGGCGAGCTGACCTGCGTGCGGGCCATCCAGGCCAGGGTGGCCACCGCGGCGGCGATGTAGACCAGGCCGGCCCAGGCCAGATACCACGGCCGGCCGTCCTGCCAGATGGTCGGTTGGGCGAAACTGAGCAGCCAGGGCACGCCGATCAGGGTCAGCGCCAGCCAGCCCCAGCCGAGTATCCGGGCGCCCAGGCGATTCGCGTACGGGCCGTGCAGCAGCCAGATCATCAACGGCACCAGCCACACCCAGTGGTGCGTCCAGGAGATCGGCGACGCCAGCAGGCCGAACAGTTCGACCACCAGCAGCAAGCCCAACCGATCGCGCCGGGCGGGGTTGCTGCTCAACGCGCGCCAGGCCAGCACGGCCAGCACGAGCGTGACGCCGACCGCGATCAGCACCGGCGGACCGTAGCCGGCGTCATGGCCGACGATCCGGGAGATGCCGCCGCGCCAGGACTGGTTGAAGGAGGTGCCGATCGGCCCCACCCGGTGGGCGTCGCCGAGCAGTTCGGTGAAGTACCGGCGCGCCTGGTCCCCGGTGGCCCACACCGACACCGCGATGGTGCCGGCGAAGACGACCGCCGAGAACAGCGCGGCGGCCCAGCGCCGCACCCCGGCCAGGTACACCCCGGCGATCGCCGGCGTCAGCTTCACCCCGGCGGCCAGCCCCACCAGCAGACCCGACACCCACCACCGGCTGCTGCAGACCGCGTAGAGCACCGCCAGCGCCAGCAGCACGTTGACCTGGCCGTAGTCGAAGGTGCTGCGCAACGGTTCGGTCCAGATCCCGACCGCGGTCCACAGCATCGCGACCCGGCGCCCGGAGGTGGCGGCGACCCCGAGCAGTCGCTGACTGAGCCGGACCACGCCGTAGAGCGCGGCCATGGTGCCGATCTGCCAGAGAAAGGCGACCAGCCCGAAGGGCAGCAGATGCAGCGGATAGAACACCACCGCGGCGAACGGCGGATAGGTGAACGGCAGCGGGAAGTCGGGCGTCTGGTCGGCGTAGACGTAGTCATACAGCGCGCCGGGATGGCCTAATGCGGCCGCCCCGCTGATGTAGACGTGCAGGTCGACGAAGTTGGCGCCGCGCGGGGTCAGGTAGGTCCAGGCGAGCCGCGCCGCGATGCTGGCCGCCAGCAGTAGCGGGGCCGAGGCGGTCAATCGGTTCGTCCAGGAACGCGCGGCCGGGGGGTCGAGGGTGGTGTCTACGCGCACGACTTTAGCGAACGGCGATTGGATCACCGTCGCGGCTCGGGTCCATAACGGTCCCATAAATGACACTCGTGTCACTTGAGCCTCACCAGCAACAAGCTAGCTTCGGATTTCGTAGAAGCCACCGCCGACGATTGGGGAAATCATGTCGCGCCTCCGGACGCTGTTCAACGCCACCACGGCGACCGTCGCGGTCGGATCCTCGGCCGCCCTGCTTTTCGGCGGTCTCAGCGCGGTGGCTGCAGCCGACCCGGCCGTCCCGGCCCTGCCGCTGCCCACCGCCGGCTTTCCCGGTCTGCCGGCCCTCGAACAATTGAGCCCGGTGATCCAGCAGGCAGCCGCCGACCCGACCGGAGCCACCTCGCTGCTGGCCGCCGCTGCCGCCGCGTTCGCCGGAAACTCTGCAGCGCCGGCCAATTCCCGGCAGGTGGCCGACTCGGTGGCGCAGTTCGTGCAGTCACCGCCGGAAGCCCTGTTGCCCAGCGAGCACGTGCCGACGGCCGGATCGGCGCCGGGCTTGGTGGCGCACCTGCCCAGCGGTGTGGACCCCGCCAAGTCGGTGGGACCGGTTCCGCAGGCCGCGCCGAGCGCACCGGAAGCCGTCCCGGCGCCGCCGGAAGCCGCCGGCGTCGTCGCACCGCCCGCCGAAGCCGTCCCGGCCGAGGCCCCGGCGCCCGAGGCGACACCGGCCGCCGCCAACCCCGGATTCGGCCCGGATGCCCCGCCGACCCAGGACTTCATGTACCCCTCGATCGGCCAGAACTGCCTGGCCGACGGCGGCAACGTCATCGCCACGGCGCTCTCGGTGGCCGGCCCAGCCACCATTCCCACCCCTGGTCCCAAGGCCGGCCAGACCGCCTACGTCTTCACCGCCGTCGGCACCCCCGGCCCGGCCGAGACCCAGAAGCTGCCGCTGAACGTCACCTGGGTCAACCTGACCACGGGCAAGTCCGGCAGCGCTACCCTGCAGCCGCGCTCCGACATCAACGCGGACGGGCCGACGACGCTGACCGCGATCGTCGACACCGGCTCGGGCAGCATCATGTCGACGATCTTCGGTCAGGTCAGCACCAAGGACCACCAGTGCAACTTCCTGCCGACCATCGGCTCGACAGTGGTGCCGTAAGGCCTCAGTAGGCCATGTCTCCGACGCCGAGACCGACGTTTGCAGGAGTGCTCTCGCACTTTCCCTGCCAAACGTCGGTCTCGCGCTATTGCACGGACCGCGTCAGTAGGCCATGAACAAGATGGCGTCCCGGTCGTAGCTCATACCGGGGTGCGCATCCGCGAGATGCTTCTGGGTCAGGTCGACCAGGTCGTCTTCGTCCTTACCGACGATGGCCTCACCACACGGACAGTTCAGATGGGTCTTCACGTCGCCGCCTTTCCGCTCTCGCGTGCTTGTTTTGCCGCCTGTTTCTGCGCCTTCTTGGTGGACCGTACCTCTTGCAGCGACGCCGCATCGACGACGTCGGCGATCGACAGCCGGGTGTCGGCACCGCCGTACGCGCCGGCGGCCTCCCGCCACCCCGGCGGGGTCACGCCGTACTGCTTGCCGAGCAAGGCCACAAAGATCCGCGCCTTCTGCTCACCGAAGCCGGGCAACGCCTTGAGCCGCTTGTACACCTGGGCGCCATCGGGCTCGCCGGCCGTCCACAGCGCAGCCGTGTCGCCGCCGTACTGGTCGACGATGGCCCGCGCCAACGCCTGCACCCGGCCCGCCATCGAACCTGGAAAGCGATGCACCGCAGGCCTTTCCGCACACAGAGCGGCGAACTCCTCGGGATCGCGTCCGGCGATCTCGTGCGGGTCGAGGCCACCCATCCGGTCGGCGATCTTCTTCGGCCCGGCGAAAGCGACCTCCATGGGTATCTGCTGATCGAGCAACATGCCCGTGAGCAGAGCAAACGGATCTACCGAAAGGAGTTCGTCGGCCTCGGGATCTTGAGCGAGGCAGAGTTTCGCAGTCACAAGCCGCCTCTCGACAGAGCGGAAGGTCCAACGTCCGCGTTACACCACCAAAGGAGAGCGTAACCATGATTGCAGCAGCTGCACCGTTCTGACCGACGACCCCGACCGGGTGTGCGTGTTTCGGCTCGACTACCCGCCGCCGGCACAGGCAGCCCTGTCTACACCGAGACCTACGATGACGCGGAGTGGATGCACGGTCAGCGGGTGAGGGAGATTGCGCATGAAGTCTCTGACGGCTCTGTTGCTTGCCGCCGGGGCGCTGGCCATCGTGCCAGCCCCCGACGCCGAAGCCGTCCCTTGCCGGTACCGGGGCTGGACTCACGTCGTTCAGCACGCGAACGGCAATGTCGAAGCCGACTCCCGCTACCACGTCTTGCAGGGGGAGCCCCCGGCGTGCGCCACCGACGGCAGCTCACGAGATACGGACAGCACCTGGCAGGACCGGCAGCGCACCATTGACCAGGACCGTCACGGTCTGGACTACCCGTGACCTGGCGCCTGCGCCCAGTTCGCCCGCTTCGGGGGTACGAGCGTCCGTGTCGGTGGAGTATGCAACCGTGTATTCGACAACCGGCGCAAGCAGTTCCAGGAGACAGGCATGAGACGTGTAGCGGCAATTTTCATCGCAGCGATGGCTTGCGCCCTCGCCTTGGCCGCCACGGCCGGCGCGATACCGGAGCAGGGCACCCCGGAGTTCGACACCTACATGCAGGGGCTGGAACGCAACGGGTTCAACCTGAATCCTGACACCGCGTGGCGGGTTGCCCATCAGGCCTGCGAAGGCGGCCTGCCCGGGTTGATCGGCTGGGAACTGGTCGCGCAGGGCGTCGTTGGCCCGGGCGCCGACCAGCGTTTGATGGACGTGGCCCGCAAATACGCCTGCCCGGTGCAGTAACTACCCGCTCTTGCGCCGGAACTCCCGGCGGCTCTCCAGCGGGCCGTGCGATCTGGGCTGCTTGGCGCCGGCGTCCCGGTGGTCGGAGCCGCCCGCCGACTTCGCCTTCTTGCGCTCCAGGGCCTCCCGGAACTTGCGCTTGTTCTCGTCTGCGGCGGAATCTGTTTCGGGCATGACCGGAGCTTAGCGGGGATCGCAAGAGCGGCGCAGCCGGTCGAAGCGGGTCACCGCCATCGGCGTAGCTCAGCGGATGCCCGGCGGCATGCCGTACAGGTGCGTGATCGGCAACGTCAGCAGCACGCGGCGATCGGTCACCATCGCCTCGCGGTACTCGTCCCAATCCGGGTGCTCGCCGGCGATGTTGCGGTACAACGCCACCAGCGCCTCGACGGTGTCATCGCCGGGAGCAGCGGCCGGCGGCGTCAGCTGAGCATCCCCTTCGGCGACGGCATAGGACCATCCGTCGTCGGAACTGACCAACAGCGAGGCCCGCGGATCGCGACGCAGATTGCGGGTCTTGGCCCGCGGTTCGGTGACCGACACCTGCACCGCGACCGCGCGCGGGTCGAAGTGATACTGCACGTTCGACAGTTGTGGACGCCCGTCGCGTTTGACGGTAGCCAGCACGCCGAGCGAGTTCCCGCTGATCACTGCCAGCAACTTGTCGTCGAATACCTGGCGTCCCATGCCGGAAGCGTACCGATTGAAGCCGGTGTGCGCCGTCGTTACTATCGCGCAGATGACCCGGTACGCGGCGTTCTTACGCGGCGTCAACGTCGGCGGCGTCAACCTCAAGATGGCCGACGTCGCTGCCGCACTGACCGAGGCAGGCTTGGCCGAGGTCCGCACCGTTCTCGCCAGCGGCAACGTCGTGCTGGAATCACCGAAGGGTGCCGCGGCGGTACGCAGCACCGTGGAAGCCGCCCTGAGCGAGCGCTTCGACTACCCGGCCCGGGTGCTGGTCTACGACATCGACACCGTGCGTGACATCGTCGCGGCCTACCCGTTCGAACCGGAGGTCGTCGGCTCGCACTCCTATGTCACCTTCGTCGCCGACGAGGCGGCGCTGGCCGAGCTGTCCGCGCTCGCCGACGAGACCCAGACCGGCCCCGGCGAAATGATCGCGCCGGGCGACGGGGTGATCTATTGGCAGATCCCCAAGGGCAACACCCTGGACAGCACCGTGGGCAAGACGATGGGCAAGAAGCGCTACGCGGCCTCGACCACGACCCGCAACCTACGCACCTTGACCAAGACGCTGCGCTGAGCCGCCACCGGTAAGGTCGTAGCGGTGAGCCAGGCACAGAAAGTCACCCTGACCGGTGTCTCCGAGACCGCGTTGCTGACCCTGAACGCGCGAGCGACCGAGGCCCGCCGTCCCGACCGGATCCTCAACGATCCGATGGCGGTAAGGCTGGCGGACTCGATCGACTTCGATTTCGCCAAGTTCGGCTCGACCCGCCAGGACATCGCCGTGCGCGCACTCGGCATCGATACCGAGGCGCTGCGCTTCCTTCGCCAGCACCCGACGGGCACCGTGGTGGCACTGGCCGAGGGCTTGCAGACCAGCTTCTGGCGGCTCAGTGAAGCGGTTGATGATCCGCAATTCCGTTGGCTCACCGTCGATCTGCCGCCGATCATCGAGATCCGCGAGCGCCTGCTCCCGGCAGAGTCGCGGGTCTCGGTGTGCGCCCAATCCGCACTGGACTACAGCTGGATGGACCGGGTCGATCATTCTGACGGCGTGTTCATCAGCGCGGAGGGCCTGCTGATGTATCTGCAGCCCGAGCAGTCGCTGGGTCTGATCGCCGAGTGCGCCCGCCGTTTTCCGGGCGGCCGGATGATCTTCGACCTCCCGCCCGCCTGGATCGGCTGGCTGCTCCGTCACGGCGTACCGACATCGCTGCGCTACCGGGCACCCTCGATGCCGTTCACCCTGTCCGCCGCGGACAGCGCCAAGCTGGTGGACACCGTGCCCGGCGTCCGGGCGGTCCACGATCTGCAGCTGCCGCGGGGCCGCGGGTGGCTGTTCAACACTGTGCTGCCGACCGTCTACGGGCTGCGTTCCCTCGCCGACGCCCGCCCATCGCTGACCCTGCTGGAATTCGGCTAAACACCGCCGACGTTGTCGAAGGCCACGTCGAGGTAGCGCAGCGCGTCGGCCTTGCCGAGGCCGACCGCGCGGGCCGCCGCGACGAAAGCACCGGCGGCCGCCGTCATGGCCGCACCGGCCGGATCGCTGCTCGCCACGAAAGTGCCGAAACGGCCGCGGGTTTCGACGACCCCGGCGGTCTCCAGCTCCCGGTAGGCCCGGGCCACCGTGTTGACCGCCAGGCCCAGCTGACCGGCCAGCTCGCGCACCGTCGGCAACCTGGTTCCCGCCGGCAGGGCGCCTTCGCGGACCGCCTCGATCATTCGCGTCCTGACCTGCTCGAACAACGGAACGCCCGGCTGCGCATCGATCCCCAGCAGTTCCGTGAAGTCCATCGACCCAGTATCCCGGCTATGTTGGTGGCGTGCAGGTGGCGGTGTTCAGCGGCGCGGGGATCTCAGCGGAGAGCGGGGTGCCTACCTTCCGCGATGACGAGAAGGGGCTGTGGGCGCAGTACGACCCCTATGAGGTGTCCAGCATCGATGGCTGGAACCGTCACCCGGAACTGATCTGGGGCTGGTACCTGTGGCGCCACCAGTTGGCCAGCCGCGTCGAACCGAACGCCGGGCATCACGCGGTCGCGGACTGGGAACAGCACGCCGACGTCCAGGTCATCACCCAGAACGTCGACCATCTACACGAACGCGCCGGTAGTTCTCGGGTGCACCATCTGCACGGCAGCATGTTCACCTTCCGTTGCGCGGACTGCGATCACCCCTACACCGAGAAACTGCCGGAGATGTCGGAGCCGCAGCTGGAAGTGGCCCCGCCGGTTTGCGGCTGCGGCGGTTTGATCCGCCCAGACATCGTCTGGTTCGGCGAAAACCTCCCGGAGGGCCCGTGGAGCGCCGCCATCGGGGCCATCGACGCCGCCGATGTGCTGGTCGTGGTGGGAACCTCTGCGGTGGTCTATCCGGCGGCCAGCCTGCCCGAGCTGGCACTGGAGCAGCGCAAGACCGTCATCGAGGTCAACCCCGAAGCGACGCCGCTGTCCGCCAGAGCCACGGTGAGCATCCGCGACACCGCCTCGGCGGCATTACCCGGCTTGCTGCAGCGACTGCCCTCGCTGTTGGGTTAACGCGGCTCAGGCCGGGCGGTTGGCACGACCCAGCGCGAACTCCGACACCGGTACCGGCGCCCACGCCGGAAACTGATGGCCGCGCCGGGATGTCCCGACGGTGAAGCCGGCGTCGGTGATCATCTGCTCGGTGTCGCGGTGGGTATGACAATTCCCGAACAGCTTCGGCCAGAACGTGGCGTCGGCCAGTCGCTGCAGCAAGCCGGGTAATGCCGCCGAGGCGGTGTCGCGGATGCTCACCGTGGCTCTGGCGGACAGCGGCG
>NZ_LZIN01000036.1 GCF_001667375.1 Mycolicibacter sinensis | reverse complement strand
CGGCGGTAACGGCGGCAACGGCGGCGCGGCGGTGGCGGCGCAGGCTTCGGGGGTGACGGCGGTGCCGGCGGCAACGGCGGCAACGGCGGCGCCGGTAGCGACGGCGCCGTCGGCGGGCTCGGCGGCCCGGCCGGCAAGGGCGGACCCGGCACCGTTCACGGCAGCACCGGCCCGGCCGGGAAACCGGGCGCGCCCGGCGTCACCTCTTAATCTGCGAACTCGCCCAGTTGCGCCGTTACCAGTTGCGCTACCGCGGCCATGCCGGCGGCGTTGGGGTGAAACGGCCACGGCCGCCACGGCAACGGCAGGCCCGCGCCCACCGTCCACGGCTGCGCTGACCACGGATGGTGGTCGCGGCTGGCCCGTCCGGCGCGCACGATCTCAACGCCGGTGGCGGCCGCGGCGGTGGCGGTATGCCGCTCCAGCTCGTCGGCGATGTGGCGGGCCAGCTCGACGACAGGCTCGGGTAGCCGGCCCGCGCGCGATCCGGCCGGCGGCAGCAGGGTCAGGTAGTCGACGAAGAGCACCCGCGCACCCGGCGCCCGGTGTCGTACTGCGGCGCCGACCGCCTGAAGCGCGGCTTCGACCTCGTCGAGTGCCTGCTGGCGTCGGCGACGGTCGAAGAGGGCACCGACCGGCGGCAGCAGCCGGGCGGGCCGGGGCAGCAGCGCCGCGGCCATCAGCAGTGGCACGTAGCCGACGTCGTTGCCGCCGATCGTGATCGTCACCAGGGTTTCCGAGCCGTCGAGCGCCTCGACCTGAGGCGGTGCATCGTGCTGGCGTTCGGTCAGCAGGTGCGCTGTCGTCGCGCCGGAGAACGTGACGTCGACGAGATCGAGGTCAAGCGCGTGTGCAACCAGGTGGGGGTAGTTGCGGGTGGAGCGGCCCGCCGGCCGGGGCGCGCCGGCGACAGTGGGCCGGATCCCAGGTCCGGCCGCCATCGAACTGCCCAGGGCGACATAGCGTTTCATCGCGACCGATCACAGCGCCGGCGACGACGCCTGCGCCCAGAAGCGCTTCGGGATCCGCCCGGCTCGGCGCGCAAGGTAGCCGGCGGTGACGGCGCCGGCCATCGCCGCCGCCATCGCGGGCGGGTCGGACGCCCGGGTGACCGCGGTGGCCAAAAGCACCGCATCACAGCCCAGCTCCATGGCCAGCGCGGCATCGCTGGCGGTGCCGATCCCGGCGTCCAGCACCACCGGAACCCCGGCGCCGGCCACGATCATCTCGATGCTGTGCGGGTTGGCGATGCCCAGTCCGGTGCCGATCGGCGAACCCAGCGGCATCACGGCAGCGCAGCCGGTGTCCTCCAGCCGGCGGGCCAGCACCGGGTCGTCGTTGGTATAGGGCAGCACCACGAACCCGTCGTCGACCAGTTGTTCTGCGGCGCGGACCAATTCGACGGCGTCGGGCAGCAGGGTGCGCTCATCGCCGATCACCTCCAACTTGACCCATTCGGTGCCCAGCGCCTCGCGCGCCAACTGCGCGGTCAGCACCGCCTCGGCGGCGCTGCGGCAACCCGCGGTGTTGGGCAGCGGGGTGATGCCCAGCCGGCTCAGCAGATCCAGCATGCCGGTCCCGCCCTCGGCGTCGACCCGGCGCATCGCGACCGTGGTCAGCTCGGTGCCGGAGGCCACCAGTGCCTCTTCGAGCACGGCCAGGCTCTGCGCGCCACCGGTTCCCATGATGAGCCGGGAACCGAATTCGCGACCGGCGATGGTCAACTTCGCGTCATCAACCACCCTGCACCGCCGTCACCACCTCGAGCTGGGCGCCATCGGAAAGCGTAGTGGCCCACCGAGATCTGGGCAGCACCGCCTGATCCACCGCCACCGCGATACCGCGGTCCGGGTAGCCCATCGACACCAGTAGCGCCGCAACCGTCGTCGCTTCGGCGACTTCGACCTGTTTCTCGTTGACGTTGATGATCATTGCACTCCAACCGGAAGTAGTTCGGACACAACCTGTTCGGCGGTCCATGGGGCCAACAGAAAACCATTACGGCCGTGGCCGGCGGCGACGACCGTCCGCTCGTCGAGCCGGCTTACCAGCGGCAGGTTATCCGGTGTCATCGGCCGCAGACCGGCCCCGCATTCGGCCAGCTCGTACTCCCCCAGCGCCGGCACCAGGGCGCAGGCGTCGTCCAGCAGGTCGCGCACCCCGGAGACCACCGGGGCGGTGTCGCGGCCGTGCTCGTACTGGGTGGCCCCCACCACCACGCCGTCGGGGCGCGGCACCAGATAGACCTGCCGGCCGTGCACCCGGGCCCGGATCACCCGCTGCGGCACCGGCAAACAGCCTTTGCGCCACCGCAGCCGCAGCACCTCGCCCTTGACCGGCCGGATCGCCAAGCCGGGCCACAGCGCCGGCGCGTCGATGCCGTTGGCGATCACCACCGCATCGGCGGCCACCTCGGCGAGATCATGCACGGGCCCCGCCCACGCCACCTCGAGTTCCTCGCAGGCGGTGATCAAAGCGGTGACCACCGCGCGATTGTCGACCGCCAGCTCGGTGGGGGCCCGGAAACCGTGCCGGATCCCGGCGGCCAGCAGCGGTTCGACCTCGCGCGCGGCCGATTCCCAGATCACCGGGTGACCCTGTGCGGTCAGCCAGTCGGCGACGGTGCGCAGGTCGGCGACGTCGGCGCGGTCGGCGGCCACCACCAGCGATTCGCGGGCGGTGACGACCTCGGCCGGCAGCCGAACAAGGAAGTCGTGCCACAACTCCAGCGAGCGCAGGCCCAACCGCAGCTGCTGCTCCTCACCGGGCCAGCCCTCGCTGTGCGGGGCCAGCATTCCGCCGGCCACCCAGGATGCGCCGGGTTCAGCGGTGCGATGCACCCGCACCGACCACCCGGCCCGGGCGGCCTGCATGGCCACCGACAGGCCGACGACACCGCCGCCGACCACGGCCAGCGAACCGAGCGAGGGTCCGGGCATGTGCTGCTCCCTTCGGCCTCGGTCTCAACTCACCAAGTTAGCCGCTAGCGTCGGGGGATGCACGAACGCTCAGACCGTCTGACCCGCCTCGTCGATGCCCGGCTCTACCTGTGCACCGACGCCCGCCGGGAAAAAGGAGACCTGGCCGAATTCGCCGAGGCCGCGCTGGCCGGCGGGGTGGACGTCCTCCAGCTGCGCGACAAGGGTTCGCCCGGCGAGCAGCAGTTCGGTCCGCTGGAGGCCCGCGACGAGTTGGCGGCGCTGGAGATCCTGGCCGCCGCCGTCCGCCGGCACGGAGCTCTGCTGGCGGTCAACGACCGCGCCGACATCGCCCGTGCCGCCGGCGCCGACGTGCTGCACCTGGGCCAGGACGACCTGCCGCTGCCGATCGCGCGTGAGATCGTCGGCCCCGACGTGCTGATCGGCCGGTCCACCCACGACGGCCAGCAGGTCACCGCGGCGCTGAGCGAGCCGGTCGACTACTTCTGCGTCGGGCCGTGCTGGCCCACCCCCACCAAGCCCGGCCGGGAAGCCCCGGGACTAGAGCTGCTGCAATTCGCCGCGGACCAGCGCCCCGACAAGCCATGGTTCGCCATCGGCGGGATCGATGCCGAGCGGCTGCCGCAGGTACTGGGTGCCGGCGCCGGCCGGGTGGCGGTGGTGCGGGCGATCACCGCCGCGCAGGATCCACAGGCGGCGGCAGCGGAACTGCTCGCCGCGCTTACCGGGGCTTAGCTGGGTAATTCGAACCCGCGCAGCGCGTCCCAGCTGGCAGCGAAACCAGGGTGCAACGGCAGCGCGGACACGTCCTGCTCGGGCACCCAGCGCAGCTCGGTGCTCTCCCGGTTGGGCACCACCGGCAGCAGCTCGTCGGCGTCGGCGACCACGGTGGTGTAGGTCCACGTGGTGCCGCTGGCCGAGGCCGTGACCAGGGCCGCGCGCACCACGATGCGGTCGGCGGGCAGGCCGGCCTCCTCCTGCGCCTCGCGGATCGCGGCCTGCTCGGCGCTCTCGTGAGAGTCGCGGGCACCGCCGGGCAGCGCCCAGGTACCACCCTGATGACTCCACCACGCGCGGTGCTGCAGCAACACGGTGCGCATGCCGTCGGGCCGGGGCGCCCGCAGCAACAGACCCGCCGCGCCGTGCCGGCCCCAGAAGCGGTCGCCGGTGTCGGAAAACGCCCAGCCATCGCCGTCACCACGCACGCTCCGAAGCGTATCGGCAGCGGTATGTCTCGGTTGTGGTGAGATCGCGCGACTATTTCGGCAACAACCCCCCGCAGGTCGGCGCGGACGATACCTGCGCTCTTAGAATCCCTTTATGCTCGTTGGTGACGCGAACAGGGATGGAGTCTGAACGCACGTGACCGTTGAGTTGGCGCATCCGTCAACCGAGCCGGCGGGGTTACGGTCGCCGACCGAATCGGCCCGACCCCGCTGGTGGTTTTTCACCACCACCCCCGGTCGCATCCTGGCCATCGGCCTCATCCTGGCCGCACTGGGCGGCCTCAGCGCGTTTGCCACCGCCACCACGATCAACGACCGGCAGAACACCCTGACCACCGTGCTCGACCACACCGAGCCGCTGGCCTACGCCGCCGGGCAGCTCTACACAACGTTGTCGGTCGCCGACGCCGCGGCGGCCACCGCCTTCATCGCCCAGGGCGAGCCGCGAGCGGTGCGGGAACGCTACGAGCAGGCCATCACCGCCGCCGCGGTGGCGGTGACCCGGGCCTCCGGCGGCCTGAACGACGAGCCGCTGCTGGGGCTGTTGGGGCGGATCAACGCCGAACTGGCCGTCTACACCGGCCTGATCGAGACCGCCCGGACCAACAATCGATCGGGTGATCCGGTGGGTTCGTCGTACCTGTCGGAAGCCTCCGAGCTGATGCAGCACACGATCCTGCCCGACGCCCAGCGGCTCTACCAGGCCACCTCGGCGACGGTGGACGTCCAGACCACGGCGTCCACCCGGGTGCCGGCCCCGGTGATCCTGGTGGTGGCGACCACGGTGCTGTTCGGTGCGTTCGCGCATCGCTGGCTGGCCCGGCACACCCGGCGCCGGATCAATCCCGGGCTGGTCGCCGGTGGTTTGGCGATCCTGCTGATGGTGATCTGGGTCGGCACCGTGCTGGTGATCTCCACCGCGGGCAGCCGCACCGCCAAGGACACCGCCGCCGAATCGTTGAAGGCGATCACGAACCTGGCGATCACCGCGCAGCAGGCGCGTGCCGACGAGACCTTGTCGCTGATCCGGCGCGGGGACGAGGAGGCCCGCAAGCAGACCTTCTACCAGCGCATCGACGCCATGCAGGCGCAGCTGCAGGGCTACCTGGAGCGCGGCGACGCCGTCGACAAGGCCGACCTGGCCAACGCCGGGCAGCTGTTGACCCGGTGGCGGCAGGCCAACGACCGGATGAACTCCTATATCTCCGTCGGCAACTACCGAGCCGCCACCATGGTGGCCCTGGGCGGCAGCGGCGAGGACTCCACTCCGGCGTTCGACCAGCTCGACGCCGCCTTGGACAAGGCGCTGCAGCACAGCCGCAATCAACTGCGCAGCGACGTGCTCAACGCCCGGCGAGTACTGTCGGTGGCCCCCGTCGGGGGTGCGGTGCTGTCCATGGGGGCTGCGATCGCGGTCGCGCTCGGCTTGTGGCCACGACTGAACGAGTACAAATGATGAATCGCCGACTGTTCGTGGGCGCACTCAGCGCGGTGCTGGTGCTGTCGGGGTTGACCGGGTGCGGCCACTCCGAGTTCGTGGTGCCCACCGCGGTGCCCACGCTGCCCCCGCCGACACCGGCCGGAATGCAAGAGCTCACGCCCGAGGCGCCGCGACCGCCGGAGGCGGGCGCCGAGAACTGTGATGCCACCGCCAGCCTGCGACCGTTCCGCAGCAAGGCCGAGGCCGACGAGGCGGTGGCCAAGATCCGCCACCGGGGCCGGCTCATCGTCGGGCTGGACATCGGCAGCAACCTGTTCAGCTTCCGGGATCCGATCACCGGTGAGATCACCGGTTTCGACGTCGACATCGCCGGCGAGGTGGCCCGTGACATCTTCGGCACCCCGTCGCAGGTCGAGTACCGGATTCTGGCGTCGGCCGAACGCATTGCGGCGCTGCAGAAATCCGAAGTGGATATCGTGGTGAAGACGATGAGCATCACCTGCGGACGGCGAAAGCTGGTGAACTTCTCGACGGTGTATCTGGTCGCCAATCAGCGTCTGCTGGTGCCGCGCGACTCCTCGATCCGCCGGGCCGGCGATCTGTCGGGCAAGCGGGTCTGCGTCGCGCAGGGCACCACCTCACTGCGCCGCATCCGGGACATCTCCCCGGCGCCGATCATCGTCTCGGTGGTGAACTGGGCCGACTGCCTGGTGGCCATGCAGCAGCGCCAGGTCGACGCGGTCAGCACCGACGACTCGATCCTGGCCGGGTTGATGGCCCAGGATCCGTACCTGCACATCGTCGGGCCCAGCATGGACGAGGAGCCCTACGGCATCGGGATCAATCTGGACAACACCGGCCTGGTCCGCTTCGTCAACGGCACCTTGGAGCGCATTCGCCGCGACGGGACCTGGAACACCTTGTACCGCAAGTGGTTGACGGTGCTGGGCCCGGCCCCGGCGCCCCCTACGCCGAGGTATTCGGGCTGATGGCCGGCGACGATTCCGAGTTCGACGACGACGGCCCGGCCACCGAGCGCGCGGACGTGCTGGCCGAATCGTCGTCGGTGCGACGGCCGATGTCGACCCAGGCGATCTTTCGCCCCCGCGAGGGTACGAACCCCGCAGCATCGGGCCACGACGAACCCGATGGCGCGGCGCTGGTGCGCACTCTTGCTCCGCGGCGGCGCCTGGGCGGCGGGCTGGTGGAGATCCCCCGGGTTCCCGAGATCAACCCGCTCGAGGCCCTGATGGCCGACCCGGTCGTCGCCGAATCCAAGCGCTTCTGCTGGAACTGCGGTCAACCGGTGGGCCGGTCGACCGGTGAGACCAAGGGCGCCTCGGAAGGCTGGTGCCCGCACTGCGGAAGCCCGTATTCTTTTCTGCCGCAACTTAAACCCGGAGATTTGGTGGCCGGTCAATACGAGATCAAGGGCTGTCTGGCACACGGTGGCCTGGGCTGGGTCTACTTGGCGGTCGACCACAACGTCAATGAGCGTCCGGTGGTTCTCAAGGGCCTGGTGCATTCCGGTGACGCCGAGGCGCAGGCCATCGCGATGGCCGAGCGCCAGTTCCTCGCCGAGGTGACCCACCCGTCGATCGTGAAGATCTTCAACTTCGTCCAGCACCCGGATTCCCACGGGGATCCGGTCGGCTACATCGTGATGGAGTATGTCGGCGGGCAGTCGCTCAAGCAGGGCCGCGGGAGCCGGCTGCCGGTGGCACAGGCTATCGCCTACATGCTGGAGATCCTGCCCGCGCTGGGATACCTGCACTCCTTGGGCCTGGTCTACAACGACCTCAAGCCGGAGAACATCGTGCTGACCGAGGAGCAGCTGAAGCTGATCGACCTCGGGGCGGTGTCGCGCATCAACTCGTTCGGCTACCTCTACGGCACACCGGGTTACCAGGCGCCCGACATCGTCCGAACCGGACCGACCGTGGCCACCGACATCTACACGGTGGGCCGCACCCTGGCCGCGCTGACGCTGAAACTGCGCACCCGGGAGGGCCGCTACGTCGACGGTCTGCCCGACGACGACCCGGTGCTGAAGAAGTACGACTCCTACCGCCGGTTGCTGCGCCGTGCCATCGACCCGGATCCGCGCCGCCGGTTCACCTCCGCCGAGGAGATGTCCGCACAGCTGACCGGAGTGCTGCGCGAGGTGGTCGCCAAGGACACCGGGATACCGCGGCCGGGGCTATCGACGGTGTTCACCCGGTCGCGGTCCACCTTCGGCCAGCACCTGCTGGTCGCCCACACCGATGTCTACCTCGACGGGCACGTGCACTCGCATGACCTGACCGCCCGCGAGATCGTCACCGCCCTGCAGGTGCCGCTGATCGACCCCGGTGACGTGGCCGCCCCGCTGTTGACGTCGATGGAGCTCAGCGAACCGGTGCAGACGCTGGATTCGCTTCGCGCCGTGCGCAACAGTGCGCCGGAATCCGAAGGCATCGAACTGGCAGAGTCCCTTGGGCTGCCGTTGATGGAGGTGCGCGCGCTACTGGACCTGGGCAACGTCACCAAGGCGATGGCCAAGCTCGACGAGCTCGCCGAGCAGGTCGGGTGGCGCTGGCGGCTGGTCTGGTTTCGGGGCGTGGCCGAGTTGCTCACCGGCGACTACGAGGCGGCGCGCAAGGATTTCACCGAGGTGCTCGACATGTTCCCGGGTGAACTGGCACCCAAGATGGCGCTGGCCGCCACCGCCGAGCTGGCCGGCACCGAAGAGGAAGGCGCCTTCTACGAAACCGTGTGGCGCACCGATGACAGCGTGATCTCGGCCGCCTTCGGTCTGGCGCGCGCCCTGTCGGTCAGGGGCGAACGCACCGCAGCGGTGCGCACTCTTGACGAAGTCCCTGCCACCTCAAGACATTTCACTACCGCGCGACTGACCAGCGCGGTGACGTTGCTGTCCGGTCGGTCGACGAAGGAGATCACCGAGGCCCAGATTCGCGACGCCGCGCGCCGGGTGGAGGCGCTGCCGGACACCGAACCGCGGGTCTTGCAGATCCGGGCGCTGGTGCTTGGCGCGGCGATGGATTGGCTGGCCGAGCACGAGGCCAGCACGAACCACATCCTGGGGTTTCCCTTCACCGAACACGGGCTGCGGCTCGGCGTCGAGATGGCGCTGCGGGCGCTGGCCCGGCTGGCGCCGACCCAGGCGCACCGCTACGCGCTGGTCGACATGGCCAACGCGGTGCGGCCGATGAGCACCTTCTGACATCCGCCGCCCTTCCGTCGGGCGCTCCCCCCGGCCGCCCGACCGTCGAGTGTGCGGTTCGGTACGGCAAGGGCGGCGTGTCGCGTACGACTCCGCACATCCGGCATGAAGCCGCCGGGGCTCAGCCCAGCCGGCGCAGCCGCGGCTCCAGGTCGGTCTTGAACAGCTCCAGGAAACGCCGCTGGTCGTGGCCGGGCGCGTGGAACACCAGGTGGTTCAGTCCCCACTGCACGTACTGGCCGACCTGTTCCACCGCCTCGTCAGGATCCGAGGCGACGATCCAGCGCTTGGCGATCTGCTCGATCGGCAGCGCATCGGCGGCTTTCTCCATCTCGATCGGGTCCTCGATGGAGTGCTTCTGCTCGGCGGTCAGGCTCAGCGGCGCCCAGAACCGGGTGTTGTTCAGCGCCAGCTCCGGATCGGGATCGTAGGAGATCTTGATCTCGATCATCTTGTCGATGCCGTCGGCGTCCCGCTCGGCGGCCTCGGCGCCGGCCAGCACCGCGGGCATCAGCTTCTCGGTGTAGAGCTCTTCGCCCTTGCCGGAGGTGCAGATGAAACCGTCACCGGCCCGCCCGGCGTACTTCGCCACCGCCGGCCCGCCGGCCGCGATGTAGACCGGGACGCCGCCCTCGGGCACGTCGTAGATCGAGGCGCCCTTGAGCCGGTAGTAGTCGCCGTCGAAATCCACCCGATCTCCGCGCCACAGCTCGCGCATCAGCCGCACCGACTCGCGCAGCCGGGCGAACCGCTCCTTGAACTCGGGCCACTGGCCGGTGAACCCGGTGGCGATCTCGTTCAGCGCCTCCCCGGTGCCCACGCCCAGAAAGACCCGCTGCGGGTACAGGCAGCTCATGGTGGCAAAGGCCTGCGCGATGACGGCCGGGTTGTACCGGAACGTCGGGGTCAGCACCGAGGTACCCAGCAGGATCTTCTCGGTGCGCTCCCCGACCGCGGTCATCCAGGCCAGCGAGAACGGGGCATGCCCGCCTTCGTGGCGCCAGGGCTGAAAGTGGTCACTGACGGTGGCGCTGTCCATGCCGTGTGCCTCGGCGGCCACACCGAGCTCCACCAGTTCCCGCGGCCCGAACTGCTCCGCCGACGCCTTGTATCCGAGTTTGAGTTCCGCCATTCCACCTTTTCTACCCTCCCGCGCTCTTCCTAGACTCACGGGCATGGGTGAAAGGCTGGTCGAGGTCGTTCCGGTGACCGAGCGGGTCCACCTGGCCCGCGGTGAGGCGGTCAACTGGCTGCTGGTCACCGATGACACCGGCGTGCTGCTGATCGACGCCGGCTACCCCGGAGACCGCACCGACGTGCTGGCGTCGCTGGGCGCCCTGGGATACGACGCCGGCGATGTGCGCGCGGTGCTGCTCACCCACGCCCACGTCGACCACTTCGGTGCGGCGATCTGGCTCGCCAAGACGTATAAAACACCGGTCTACTGCCACGCCGACGAGGTGGGCCACGCCAAACGGGAGTATCTGGAGCAGGCCTCGCCGCTGGCAGTGGCTCCGCAGCTGTGGCGGCCCAGCTGGGCCCGGTGGAGCGTGCACGTCCTGCGCAACGGCGGCCTGAACCGCGAGGGCATCCCGTCGGCCCAGCCGTTGACCGGCGACATCGCCGCCGGGCTGCCCGGCCAGCCGGTGGCCATTCCGACGCCGGGGCACACCCGCGGCCATTGCTCGTATCTGGTGGACGGGATATTGGCCAGCGGCGACGCCCTGATCACCGGCCACCCGGTGCTGTCACACGTCGGCCCGCAGCTGCTGCCGGCACTGTTCAGCCACAGCCAGGAGGACTGCATCCGCAGCCTGTCGGCGCTAGCGCTGCTGGAGACCGACGTCCTCGCGCCCGGCCATGGCGACGTGTGGCGGGGCCCGATTCGGGAGGCTGCGGAAGCCGCAATCGTGCGTGCGGGCAAACCTTAAGGTCACGATCCGATAAGTGCTGATCACGGAGTTTAAGAGCAGCCTTACCAATCGGATCCGCATTTGCGGCACACCTGCCCCGGATTGACCGGCGAGTGATCGATTTGTTACCCCAGTGCACAATCGGCTGTGCTCAGGGACACATGTCGCCCACCTCGGCCGCGCGTACCTTGGGCTCCGGACGGGAATTGCATTCACCACCCGGAAGGAAACATCCATGTCGAAGACCCTCGGCGTCACCATGATTCGGCGATTCGGCCTCGGCGCCGGACTGTTGGGCGCCACTGCTGCCACCCTGATCGCCGCGCCGTCGGCAGTGGCGGCCCCCGACTGCAGCCAGGCGTCGGTGACCAGCACCGTCGACTCGGTTACCGGTTCGGCTCGGCAGTATCTGAGCGCACACCCCGGCGCAAACGCCGTGATGAACCGGGCTATCAGCTCACCACGGCCGCAGGCCGCAGCCGAGGTGCGCAGCTATTTCACCGCTAACCCGCAGGAGTACTACGAGTTGCGTGGCATCCTCGCGCCGATCGGTGAGAAGCAGCAGCAGTGCCAGATGACGGTGCTGCCGCCCGAATTGGCTTCTGCCTACGCAGAATTCATGGCGGGATAGCGCCTCTGGGACAGCTCCTACTGCCCGCGCGAACCTCCCCACCCACTGCTGCGGGCAGTAGGAGTGGCCGCAATGGCCCGATCAATTCTTCAGTTGCCCAGGGCAATAGGCGTTGGCGGCGATGGCGGCGAATTGCGCAGCGCCGTCCAGCGTGAGCGCGGCGTTATCGCTCTGGACTTCTCGGACGACCTGCAGCCCGGATTCGCCGTTGCTGATCAACCCGCAGACCGCCCGGGCGGCCGCGATCGCTTGCCCTTCGCTGGCAAACGTCATCCCCGACTGCTTCAGGGATGCGATGAAGGCAGGGTCATCGTCCGCGCCGTCGGGGTCCGCCTGAGCGGGAGTGGCCCCGGCGATCGCGAGTGCCAGGCCCGCTATCGCAACGATCTCTTTCACGCTCATCACCAGCTGGTACTCACATCCGAGCCAGTATGTGCGCCAGTTCGATATAGAGCGGTATTCCGATCGTCACGTTGTAGGAGAAGGTCAGGCCCAGCGAGGCGGCCAACGGCAGGCTGGGACTGGCCTCGGGAATGGCCAACCGCTGGATCGCTGGAACGGCGATATACGACGCGGCGCCGCAGAGTACCGCGAAGAGCACGTAGGTCCCGGTCTCCAATGGGAACCCCGTGAGCTGAGAATACAAGTGCGCCACCATGATGCCGATCGTTGCGAAAAGGTTCGGCGCGAGCAGGCCGAACAGGATGAAGCCTCGGCCCGCCGCTCTCAGATCCCTCAGCTTTCGGGACGCAGTCATCCCCATTTCCAGCAAGAACAGACATAGGGCCCCCTGGAACGCGGTCAGGAAGACCGGATCGTCGACTGCAGTGACCTTCTGTCCCTGCAGTCCGCTGATGAATCCGATCGCTATACCGCCCATGAGCAGGCATAGGCCGGGATTGAGAAAGACCTCGCGAAGGATCGCGCCGGAGATGAAGGAGGGCTCCGCGTCAAGCGCGGCAGCCTTCCCGGATTCCGCCTCGAGATCTTCCGGGAAATCTTCGAGTGCAACCAAAGAGACGGTCTCCGTACTGCTCCCCTGAGCAACCCGAACCACGCTTGCGCCCGACCCGATGTAGCCGATCTCACCGGGCAGCAGACCGGTGGAATCCATTCCTCTGCGCCGCAGCCGAGCCACCAGGAGCAGCGCGACCAGGCAGCCGGGAATCTCCATGATTGCCAGCATGACCGGCATATAGGAGTCGAAGACAATGTCGGCGGTGGCCAGCACGCCCACGCAGGTGGCAAACGTGCCCGCCGAGTCCGAGCCGTAATAGCCGGCGACCGTAGCCCGGTCCACTTCTCGCATTCTCGTGGTGTGCTTCAAGATGAAGTAGGCCAACGCGCCGATGACAAAGTTCAAGAGGAACCCGGTCGCCATGAAACCGAGCACCCCTCCGATGCTGGACATGCTGATTCCCGCGAGCTCTTCGCCGCCGTGCCAGCCGATTGCCAGCAGCAGGTACATGGTGAGGCCGTGGTAGATCGCCGGTGGAAATTCGAACGGCACCTTCAGAATCGGCATGAGGAAGCCCAGGTAGAAGAACAGCAGCAGCGGCTTGAATAGGTTGTGGCTGAAGTTATGCCAGAACTCCAAAAGCATTTGCATGATCTCTCCGATTCCGATGCAGTCACGATGGGATGCGGGGCGTCAGGCCCCGGATGTCTTGGGCGCCTTCGTTTTCCTGCCCTTGAGATGCACAGCGTGGATTCCCGGCTTCCTCGACAGCTCGTCGAGCAAGTCCTCCAATCCGGCTTGGTCGGTATTCCAGTGCTGCACCGAATCGGGTTGATGGCGTAGCTTGGCGAGGACTTGGTCGAGCTTGGCGGGCGTCTTGGCGCTCCGGCCGGTGATCACGCTGGTCCGCCCTGCGGCGGCGACCCGGGGTGCCGCACTGCCGACAGCGCCACCGGTCATGCCGCCCAGTGCCATCTGACTCAGCAGGCTCCCGGGAATGGCGGCGGGCGTTCCGGCCGTCGGCAGCGCGCTGGCCGCCAACCTGATCGCCGGGCTTTGGCCGGCCCAGGCGGGTGGGACGGACAGCGGCCCCACCAAATTGGCCTCGCCCATCCCTGCCGACACGCTGGACACCGGCCCACCGGACGACGGCAGCGCGAGTCCAGCACCCATGCGTGTACCCGGGATCTCAACGAGAGTACGTCCGAGAGCGGGCGCGAACTTCAGAAAGTTCTGGATCGGGAAGTTGGTGAGCATGGAGGCGTCGTTGAACTGAGTGGTGAAGCTGAGGGGGACCTTGAGAGCTGAATACATCGCCGCAAACGTCGAACCGGCTTCTGGCGAGCCGGTCAGGGTGTTCAGCATGTTGTTGAAAAACGCGGTGTACCGGGTCGCCATATCGGCGCCTGCCTGCAGTATCGGGTTCGAAGCCGATGACACGGCAGCGGTTGACGCAGCGGCCGGCGCGTTCGCGTTGGTGGTCTGCGGCGGTTGGGTGAAAGCGTTGATCTTGGTGGCGGCTGCCGACGCCACCGCGTAACCGTGCATGACTTCGGCATCCTGCGCCCACATTTCCAGGTACTGGGCTTCGGCAGCTGCGATCGCTGCGGTGTTCTGGCCGACCACGTTCGTCGCGAGTAACGACGTCAACTGGGTACGGTTGGCCGCCACCGCTTCCGGTGGTACGACGGCTTCATAGGCCGCTTCGTAGGCGGCTGCGGCGGCCTGCGCCTGCGCGCCTGCCTCGGCGGCCAGCGCCGCGGTGGCCGACATCCAAGCCGCATAGGGTCCGGCCGCGGCCGCCATCGACTCGGCCGAAGGGCCGGCCCATGACTCAGCGGTCAATCCCATCACCACCGTGTTGTAATCCGCTGCTGCGGAATGCATTTCATCGGCCAGACGGTCCCATGCCGCCGCCGCCGACAGCAACGAACCGGACCCCGGACCGGTGTAGAGGTTTCCCGAGTTGGTCTCCGGGGGTAACAGAGAGAAGTACATTCGCCTATCCCCCCTCCCGTAGCGCAGCCCAGCTTGCGGGCGCGGGGCCACAAGCCGGCTTCGAAACGTCAGTCATCGCCGAGCTCCGGAATCACAACGATCGTGGCGGCCGCCGGGTCTGCCTCTGCAATGGCGCCGAGCACATCGGCGCCCACTCCGCAGCCGGCAGTACCTGTCATCGTCGCGCCGACGGTGCGGCCGGTCGTGGCGCCCATGGCGCGTCCGGCCAGGCTGGAGAGGGCCATCTCACTGAACAGCGCGTCTTCACCGGCCAACGCGGCCGCCGGAGCGGCCGCGCTTGTCGGCAGCGACAAGACAAGGGGTTGGATCGCCGGTGCGGACGTGGCCCACGCCGTCGGCACCGACAACTGTCCGACCAGCGCCGCCCGGCCGAGCGTGCCCGTCACCGGGCCCCCGCCGAGTCCGGCCGCCGGAATGGTCTGGCTCGCCAGCGACGACAGCGGCGTCAACGCGCCGGTGATAGCTTTCGGGCCGGCCAGGTATGAGGTGGCGCCCATGGCATTGATCGGCCAGCTGAATATCTGTCCGAACGACAGCAACGGACCGCCGGGCAGAGATGTCCATCCCAACATCGGGCTGTACGCCCCGCTCAGCGTTGACATGATCGTGTTCCAGTTGGCCAGATCGGTGCCGAGGCCGCCCGGCAACGCCGATCCCGCCACGGCGGGACTCCCTGACAGCGATTGCAGCGGATCCGGCAACGTTGCCATCGCCTGCGAAACCTGCTGCGCAACAGAGCTTGCCGGACTACTGGTGGCCTTCGCGGTCGCGGCCTCCTGCTCGGCAACGCCAGCCGGGTCGGTGGTCGGCGGCGGCTCGGCGAACGGCGCCAGTTGGGCGGCTGACGCCGAGGCACCGGCGTAGCCATACATGGTTCCGGCATCCTGGGCCCACATCTCGGCGTAGTGCGCCTCAGTGGCCGCGATCGCCGGAGCGTTGAGCCCCAGAATGTTCGTCGCGATCAACGTCATCAGCAGGCTGCGGTTCGCAGCGATCACCGGTGGCGGAACGGTGGCTGCGAACGCCGCCTCGTAGGCGGCGGCGGCCGCGGTCGCCTGCACTCCCGCCTCTTCGGCCTGGGCCGCAAGTCCGCTCATCCACTCGGCATATGGCGCAGCCGCCAACGACATGGCGTTGGCGGACGACCCATGCCAATCGGCGGACAGGTCCGATATGACCGCACCGTAGCCCGCGGCCGCCGAGTGCAACTCCGCAGCCAGCTCGCCCCAAGCGGATGCCGCGGACAGCAACGGGCCCGGGCCGGCCCCCAAGTACATCCGGCCGGAATTCACCTCCGGCGGTAACGCCCCGAAATCCATTTTCACCCAGCCCTTTACAGCCGTCTCAGGAGATGCGAGTCACCCGATGCGCTGCGCTGCGGTCATCGAGCGCTTCGATATGGCCGGCGCGGGGCTGTACCCGCGTGATGCAGCGTGTGAGAACCACGTAACCTCCTGGAAATACCGGTCATTCACGCATCGTCGCGCTGGCCGCCCGTTGACGAACCTCAAACTAGGACCACTTGCCGGGGATTCACTGTGTACGAGCTGCGAAATAATTACCGAAAGTCCCTCTTGGACTAATTGAATGGCGGAGATGTTCCGCAGGGCGACGCTCTCCGAGGATGCGCTATTCGACAGTAGGCCGCCCTCAAACATGTTGACCGGCAATGCTACCCGGTTACCGTTCCTTTTACGGTCACAGGCTGTATAAGTTCACTGCGGCGTCAGGCAATCGTTCCGGTCAGTGATGACAGTCGCACTTGATATGACGTTGTACGAGATAAATGGTCCCGCAATGCTTCCCGAAGTGAGAAACAATGCTGACGGCTAGCTCCGGGTAGCGGCGACATAGCGGATTGCGGCCGGGGCGCCGTCCAGCTCGCGCTCGGTCAACCGGGGCAGCCGGGCGGCGGCGAACAGCTCGGCGATCCCGGAATCCACTGTCATCCAGCCGCTTTCGGTCAGGTGCCGCACCACATCGGTGTGCTCTCCGGAATAGAACGGTCCCAGCCCGGTCAGGCTCAAGCCGCGGCGGCGCCAGCGTTCGACGAGGGACTCGTGGTGCACCGCTTGCGGCCGGCTGCGCGGCACCGCGTGGTCGGCGGCGAGCCGGCTGCCCGCGGCGCTGAGCGCGCTCACACCGTCGAGCAGGCGGTTCTGTGCATCCGACGGCACATACCAGACCAGTAGACCTTCGATGACCCAGGCGGTGGGCGCGGTGGCGTCGAAACCGACTCGCCGCAGCGCCGCCGGCCAGTCGCCGCGCAGGTCGACCCCGACCGCACGGCGGTTGACACTCGGAGTGCTGCCCCAGGCCCGCATGGTGCTGGCTTTGAAGTCGACCACCGGCGGATGGTCCACCTCGTAGACGACGGTCTCGCCCGGCCACCACAACCGGTAGGCGCGGGTGTCCAGTCCCGAGCCCAGAATTACCGCCTGACGGATCCCGCCGCGCGCCGCATCGGTGAAGAATGCGTCGAAGAACGTGGTGCGGGCCGCGGAGAACTCCGCCAGCCGCGGGAACCCGCCGTCCTTGCCGAGCCGGCTGATGTCCAGATCGCCATCGGCCACCCGGATGCAGAAGTCCAGCCCAACCTTGTGCACCAGCGGCGCGGCGAACGGGTCGTTGATCAGACCGCGTGACGTTGCCGCGGCCCGCGCCGCGGCCAGCACCGTCGCGATGACCCCGGCGCCGGTGGCCAGGCTTCCGGCGTCATCGGCGGCCGGCGGCGTGCTCATGGGTGTCCACCGGGGCGGCACGACGGTCAACGCATCTCTCTGCCGGCCGGCACCCCGTGCACGACCGCCTGAACCTGGGCGTCGATCCCGCTGGCCACCGCGAACAGCATCTCGTCGCCGGCCCGCAGCGCGTCGGCCGCCCGCGGCAGGATGACCGCGTCGCCGCGCAGCACCGCGATGAGCGCGGCTCCCTCGGGCAGCGCGACGTCGCAGATCTGTTGGTCGATCAGCGTGTTGTCCTCGGGCAGTGTCAGTTTCATCACGCTGGCCTGACCGCTGCGCAGCCCCATCAACGACACCAGGTGGCCGACGTCGATGGCCCCCTCCACCGCGGCGACCATCGCCCGCGGTGTGGAAACCGCCACGTCGATACCCCATTCCGCGGTAAACAACCGATCGTTGCGGGCGTTGTTGATCCGGGCCACCACCCGGGCGACCCCGAACTCGGCCTTGGTCAGCAGCGCGATGGCCAGGTTGGCCTTGTCGTCACCGGTGGCGGCGATCACCACGTCGCAGATCTCGATGCCGCATTCCTGCAGCGCGGACAGCTCGCAGGCGTCGGCCAGCAGCCAATCGGCTTCGGGCACGGAGTGCGGTTCGTAGTGTGCCGGATTGCGCTCGATGAGCAGCACCCGGTGGCCGTCGCCGATCAGTTCTCGTGCGACAGATCGCCCCACCGCGCCTGCACCGGCGATCCCGACGCGCATGATCGCTCCCCTCCTCCGCGCACCGCCCCTGGCTGATCCGGGTGTACCACAGTGGTGGCGGCGGTACTGATTTACTGACAGGTAACACGAACCCGCTGACCATGAGCGAATCACACGATCGGATTCGACCACCACCGCCGGCCCGAATGGGGATCAGATGAGCCTGGAACAGCTCTACCTGGCCCTGCTGATCGGGGGTCTGGTGCTGCTGGCGAGCATCATCGCCACTCGGGCGGCGGATCGGGTCGGACTGCCCAGCCTGCTGCTGTTCCTATTCGTCGGGGTGGCGATCGGCAACAACGGACTCGGGCTGGACTTCTCCGATGTGCAACTCGCCAGTGACCTGGGCACGACCGCGCTCGCGGTGATCCTGGTCGAAGGTGGTCTGACGACGACGTTCGGCAACATCCGGCGGCTGCTGGCACCGGCGGCGGTGCTGGCCACCGTCGGCGTGGTGGTCAGCATGGCGGTGATCGCGGTGGCCGCGCATCTGCTGCTGGGCGTCAGCTGGCAGCTGGCGCTGCTGCTGGGCGCGATCGTCTCGCCCACCGACGCCGCCGCGGTGTTCTCCATCCTGCGGGTGCTGCCGCTGCCGCGACGGGTGGCCGGTCTGCTGGAGGCGGAGTCCGGTTTCAACGATGCGCCGGCGGCGATCGTGGTGCTGATGCTGAGCACCACGCCGCTGACGATCGCGCCGCTCCACGCCGTCGGCAGCGTCGTCTACGAACTGGTGGCCGGGTCGGCCATCGGTTTGGTCGCCGGGCTGCTCGGGGCGATGATGCTGCGCCGCGCCGCGCTGCCGGCGTCCGGGTTGTACCCGCTGGCCACGTTCGGGCTGGGCATGGTGGCCTTCGCCGCCGCCGCGTCGGCGCACGCCAGTGGTTTCATCGCCGCCTACCTGTCGGGCGTGGTGCTGGCGAACTCCGGCCTGCCGCACCGCGCGGCGATCCGCTCGTTCGCCGAGGGGCTGGGCTGGCTGGCGCAGATCGGCCTGTTCGTACTGCTGGGGCTGTTGGTGAGCCCGAGCCAGCTGTCCGGGGAGCTGGTCCCGGCACTCGTGATCGGGGCGGTGCTGCTGTTGCTGAGCCGGCCGCTGTCGGTGGTGGCCTCGCTGATCTGGTTCCGGGTGCCATGGCGGGAGCAGATCTTCTTGTCCTGGGCGGGCCTGCGCGGCGCGGTCCCGATCGTGCTGGCCACGTTTCCGATCGTCGAGGGCGTCCCGGACAGCTACCGGCTGCTCAACATCGTGTTCATCCTGGTGGTGGTCTACACCGTGGTACAGGGCCCCAGCCTGGGCCTGTTCGCCCATTGGCTCGGCCTGATATCGCGCGACACCACCCGCGAGATCCAGGTCGAGGCGGCCCCGCTGGACGTCTTGGAGGCCGAACTGTTGACGATGACGGTGCAGCCCGAATCGAAGCTGCACAATGTCTCGGTGCTCGAGCTGCGGCTACCCGACCCGAGCGTCATCACGCTGATCATCCGCAAGGGCGACACCTTCGTCCCCCAGCCCGACACCCGGATCACCGCCGGCGACGAGCTGCTGATCGTCACCACCAGCAAAACCCGCGCGTCCGCAGAACGCCGGCTGCGCGCGGTGAGCCGGCGCGGCAAGCTGGCCCACTGGTTCGACGAGTACGGCGACTCGGAGTGACCACCGGGCGTTGACTCTGCGCGTACCAGGTAAAAGTGCGAGTGACCTGCCTGGTGGACGCAGAGTCAACGGGAGAGGGTTATCAACGGGATCGCGGTCTCGGCCGGGGTGGGCCCGCCGTGGAAACCCACCAACTGCGCGGTCTGCGGCGGCTCGTGCTCGGTCGCCAGGATCGCGGTGTCGCCGCTACAGGTCACCACGATGTCACCGATACGGGCCAGGTGCTGCTCGCGCACCGGCCCGAAAACGCCTGCGGCCACGGCCTGTTCGCGGGTTTGGACCAGCGCCCGGCCGGCGAGCAGTTCGGTCCAGGTGGCCAGCACGTCGGCCGTCGCACCGGGCTCGGTGTGCAGGTAGCGCACCCGCGGCTCGCCGGCCACCACCCGGATTCCGGAGCGCAGCCGCGGGTCGGCATCGAGGTCGATGCGCGCCCGCTCGGGCACGTTCAGCCCGCCGTGGTCGGCGGTGACCACCAGCGCGGCATCGCCGGGCAGGTGGTCAAGCAGATGACGCAGCAGCGCATCGACTTTGGCCGCCGCGGCTTGCCAGTGGCCTGAGCCGATACCCGAGACGTGCGCCGCGTGGTCCAGCGCCGCGGTGTAGCCGTAGACCAGGCCGGGTGCCGCCGCCAGTTCCGCGGCGACCCGCGCGGCGTAGTGCTCGCCCTTGGCGACCGGGCGAAACTCCGCACCCCGGTAGGCGGCCTCGGTCAGTCCGCTGCCGATGAACATCTCCGGCAGCACCGCCCGGGCGCTGATCCGGGCGTCGCGGAGTCGTTCGAACCAGGTCGGCACCGGCTGCCAGGACCCCGGCGACGGCTCGTCAGCCCAGAAGATGTGGGTCAGCACCGAATCGGTGCCGGGCACGTTGACGGTGAAGCCCAGCACGCCGTGCTCCCCCGGCGACGCACCGGTGCCCAGCGAGACCAGGCTGGTCGGCGTGGTCGACGGGAAGGTGCAGTCCAGCTCGGTCAGCTGCCCGGTGGCACCGGCCAGCACCGCGGCCAGCAGCGGCGCGTCGGCCGCCAACTGCGGCAGCAGGTGATAGCCCAGCCCGTCGACCAGCACCACCGCCAGCCGCCGCACCTCGCCGATCTGCTCTATCAAACCGAGGGCGTCGGTTGCGCCCGGAACACCGAGCGCTGCGGCCGCGGACGGCAGGATGTCGCAGATTGAACCGGGCACCGGTTCAGACTGCCACCTACGGCACGGCCGCCGGCTGGGGCGTCGGTCCAGCGTTAGTGCCGCTGGTGTTGGACTTGGTCTTGGCGGCATTGTTGCCGGCCCCGTTGCCACCGCCGCCGCCGCCACCGCTGCCACCGCCGCCATTGCCGCCGCTGGGGAGGCTGAACTTCGGCAGGCTGGACGAGTTGCTGGAATTGCCGCCCGAGCCCGTGTGCTCGGAACCGGTGGTGGCACCGGAGCCGGAGCCGGTTTCCGGCGTTGTGCCGGCAGGCGTGTCGGGCGTAGTACCCGTGTCGTGACTGGTGTCGGCGGGACCCGAGGCCGGTTCGCCGAGACCCAACTGCCCCGTCGAGCCGTGGAACACCTGGTCGAGTTGAGCCAGCGGATCGTTCAGGACGTTCTGGACGTCGAAGCTGCCGAGGTCTGCCGGGACACCGCCCACGTCGCCCAGATCGGGACCGGCGGTCGCCGCGCCGAGCACCGTGTCGAGCAGGTCGTCGAAGTCGGCATTGGCTGTCGGCGCGGACAGCAGGCAGCATCCGAGCGCCGCCAACGCCGCAACTGAGCTGTGTTTCCAGCCCGGTCCCGCACCGCCACGCCGGCGACCGCTCATCTCGGTGAACCCTTCTCGAGGACAACGCCGAGCACTGGCCAGCTCGACGTGGACGAATTTAGCCGTGCGGCGTCCAATTACGCGAGCCGAAAAGCCTCTGAATAACAATGTTCAAAAGCCGTTCACCTAACGTCACCCGATACGCCACCAAGGCCACTCCAAACGACGTTTCCCCAGGTGATCGCTGCAATTGAGACGCCGGTCACAATGGCTTACAGTTAAAATCACCCCGAATAATTCAGCTATCCACATAAATCCCCCCGCCGCTCCGATGTTTTACCGAAGATTCACGCCGTCCGGCACAAAAAAATCAGGCCGAGCGATAAATGCCCCGATCGCGGCCCATGGGCTCGGCGCGGCGAATCGCGCCCCGACGGAAGGCTCTGGCGTTAGCGTTCACCGGGTGAGCACCGCTCCTATCGACCTCGGCTCCTGGATCGCCCGACGGGCGGCGGCAACGCCGAAGCTGCCGGCGATCACCTTCGGCGAAAACACCTGGACGTATCGGGATTTCGCGGATCGTATCGACCGGCTGGCGGCCGAACTGGGCGCCGGCGGGACACGCCGCGGCGACCGGGTCGGCTATGTCGGCCTCAACCACCCCGACTTTCTGGTCACGTTGTTCGCCGCCGCCCGAATCGGCGCGGCATTCGTACCGCTGAATTGGCGGCTCACCGCCGACGAGCTCTGCTACATCCTGGGCAACGCGGGAGTGCACACGCTGGTGGCCGACGCCGAGCGCGCCGCAGTGATCGACCCGGTGCGCGCCCAGGCCGGCTTACAACGCGCGATCGCCCTGGCGCCGGTTCACGGTTGGGAGGTGGTCGACGACCTGCTCACCCACGGCGCCCCGCTGGCTGACCCGGTGTTCGCCGACGCCGACGAGGTCGCGGTGATCATGTACACCTCGGGGACCACCGGACGGCCCAAGGGGGCGATGCTTACTCACGCAAACCTGTTCTGGAACAACTTCAATGCCCTGCTGGCGTTCGACACCTGCCAGCACGACGTGTCGTTGGTCTGCGCACCGCTGTTTCACATCGGCGGACTCAATGTCACCACCCTGCTGACCCTGCAGAAGGGTGGCCAGATCGTACTGATGCCCGCCTTCGATCCGGGCGAAGCGCTCCGGCTCATCGCCGAGCACCGGGTGACCACCATGTTCGGGGTGCCGGCGATGTTCTTGTTCATGAGTCAGCACCCGGAATTCGCCGACTCCGATCTGTCCAGCGTGCGCCACTTCGTCTGCGGCGGCGCGCCGGTACCCGAGTCGCTGATCCAGCGCTACGGGCAGCGCGGTATCCCGTTCGCGCAGGGATACGGGCTCACCGAAACCGCGCCGCTGGCGTTGGTGCTGCGCACCGACGAGGTCGGCGCGAAGATCGGCGCCGCCGGCAATCAGGTCCTGCCGCTGTCGGATGTGCGATTGGTCGACGCCAACAACGACCCGGTGCCCGCCGGTGCGCGCGGCGAGATCTGCGTCCGCGGGCCGCAGGTGATGGCCGGTTACTGGCGTAACCCCGAGGCCACCGCCGCGGTGATCGACGCCGAGGGGTGGTTTCACACCGGCGATATCGGCCAGGCCGACGACGAGGGCTACGTCTGGGTGATCGACCGGGTCAAGGACATGGTCATCTCCGGTGGCGAGAACGTCTACCCCGCCGAAGTCGAAGACGTGCTCTACGGACATCCCGCCGTCGCCGAAGTCGCCGTGTTGGGCACCCCGCACGAAAAGTGGGGCGAAGCGGTGACGGCGGTGGTAGCGCTGAAGGCGGGTACCACCCTGACGCTGGACGAGTTGCGCGAGTTCGCCCGGGGCAAGTTGGCGGCGTTCAAGCTGCCGATCCGGCTGGAGTTCGTCGACGCCCTGCCGCGCACCCAGTCCGGGAAGGTCGTGAAATATCAGCTGCGCGAGGCGCTGTCGGACGAACCGAAAGGTTGAGTTCAGCCGGGCAAGCTGTGCGCCGTCAACGGTGGCAGGATGAGCTGATGGCACACGGTAATACCCCGGAATTCGACCCACTCGACCCGTTGAGCCTGGACACCCTGTTGTCCGACGACGAGATCGCGCTGCGGGACACCGTCGCGGAGTTCTGCGCCGAACACGTCATGCCCCACATCGCCGAATGGTTCGAGATCGGCGACCTACCCGCCCGCGAGCTCGCGAAAGAATTCGGCAAGCTCGGGCTGCTGGGCATGCACCTGCACGGGTACGGGTGCGGCGGGGCGTCGGCGGTGCACTACGGCTTGGCCTGCGTGGAGTTGGAGGCCGCCGATTCCGGCCTGCGCTCACTGGTGAGCGTGCAGGGCTCGCTGGCGATGTTCTCGATCTACAACAACGGCTCCGAAGAGCAGAAGCAGCAGTGGCTGCCGGGGATGGCCACCGGGGAGGTGATCGGCTGCTTCGGGCTGACCGAGCCCGACGTGGGCTCCGATCCTGCTGCCATGACCACCCGGGCCAAACGCGACGGATCGGATTGGATACTCAACGGCCGCAAGATGTGGATCACCAACGGGTCGATCGCCGACGTCGCGGTGGTCTGGGCCGCCACCGACGATGGCATCCGCGGCTTCATCGTGCCCACCGACACCCCCGGCTTCTCCGCCAACACCGTCCACCACAAGCTTTCGCTGCGCGCCTCGATCACCAGCGAACTGGTGCTCGACGACGTGCGGCTACCCGCCGAGGCGATGCTGCCGCACGCCCGCGGCGTCAAGGGCGCCCTGGCCAGCCTGTCCGAGGCGCGTTACGGAATCATCTGGGGATCAATGGGTGCCGCGCGTTCGGCGTGGCAATCGGCTCGCGACTATGCGATGGCGCGCACCCAGTTCGGCAAGCCGATCGCCGGTTTCCAGCTGACCCAGGCCAAGCTCGTCGACATGGCCGTCGAACTACACAAGGGTCAGTTGCTCTCGCTGCACCTGGGCCGGCTCAAGGACGGCATCGGTCTGCGCCCCGAGCAGGTCAGCTTCGGCAAGCTCAACAACACCCGCAGCGCCCTGGAGATCTGCCGCACCGCGCGAACCATCCTGGGCGGCAACGGGATCTCGCTGGAATACCCGGTGATCCGGCACATGGTCAACCTGGAGTCGGTGCTGACGTATGAAGGCACCCCGGAGATGCATCAGCTGGTGCTGGGCCAGGCGTTCACCGGGTTGGGCGCCTTCCGCTGATGCTGAGCTACAAATCCGAGCATCACCAATTCCGGCAATTGGTAAGAGATTTCGCGCGAACCACCGTCCTGCCCACCCATGAGGACGCGGAACGTGATGGCAGCTGGGATCGTTCGATATTCGTCGAGGCAGGCCGGCTGGGCCTGCTCGGATTTCCGGTTTCAGAGGACCTGGGCGGCCCCGATGTTCATGACTTCCGCTACCACGCGATCGTCGTCGACGAGCTGCAGCGGGCCGGGGCCGCCGCCGAGGCGATCGCGTTCTCGTTGCAGAACGACGTGGTGCTGCCGTATCTGACCGATCTGACCAACGCGGAGCAGAAGAAGCGTTGGCTGCCCGGCGTGGTGACCGGCGAGACGGTGCTCGGCATCGCGATGACCGAGCCCGGCACCGGCAGCGACCTGGCCGGCATCGCCACCACCGCACACCGCGACGGCGAGCACTATGTGGTCAACGGCGCCAAGACCTTCATCTCCAACGGGCAGACCGGCGATCTGTTCGTGGTCGCGGTCCGCACCAGCGCAGACCGATACAAGGGCCTGTCGCTGCTGGTGGTCGAGCCCGACACACCCGGGTTTCACCGGGGCCGCAACCTGGCCAAGATCGGCTTGCACGCCCAGGACACCTCCGAGCTGGCGTTCACCGACATGCGGGTGCCGATCGACAACCTGCTCGGCGAAGAGGGGCAAGGCTTTTACCAGCTGGTGCGCAACCTGCCCCAGGAACGGCTCTCGCTGGGAGTCGGTGCCGTCGCCGCCGCCGAAGGGGTGCTGACCGAGACCCTGGAGTACGTCAAGCAACGCCGCGCCTTCGGCACCGAGATCGCCGGATTCCAGAACACCCAGTTCGTGCTGGCCGAGGTGGCCACCGAATTGGACGTCGCCCGAACCTATCTCGACGACTGCATCGCAGCGCACTTGGACGGCAAGCTGACCGCGGCGCGGGCCGCCAAGCTCAAGTGGTGGAGCACCGACGTGCAGTTCCGCACCGCGCACCGCTGCCTGCAGCTCTATGGCGGATACGGCTACATGCGCGAGTACCCGGTGTCGCGGGCCTTCGTCGACGCCCGCATTCAGAGCATCTACGGCGGCACCAACGAAATCATGAAGACGATCATCGCCAAGGATCTGGGGCTCTGACTACGACGGCGCCACCGGCGGCGCCGTCGTGCGTTCAGTCGCGTGATCAGGTACCGCTGCCGGAACCGGCAGGCGGGCCGTCCGCACCGGGCTGACCGGCCTGACCGGGTGCGCCGGGCGTGCCGGTGCTGCCGTTGCCGTTGACGACGGGCGACCCGGGCGCACCGGGCTCACCACCCGGACCGCCGGCGGCGCCCACGCCACCGGGTCCGCCGTTGCCGCCGTCACCGCCGTCACCACCGGCCGCAAGACCGTCCGAGCCGGTGGCCCGGGCGCTGCCGCCATTGCCGCCGTTGCCGCCGGCCCCACCGTCGTTGCCGGCACCACCCTGACCACCGTTGCCGCCGTCACCGGCGTCACCACCGGTGGCGGTGCCACCCATGCCGTGCGAGAGCGCGTCGCCTCCGGCCCCACCGACACCGCCGTCACCGCCGACCGGCCCCGGGGTCGCCGGCGTGGCCACACCGGCGCCGTCACCGCCGTCGCCGCCGTCGCCGCCGACGGTGTTGCCACCCGAGCCGTTGGCCGTGGCCGCGCCGCCGGCCCCGCCGGCCCCGCCGTCGCCCATCACCTGACCGCCGACACCGCCGTCACCGCCATCACCGCCGTCCCCGCCGAAAGCGGTGCCATCCGACCCGTTGGAGGTGGCCTCGCCACCGGCGCCACCGACCCCGCCGTTACCACCGATGGTCGAGCCCTGGCCGCCGTTGCCGCCGGCCCCGCCGTTCCCGGCGGTCACGTCGCCACCTTGGCCATTCGCGACGCCCTCATATCCGGCGCCGCCGGTCCCGCCGACACCGCCCGTACCGAAGATCGTGCCCAACCCGGCGCCACCGTCGCCGCCGATGCCGCCGACGCCGCCGTCCACACCGGTGCCGCCGGTGCCACCGGCACCGCCGACGCCCATCAGCGTCCCGCCGGTGCCGCCCATACCGCCGGCGCCGCCGTCGGCTCCTTCACCGCCCATGCCGCCGTTACCGATCAAGCCGGCGTCACCGCCGACGCCGCCCACGCCGTCGGCGTCGGTGCCACCGGCGCCGCCGTCACCGAACCACAGCCCGCCGTTGCCGCCGGCCGCGTCGGCCAGCGTGCCGCCGTCCATACCGTCGGCACCATTGCCGATCAGGAACTGGCCAGAAAGCGTATTGATCGAGTTGTCGACGAACTGACCGAAGTCGCTGGTGATCCAATCCTGCTCCCAGGTGTGGATCATGGCGTAGGTGTTCGCGTCGACCGACAAGTTGCCGAACAGGCTCCCAAGCAGGCCGCCGAACCAGTCACCCTCGCTGCCGTCAGCCGCTCCCGCGCTCGCCGGGTCGAACAGCGCATCCCAACTGAAGGTGGTCGCCCCGGTGTCCGCGGCCGGAGCCGCCCAGTCGGTGGGGCTGAACAGGTCCAGAAGCCAGTCCAGCTCGTCGGCCTGAGCTTTGGGCGCCGCGCCCATTGGCGAGACGGTGAACGCCATGAACGCAGCCGCTGCCGCCCCCGCGCCCAGACTCCGAGTAATCCATTGACCGGTCATCTGTGCCACTTCCCTTACGTGCGAATCAAAGTCGGTTGCTTTCCTAAACGGCCTACGGCACTGCAAGCCTTATGCTGAATCACGGGGCCGTCTCATCCCCCACCCGGAATTCAGCGGGGCTATACCCACCGCCGATGCCAGCAAAACCCGCGATAACCCAAGAATCCCAACGCAGTTCGCTCCATGTTTTCGGACTTCAGTCGAACACCGTTGCAGTCCTTACCCGCCGGCGAAGCCGACCCGAAGGGAGTTGGAGACACTTCGTCCGCATTCCTCGACCATTCGCCACAAGCCCGGCCCCGCTGAGCGGCCGTCAAATACCACATGGAAGAGTTGTAAAAATGACGAGTCACGAGGTTCTTGGGCAGCGGGCGGCGGCATTCCTGGCAATGCACCAGCCGGGCAATCCGGTGATCCTGCCGACCGTGTGGGATGTGTGGTCAGCCAAGCTGGCAGTAGGTGCCGGATTCGCGGCGCTGACGATCGGCAGCAAGCCGGTGGCCGAATCGATGGGCCTGAGCGACGGCGAAGGGATGTCGTTCGCCGAGGTGCTGGGCCGGGTCCGCCAGATCACCGCCGCCGTCGACGTGCCGGTCTCCCTCGACATCGAGTCGGGCTATGCCGAATCCGCCGAGCGGCTGGTCGAAGGCCTGCTGGCGGCCGGGGTGGTCGGCTGCAACATCGAGGACTCGGTGCACAGCGAAGACAAGCGGCTGCGCTCGGCGTCGGAGCATGCCGAGTTCGTGGGCGCACTGCGCGCAGCCGCCGACGCCGCGGGCACGCACCTGGTGATCAACGCCCGCACCGATTTGTTCCTGCGCAAAGACGGCGACGACGCGGACCGCATCGACCGCGCCATCGCGCGGCTGACGCAGTGCGCCGAAGCCGGCGCGGACGTGCTCTACCCGGTCGGGCGCCACGATGCGGAGACACTGCGGGCCCTGGCCGCCGGGCTGCCCAAGCCGGTCAATGCGCTGGCCGCCCCCGACTCCGACGACCCGGCCTCGTTCGGCGAGCTCGGGATCGGCCGGGTCAGCTTCGGGCCGCTGTTGCAGGCCGCGCTGGGCAAGCACGCCGGGGAGATCCTGGCCCGCTGGTCCTGAGGCTTTCCCACGAACTTGACACCTGTTAAGTTCGTCGCGTGGACAACATTCGTGGCAAGACCATTGCCATCACAGGTGCCGCCCGCGGGATCGGGCTCGCGACGGCCGCCGCCCTGCTCGCTCGCGGCGCCCGGGTCGTCATCGGCGACCGCGACGTGAGTGTGCTCGACAAGGCGGTACAGCAGCTCGGCCCCGGGAACCCGGTCAGCGGCTACCCGCTCGACGTCACCGACCGTGAGTCCTTCTCGACGTTCCTGGACAAGGCCCGCACCGACGGTGCCGGCCATATCGATGTGCTGATCAATAATGCCGGGGTGATGCCGGTCGGGCCGTTCCTCGGCCAGAGCCAGGAGACCATCCGCTCGGCGACCGAGGTCAATTTCTACGGCGTGCTCAACGGCTGCCAGCTGGTGCTGCCCGAGATGGTCAGACGCCGCGCCGGCCACATCATCAACATCGCCTCGATGGCCGGGATCGTTGCCGTTCCGGGCCAAGTGCTTTACGCCGGAACCAAATTCGCGGTGGTCGGCCTGAGCACCGCGATGGCCGACGAGTTCGCGCCGCAGGGTGTGGCGATCAGCGCGGTGCTGCCGACCTTCACCAACACCGAACTGATCTCGGGCACGACGCCGTCGGCGGCACAGAAGCCGGTGCAGCCCGAGGACATCGCTGCCGCGGTGGTCAAGGTGCTCGACAAGCCGAAGACGCTGGTGTCGGTGCCGAGTTTCGGGCGTCGCACCGCGATCCTGGCGACCCTGCTGCCGGATCGGGCCCGCCGTTGGCTCAACAAGAAGACGCACAACGACACGGTGTTCCTGCAGTTGGACACCGCGGCCCGCAAGGCCTACGAAGACCGCGCCCAGCACGCCACCGGGGTCATCGAGAAGGATTACCCCAGCGCCTGATCCAGGTCGGCGATCAGGTCGTCGGTGCCTTCCAGCCCGACCGAGATCCGCACCACCCCGTCGCCGAGACCGATCGCGGCGCGCCCGTCGGGCCCCATCGCCCGGTGGGTGGTGGTCGCCGGGTGGGTGATCAGCGACTTGGCGTCCCCGAGGTTGTTGGAGATGTCGATCAGCTGCAACTTGTCCAGCAACTCGAACGCTCGCTGTTTGGCGGCGCTTTCGGGGGCGTCGAGTTCGAAGGTGATGACGGTTCCGCCTCCGGACATCTGCTTGCGCGCCAGGTCGTGCTGCGGATGCGACGCCAGAAACGGATAGCGCACCCAGCGCACCGCCGGATGCTGCTCGAGGAACTCCGCGATCCGCAGCGCCGCGGCGTTGGCGTAGTCGACCCGAACCGCGAGTGTTTCAAGGCCTTTCAGCAGCAACCAGGCGTTGAAAGCGCTCAGTGCCGGGCCGGTGTGCCGCATCAGCGTCTGGACCGGGCCGTCGATGTAGTCCTGGTCGCCCAGGATCGCCCCACCGAGTACCCGGCCCTGGCCGTCGAGGTGCTTGGTGCCCGAGTACACCACGACGTCCACCCCGAGCGGGAAGCCCTGCTGCAGCAGCGGAGTGGCGAACACGTTGTCCAGCACCACTTTCGCGCCGGCGGCATGGGCCAGCTCGGTGACCGCGGCGATGTCGACCAGCGACTGCATCGGGTTGGACGGCGTCTCGAAGAACACCGCTTTCGTGGGCACCGAGAGCGCCTGCTCCCACTGCGCCATGTCGTCGCCGTCGACGAACACCGTCTCGACCCCCCAACGGGGCAGGATCTCGTTGCAGACCACGAAGCACGACCCGAACAGACTGCGCGCGGCCACCAACCGGTCACCGGCGCCCAGCAACGCGCCGAGCGAGACGAACACCGCCGCCATGCCGCTGGCGGTGGCGAACGCCGCCGGGGCGCCCTCGACCAGTCGGAGCCGTTCCTCGAACATCGACACGGTCGGATTGCCGTAGCGCGAGTAGACGAACCGGTCGACCTCACCGGTGAATGCCTGCTCCGCGGCGGCCGCCGACTCATAGACATAACCCGAACTGAGGAACAGCGCCTCGGCGGTCTCGTCGAACTGCGAGCGCAGCAGGCCGCCGCGCACCCCCAAAGTGGCCTGACTGACCCCGTCCGGCAGCGGTTTGGGCGCGCATGAACCCGAGCGTTCGCTCACGACTGCTGCCAGGGCAATCCGACTGCGCGCCAACCGCTGCCGCCGCGGTGCGCGTGCTCGTCGAGCTGGCCTTCAAAACCGTCCAGCACGTTGTAGGACGGCGCGATGCCAGCCGCGGTGGCGGTCTCGGCGGCCGGAATGGAGCGGTTTCCGGAGCGGCACAGGAAAACCGCCGGCCCGGCCGACACCCGCGCGGCCAGCTCATGCGCGAAATTCACGTTGGGGCTGCCGTCGGAGTGGACCCACTCGATGCAGACCACCTCGCGGTCCAGACCGGATAAGTCCGGCAGTCCCACGAAGCGCCATTCGGCGTCGGTGCGCACGTCGATGAGCGTCGCCGTCGGGTTGTCGCGCAGTAGCGCCCAGGCCTGCTCGGGGGTGATGTCTCCTGCGTAGCTCACCTGCGGAAGTCTCGCACCCACGGCGGGCTCGTGCCAAAAGGCAACGGTCAAGGCCACAACTTGCCCAGAACGGCCGCGACCTGCTCGGCCCGGCCCCGGGCGACCGCCACGTCCGGACCGGTGGCCAGCGCCAACCCCAGCCGCCGGCGCGGGTGACCCTCGTGGTGCCCGAACACCACCACATCACTTTCGGTCACGCTGAGCGCATCGGCGACCACGGCCACGCTGTCGGCGGTGGCCTCGGCAGGGGCACCGCCCGGGGACGGCCGCCGCGAGTAGATCAACCGGGCGGCGCCGGGCGAGACCATGATGGCGTCGATCGCCAGCCCGAGGATCGCGCGTGCCTGCAATTCGAAACCGGAGAGCCGCTGGGTGCGCAACGTCAGCAGCGCGGCATCGTAGGGCCGCACGTTGACGCCGGTGAAGTACACCTCGTCGCCGTGTACCAGCAACTGCACCTCGAACAGGCCGCGACCGCCGAGTGCCCGCGCGATGCGCGCCGCAACCGATTTGGCCGCATCCAGCGCCACCTTGCTCATCGGGTAGGGCTGCCACAGCTCCACTGTCAGTTGCCCGTTCGGGTTCTCTTCGGTGCGGTGCCCGATCGGCGCACAGAAATCCAGTGCCGGGCCGTCCGCGCCGTCGCGATGCACGGCCAGCAGGGTGACCTCGCTGTCGAACTCGACCACCGTCTCGGCCAGCACCCGGGCCGGTGCGCCCGGACCGGCGGCCGACACCGCGCGTTGCCAGGCGGGTTCGATGTCGCTGTCGCGCACCATCACCGAGCGGCCCTCGCCCAGGGCGTCTCCCACCGGTTTGACCACCATCGGGAATCCGCCGTGCTTGGCCACCGCCCGCAGTTCCTCGACCGAACCGGCGAACCAGAACGGCGCGGTCGGCAAACCGAGCTCGTCGGCGGCCAGCCGCCGCAACCCTTCCGGGTCGCCGGTCAGCCGGGCACCGCGCAGGCCGGGCACCAGTTCGGTGAATCCGGTGTCGACAACGGCGGTCAGGGCGTCGGTGGCCACCACGTCGGAGGCGACCACCACGACTTTCGGCTGCAACCACCGGATCGCCGCGGCCAGCTCGTCGTTGTCGCTCAGATCCACCACCACCGAGCGGTCGGCGATCCCGTGCAACGCGGCGTCGGCGTAGCGGTCGATCGCGATCACCTCGGCGCCCAGGCGCTGCAGCGCCGTCACCAGTTCGCGGCTGAGCTCCCCGGAGCCGAGCAGTGCCACCCGGGTCCGACTGGGACCGTCGGCGGGCAACCGCTCGGTCGCGAACTCATCCCCCTCGCCGTCCACCGCCCTACCCTCCCGCGCCAAGGCAATGTTGCATGGTGCTCAAGGATAAGGGTGAACGCGGACGGAGGTGTGAACGACGGTGAACCCCACACTGTTGGGCGCCCTGGTGGCCGCAGTGCTGGTGGCGGCCATCGCCCGGCGCCACAAGTTGTCCGCGCCGCTGGTCTTGGTGATCGTTGGCCTGCTGGTCGGGCTGATCCCGGCGGTGCCCGACATCGCGCTGCGGCCCGACCTGGTGCTGTTCGTGATCCTGCCGCCGCTGCTGTGGTCGGCGGGGCTGGAGAGTTCCTATATCAACATGCGCCGCAACCGGCGCTCGATCATGCTGCTGGCGGTCGGCCTGCCGCTGGCCACCACCGTCGCTGTCGGTGTGGTGGCCTACTACACCGTGCCGGAGTTCACCGTGGCGGCCGCGCTGACCTTGGGCGCGATCGTCGCGCCGCCGGATGCGGTGTCGGCGACCGCGGTCGGCCGCCGGGTCGGCTTGCCGCGCCGGATCATGACCCTGCTGGGCGGGGAGAGCCTGCTCAACGACGCCACCGCGCTGACCGTCTACAAGATGGCGCTGGCCGCGGCGATCGGCGCCGCGACCGGCTGGGGCACCGGCCTGGCGACATTCGTGCTGTCGGCCGTCGGCGGCGTGGCGGTCGGGATGCTTTTCGGGGCCCTGATCGTGGTCATCCGGGCCAGGTTGACCGATCCGCTGATGGAAAGCGCCGTCGGGCTGGTGGCCCCCTTCGTCATCTACCTGGTGGCCGAGGAGGTGCACGGCTCCGGGGTGCTCGCGGTGGTGGTCGCCGCCTTGATCCTCGGACAGCGCTTCACCCGGGCCCACTACGCCACCCGGCTGCAGGACCAGGCGGTCTGGCGCGCGGTGCAGCTGGTGTTGGAATCGTTGGCGTTTCTGCTGATCGGCCTGCAACTGCCGACCGTGGTGAAGAACATGCAGGGCGTACGCTTCTCCACCCTGACCGTCGCGTCGCTGTTGGTGTTCGCGACGGTGCTGGCGGTGCGCGGCGTGTGGGTGCTGACGTTCTCCTACCTGCCGCGGAGGCTCTCGGCCGGGATCCGGCAACGCGAGCCCGCCCCCACCCCCGGACAGGTGTTCATCCTGGCGTGGGCCGGGATGCGCGGGGTGGTGTCGCTGGCGGCCGCCTTCGGTGTGCCGATGACGACGCTGGTCGGGGAACCGTTCCCGGGCCGCCCGCAGCTGGTGTTTCTGACCTTCGTGGTGGTCGTCGGCACGCTGCTGCTGCACGGGCTGACACTGCCGTGGCTGATCCGGCGGCTGGATGTTCGCACCGATCAGGACCGCAACGATGCGATCGCCGCGGCGGCCGCACAGGACAAGGCGGCCCTGGCGGCCGCCGAACGGCTCGATGAGGTGCTCGCCTCCAGCGAGCCGTCGCCGGCCAGCGAGCGCGCCGCCGACGCGCTGCGCACCTGGAACACCCGGCGGCGTAACGCGGCCCGGGAACGGCTGCGCCGCCTGGACCCGGACAACGACGACAGCGACGAGACCGCCGCCGCGGCCTTTCGCCGGCTGCGGCTGGAGATGCTGGCCGCCGAGCGGGCGGCGCTGGTCGCCGAACGCGACCTCGGCCGCATCGACGACCAGGTGCTGCGCAGCCTGCTGCACGGGCTGGATCTTGAAGAGGCGACGCTGAACCTGGACTAGCCTTGAGCGGCATGAGCGCACTGACATCGCCGAACGCCTACACGGGGCTGGCGGCCTTCCAAGTCGCCGACGCGGTGGCCTGCGCCATCCCGGTGCCGTTCATCGCCAAAGCACTCGACACCGTCCAGTGCTCCCAGCAGATCCGCCCGATCCTGCCGATCATCAAGGTCGCCTCGGCGGTCGGCCTGCTGTCGGTGCACCGGTTCCCGGTGCTGGCCCGGATCACCACCGCGGCGTTGACGCTGTATTTTGTGCTCGCGGTGGGTGCCCACATCCGAGTCCGCGACAGCATCCCCAACACCATCCCCGCCGCAACGTTTCTGGCCCTGTTCGCCGCAATGACCGTCAAGGGCCCGAGCTCAGCCTGATTGCGCCGACCCGCAGCGCCCGGCTCCGCCGCGCTCGCGGTCGACGCTAAGGCTGGCCCGGCAGTAACCGCACCATCAGGCCCTGCGCTTCGGCCAGCACGGTCCCGTCGGTGTCGGTGAGCTCGGCGCCGATGAACGCCTTACGCCCCTCGGCCTTCTCGATCCGGCCGTGCACCAGCAGTTTGGTGTCGATCGGGGTGACCTTGCGGTAGTCGACGTGCAAAAACGCCGTCCGGCTGATCGGGCGGTTCGCGGCGTGCACCACCATCCCGAACATCCAGTCGAACAGCAGCGGCAACACCCCGCCGTGCACCGCGGAGTTGCCGCCCACGTGGAACCGGCTGAACCACCCCGTCATCGAGACACCGTCGGGCTCGAAGCGGGTGATGCGCCACGGCGGCAGCATCAGGCTGCCCATGCCCGGCAGCGACGGCGCCCGCCCGGCCGGGGCGACCGCCTGCGACGCCGGGAACTTCTCCAGCAGACCGACTAGCTCCTCGACGCGGTCGGCGGCGTCGTCCCAGGTGGCGTCGTCAGGGGCGGTGGACACCGACAGGTCCTGCAGGCGCCGCATCGTGGTGACGAACCGGGCAAACCCCGGGCTCGGCACGACGACCGCAAAATCGGGGAACCCACCGTGGCTGGCGTAGTCGGGATCGAGCTGCTCGGGCCCGCCGTCGCTCACGCGTGGTTCCGCACGACGTCGCGGCGCACGATGGTCTGTTCCCGGCCGGGCCCGACGCCGATGCATGAAACCTGCGCTCCGGCAATCTCTTCCAGCCGCGACACGTAGTCGCGGGCGTTGGCGGGCAACTCCTCGAAGGTGCGGGCGCCGGAGATGTCCTCCCACCAGCCCGGCAGTTCTTCGTAAACCGGTACGGCGCGGGCGAATTCCTCCTGGGTCATCGGCAGCTCGTCGGTACGTTTGCCGTCGACCGTGTAGCCGACACAGACCGGCACGGTCTCCAACGACGACAGCACGTCGAGCTTGGTCAGGAAGTAGTCGGTGATCCCGTTGACCCGGGTGGCGTAGCGCGCGATCACCGCGTCGAACCAGCCGCAGCGCCGCTTCCGGCCGGTGGTCACCCCGACCTCACCGCCGGTCTTGGACAGGTATTCGCCGTGGGCGTCGAACAATTCGGTCGGGAACGGGCCCGAGCCGACCCGGGTGGTGTAGGCCTTCAGGATGCCCAGCACCGTGGTGATGCGGGTCGGGCCGACACCGGAGCCGACGGCCGCACCGCCCGCGGTGGGGTTGGAAGACGTCACGTAGGGGTAGGTGCCGTGGTCGACGTCGAGCAGGGTGCCCTGCGAACCTTCCAGCAGTACATTCTCGCCGCGGTCCAGCGCCGCACCGAGCACCAGCGCGGTGTCGGCGATGCGGTGCTTGAAGCCCTCGGCCTGGGTGAGCAGATCCTCGAGCACCTGCTGCGGTTCCAGCGCCTTGCGGTTGTAGATCTTGACCAGCACCTGGTTCTTGAACTCCAGGGCGGCCTCGATCTTCTGCGCGAGCGACTCCTCGTCGAGCACGTCGGCGACCCGGATCCCGATCCGGGCGATCTTGTCCTGGTAGCAGGGCCCGATGCCGCGGCCGGTGGTGCCGATCTTCTTGCTGCCCATGTATCGCTCGGTCACCTTGTCGATGGCGACGTGGTAGGGCATCAGCAGGTGTGCGTCGGCGGAGATCAGCAGTCGCGAGGTGTCCACGCCGCGGTTCTCCAGGCCGGCCAGCTCGTCGAGCAGCACCCCGGGATTGACCACCACACCGTTGCCGATGATGTTGGTGACGTGCGGCGTCAGCACCCCCGAGGGGATCAGGTGCAACGCGAAGTTCTCCCCGGTGGGCAACACCACGGTGTGGCCGGCGTTGTTGCCGCCCTGGTAGCGCACCACCCACTGCACTCGTTCGCCGAGTAGGTCGGTGGCTTTTCCTTTGCCCTCGTCGCCCCACTGAGCGCCGATGACGACGATTGCCGGCATGGATCCTCGCTAACTGTCTTGGCTTACTGTGGTCCAGCCGGTGACTGAGCTTATCTGAAGCGATTCTCAAGGAGCGCGTTGAACGCCATTACCGCCCCGGAAACCGTCGTCCTGCTGTTTGCCGGGCGGCCGCTGCCCCGCCCGCTGCGGGGGCTTACGACGCTGCCGGTCGCCGACGATGCGGCCACGGTGGACTCCGCGATCGAGCGGTTCCGCCGGCTGGTGGTGGTCGGCGGCGACGCCGAGCTGGCGCGGGTGCTGACCCGGCTGCTGCGCGCTGACCGGCTGGATGTCGAGGTCGGGTATGTCCCAAAGCGCCGCGCTGCTCGTCGTGCGGCCACCGGGACCGCGCGGCCGGTTCCGCTCATCCGGGACGAAACCGGGATGGTGCTGGTGGGTGCGGCGACCTGGCGCGGCGCCGACGGCCCGCTGCACGGCGAAGCGGTGGTCGACGACACGGTGTTATTCGACGGCGACGTGCCCGGTGTGCGGATTGAACCGGTCGGCACCGCACCCGGGCTGCGAGCCGGGGTGATGTCGCGGCGCGGACGGGTGCGCCGCTGGGCCACCGGTCGGGCGGCTCAGCTGGGCACGACCGGCGCGCTGGTGGTGCGCGACGGGCTAGCCGCTCCGCGAGCGGTGAAACGCTCGACCTTCTATCGGCACATCGAGGACTGGTTGTTGGTCCGATAGGTTCGTGCGGTGAATGTCAGCCCGCTGCGCGGCCAGGCGGTACGGCCCAGCCCGGTCTTCCTGGCGTTGTTGGCCGTGACCGGCCTCGGCGGTGTGCTGGCCTGGCGGGCGGCTGCCGACATCCGACCGCTGGCCTACGCCGGGGTGTTCGTGATGGTGGTCGCCGGCTGGCTGGTGTCGCTGTGCCTGCACGAGTTCGGCCACGCCGTCACCGCCTGGCGGTTCGGCGACCGCGACGTGGCGATGCGCGGCTATCTGACCCTCAACCCGCTGCGCTACACCCATCCGGGGCTGTCGCTGGTGCTGCCGATGCTGTTCATCGCGCTGGGCGGCATCGGCCTGCCGGGCGGAGCGGTGTACCTGCAGACGTCGTTCATGACCCCGCTGCGGCGCACCCTGGTCAGCCTCGCCGGGCCGGCGGCCAACCTGGTGCTGGCGGTGCTGCTGCTGGGCGCCAGCCGGGTGTTCTACGACCCCGCGCATCCGGTGTTCTGGTCTGGGGTGGCGTTCCTGGGTTTCCTGCAGGTCACCGCGGTGGTGCTGAACCTGCTGCCGGTGCCGGGATTGGACGGCTACGGCGCGGTGGAGCCGCACCTGAGCCCGGCGACCCGCCGCGCGGTGGCGCCGTTCAAACAGTGGGGTCTGCTGGCGCTACTGGTGCTGCTGATCTCGTCGCCGGTGCTGAACCAGAAGTTCTTCGGGGTGGTGCTGTGGTTCGTCGACCTGTTCGACGTGCCGCGCCTGCTGGTGTCGTGGGGGATGTCGCTGACCCAGTTCTGGAACGCCTGGCTCTGAGGCCGGCTCAAGAGGACGGCGGGTGGGCCTCCTTACGCAGCAGGAAGGCCAGGACCACGGCCTCGAACGCTTCTTTAGCCTCGATCATGGCCCAATGCCCGCAGTTGGGGAACACATGAAGCTCGGCACGGGGAATGGTGCGCATCGGGATCAACGCCATGTCCAATGGGCTGACCCGATCATCGCGGCCCCAGGTGATCAGTGTCGGGGCCGTGACCTGATGCATCGCCGCCCACGGTTGGGGCCCTTGTGCGGACTCCATCGCCTGGATCATCGCGGCAAAGGCTGCCCTGCTGTACATCCGTCGCGCCCCGGCGAGCGCCTCCGGGGCGGTGGCAAGCCGCCAGCGTTCTTCGATGAGTTGCTCGGTCACCATCGCCGGGTCGTAGACCATCGAGTGCAGCCAGCGGATCAGCCCCTCGCGAGTGGGACTTTCGGTGAACTCCTGCAGCAGTCGGATGCCTTCTGAGGGACCGGGACTCAAGATGCTGCGGCCGATACCGCCGATCGTCACCAACCGCTGTACCCGCTGGGGTTGTGCAATCGCATAGTTGATTGCCACGCCCCCACCCATCGAGTTCCCCACGATGTCGACGCGATCCAGACTCAATCCGTCCACCAGGGCACCCACCGCGTCGGATGCGGTATGCATCGGGTGACCGCCGAAGTCGTCGCTGACACCGAAACCGGGAAATTCGAGCACCAGGCAGCGGAAGTGTTGACTGAAGGTATCCAGTACGCCCCGGAAGTTCTGCCACCCGCTCACCCCAGGACCCGAACCGTGCAGCAGCAAAAGCGGTGGGCCGGCACCAGCTTCGTGATAACGCAGCACGCCCCGCTCGGTGCGAAGCTCCCGCAGCGTCTCTCGGTGACTCATTTCAGCCCCCTTCGTTCGGCTCGCAACGCTGACTGTCCACTGGTATTACCCCGGCATCGACTGCTCGATCGATCGAGTCGCGCAACGCCGGGCAGGTCGCTGTCCATCTACTGCACTCGCCGGCGGCGGCTCTCCGGGCGAACTCGGCGCAGGCAGACTTCGCATCGGTCAGCCATTGCACACTGGTGTGCGTCGGACTGTACTTTTCGACCAGCACCGGCGTGCCGCATCTGTCGCAGCGCAGTTCTTGCATGCCTTCTCGCCTCAGTGAACTCCGGCGGCATGCCGGGCCGCGATATAGCCGAACACCATTGCGGGCCCGATCGTCGCGCCTGCTCCGGCGTAATCATTTCCCATCACCGATGCCGACGCGTTGCCGGTGACATAGAGGCCCTCGACGAGGGTGCCATCAGGGCGACACACCTGCGCGTCGGCGTTATACGCCAGTCCGCCTTTGGTTCCCAGATCGCCGGCCCGCAGTCGCATCGCGTAGTAGGGCCCCCGGTCGATGGCATCCAGGGTGGGCTGCGGCAGGGTCGGATCACCATAGTAGTTGTCGTAGGAGCTTTCCCCGCGACCGAAATCGGCGTCCTTTCCGGCCCGCGCGAAGCCGTTGAACCGTTCCACGGTGTCGCGCAATGTCGCCGGCGGGACCCCGATCGCGGTGGCCAACTCCTCGACGGTGGCGGCACGGTGGATGAACCCGGGTGCCAGCCAGTCGGCGGGGAATTTCTGTCCGGGTAACACGCCGCCAATCTGATAGCGGCTCTTGGCTTTCGCGTCGAATACGAACCAGATCGGATCATGTCGCTCGGCAAGCTGACGGTGCACGAATGTCACATACGGCGCAGCTTCATTGGCGAACCGCTTGCCGTCCTGGTCGACGATAATCGAGCGAGGGATGGACCGTTCGGACACCAGGACGACCATGATGCCGTCGGGCCGTTGAAAGGACGGCATCCACCAGGCATCATTCATCAGGTCGGTCGCCCCGCCCACCGCCTGGCCCGCGACGATTCCGTCACCGGTGTTGTCGACCGAGCCCGCGCTGTAATCGTCTGTGCCACCTTCGCGAAGATAGTGTTTCCGCATCTCCGCGTTGTGCTCGAACCCTCCGCTGGCCAAGAGCACCCCCTTGCGGGCGCGTACAGCGATCACCGAGCCCTCATGCACGACGCGCACCCCGAGGACCTTCCCCGCCCCATCGGTGATCAGCGACTGCAGCGGCGTGTTGAGCCACAACGGAATGTCAGCCTCTTTGACAGCCAATCGCAGACGACCGATCAGCGCCTGCCCGAGTGTTGCCATGTGACGACGTAGCAGGCGCGCCTTGATTGCACGCCATCCCGTGCGCAGCGCAGCGCGCCGGCCCGCCCAGGTTCGCATCACCATGTTGAGGCGGGCGAATTCCTCCGAGGTCACATACAGCCCCGCCGGGGTGGCCAGCGTTGCCGGTCGCAGCAACGCCTCGTCTGCACCCAGCTTCTTCAGGTCGAACGGGAGCGGCTCGATGCTGCGTCCCCGGGCACGCCCACCCGGCGCTTCGGGGTGGTAGTCGGAATAACCGGCACACCACTGAAACCGCAGACGCGGGCTGGCCCGCTCGAGGAAGTCCATCGTTTCGGGGCCGTAGTCGATAAATGCATCGAGATTGCCTGACGGCACCCGGTATTCGACGATGGCGTCCAGATAACGGCGCACGTCAGCCCGACTGTCCGCCAACCCGGCCCGTATGAGGGTCGGGTTGTTGGGGATCCAGATATTGCCGCCGGACAGCGCGGTACTACCGCCGTACACGCCGGCCTTTTCGATGATCAAGGTGTCGAGCCCGCAAGCATTGGCGGTCAGCGCAGCAGTCAGACCACCGCAGCCGCTTCCTACGACGACGAAGTCAACCAGGCGCTCTGTGGGCTCTACGCTAGGCAGCATCTGCGCCTCTTTCTCGTCACTCGCCAATTGGATTGGCCCACACAATCACAGCGATTTCTCGGTTGGAGTGATTGGTCCCGCCCAGCGGGAAGAACGGCCCAGGAACGGGTTACGGGTGCCTCTTACGTCCGGTAAGCGCACGCACACGAAGAGCGTCGATGCGGCCCGCAAGCTCCACCGGCAGTCAGCAGTTCGGCTCGATCCTCAACGACGCGCTGTTTGACCCGAACACCAGCATCATCTCGGGCATCCTCAACGCCCGCGACGACCTGGCAACGTCGGTCATGACCGCCAACGGCGGATTCCCGACCGAACTGGGTTCGCTGGCCACCTGGGAGTGGGAGCACATGTCACAGTTGACCGATCTGAGCCTGGCCACGGCGTGGGCCGACCTCGGCTCACTATTCAATTCCGCCGATCTCCTCGGCGCCTGAGCTTGGCGGGGCCGGCCCAGTTTTACCGGGCCGGCCCCGAGCACACAGCTCCGAAAATCCTTAGACGACCGCCTGATCGGCGACGTCGAAGAAGCTGGGTTGATCTCCGGTGCCGTAGCCGGGCAGCACCTGCTCGAAGGCTTCGAACCGGCCGAGCAGTCGCAGCGTGTCGGGCCCGTAGAAGGGCAGGTAGACGGTGCGGCGAGTACCCTCACCTACTGGTGGCGGGCCGGCATGTGTGGTGCACGAGTAGTGGATGGTGACGTCACCGGGCTTTGTGTCCATCGGGATGGCATTGGGCTCGTCCACCGTGATCTTGCCGGGGCTGTGCGTGACCTTGCCGTTGGAGCCGGCCAGCGCCCAGAGCTGCGATCCGGTGGGCCCGGCACTGTCGAGATGGATTCCGATGTTGATCGACGGGCACATGATGGTGCATCCGCCGAGATCGCAGTCCCGGTGCCAGCCGAGGTTCGCCGCGATGCTGCCGCCGAGGTCGGCTCCGACGCCGAACGGCTTGAGCACGGTCAGTGGACCCTGCCCCCGGTCGTGCAACGGCACCAGGTCCCGTTTGGCCAGCGCGACAAGGGAAGCGACGGTCGGGTCGTCCTCGATGAGCGAGCGAATCAGCGCGGAATACTCCGACATGAACAGCAGCCGATAGGGAAAGCGTTTTCCGGTCGCCTGGTTGTCAACCCACCACGAGAACATCTCGCCCTCTTTCGCGGCGGCCGTGAGTCGGTCCACCTCGTCGGCGATCTCGTCGCGGCGATGGGCCATGGCGCCACGAACGACCACGTAGCCCGCGGTGCGCAGGAAGTGCGACAGGTCTTCATGGTCATCATCGAGGGTGAAGGACTGCCGCAGATCGAGCGGGTCCCCGTGGCGATCGGTGAAGGCCATCGCCGGGTCGTAGATGGGGCGCCCGGAGTACATGCACCTAATGGCCGGTGCCCAGGTGTCCCAGTCGTCGTAGCCGCCGCGAACGAAGCGCACGCTGTCGGCCAGCACCAGCGACGGCGGGTTGCGGAACTCGTGGACGTAGTCCTGCCAGGCGCGCTCCTGGAGTTCCACGATACCGACTGCGGCGTCGGAAACACCGGCATCCACTCGGACCGACCCGTCCTCACACACGTAGGTGTACGCGCGACCGTCGGGCAGCGCAATGGCGAGCGGCGCCGCGTTCGCCACATCCCACGCGACCTGCTCGTTGACACCTTCGCGTAGCCGTCGAGGCAGCTCGGTGCGGTGGAACTCGTCGAAGTCCCACCGTTGCAGCCCCCATGCCTCCAGGCTGCCGACGCTCGTATTGCGGCTCATTTGTTCTGTCATCACCTTGCTCCTTTTTCCGACTATTCGTGGTATGGTTCCGGTATGCCGGATAACCATAAGGCACCCTCACCGCCGACGGCAAGGGTGTTCGCGGTGTTGGAAGCACTTGCCGAGTCGTCGAGCAGTGGACTGTCGCTGTCTGAGGTCTCCCGCGAACTCGCGCTGAGCACCTCCACGACCGCGTCGATCCTCGCCACGATGGATGCATCCGGCTACGTCGAGCGGCTGCCCAACCGGGCATACCGGCTGGGGCCCGGCCTGATCAGACTCCTTGCGGGACTGCGGAGCCGGTATCCCCTACTGGGTGCGGCTGACGAGGAGCTTTCTCGGCTTTCAGCGGTGGCCGGCTGTGGTTGCACCCTCGCGCGCATCAACGCCGAAGACCTCGAGGTCGTCCTGACGGTGGGGACCGTCGACGAGTTCGACACCCGGGTCGGCCAGCGCATGCCGCTGCACCCTCCGCACGGCAGCATCGCCGTCGCGTGGCGATCGCCGGCCAAGATCGATGAGTGGCTGTCCGATGCGCCCGATCCGCTGGCGCCCAACGAGATCGCCGCCGTGCACAGCACTCTGGCCGAAATTCGGGAACGCGGCTATGCGGTCTACAACGTCAAGCGTGACGTTCAAACCATGGTGCACCAGATCCGTGACCTCCTCGGCCAGGCCGACGATCACGCCCCCACCGAGGTGCTGCGCCGCCTGCTGCTCAGTGCTGTCGTGGGAATCGGGATCTACAGCAGCGACGAACTCACCGACTGGCGTCGGCGCCCCGTCAGCTACGTGATCGCGCCGGTTTTCGGACCTGATGAGCAACCGCGCTACCTGGTGTCGCTGCACATCATGCGGGACGCCGTGTCGGTCGCTGATCTCAACCTCTACATCGAGGCGCTCGTGCAGACCGCCACGACCTTGACCAAGGTTGGGGGTGGCAGCTGGCCGAACCGGCCGCTGACGTGAATGGCTGTTTCGCAGAGATATTTCCGCTGACTGGGAAGGGGCACTTGACTGCCACGGCGGCTGACGCAAAGGTCTGCCAGGCGCATCCCCTCGGAGAAGGAGCCCCGAAACGATGACAACCAACGCCGCGCCGAACCAGCCGCTGCCCGATCCGTTCTCCCCGGTGATGCTGGGGCCGGTGCAGTTGCGGAATCGCATCATCAAGGCGGCCACCTCGGAAGGACGGTCACCGGATGGGTTGGTGACCGACGACCTGATCGCATTCCATCGCCGTTTCGCCGACGGCGGGGTCGGAATGACGACCGTCGCCTATTGTTGCGTTTCCCGAGAAGGCGCCAGCGCGCCAGGGCAGATCGTCATGGATCAGCGGGCCGTCCCCGGGTTACGCCAGTTGGCCGACAACGTTCACGATGCCGGCGCCGCGATCTCAGCGCAGCTTGGGCATGCCGGCGTGGTGGCGTCAAAATCGATAACCGGCGTACGCGCGGTAGCGCCGAGCAGGTTCGTCAATCCGTCATCGTTGCAGTACTGCCGGAAAATTAGGCCCCGCGAGATCACGCAGGTCATCGACCAGTTCGGATCCGCAGCCGAAGTCGCGATAGCGGCGGGCTTCGACGCGATCGAACTGCATTTCGGCCACCTGTACCTGCCGAGCTCGTTCCTGAGCCCGCTGCTCAACCGGCGCAAGGACGAATACGGCGGTGGCATCGACAACCGTTCTCGATTCGTCCGTGAGATCGCCCAACGGGTCCGAGAGGTGGTCGGCGACCGGATCGCGGTGATCGCCAAACTCAGCATGGACGACGGCATTCGTGGAAGCATCTGGTTGGACGAATCACTGCGCACCGCCCAACTACTCGACCAAGACCGCAATCTAGACGCCATCGAGCTCACCCAGGGTTCATCGGTGTACAAGCCGATGTACCTGTTCCGCGGAGACGTCCCCGTCGCGGAATTCGCCGCGGCGATGAATCAGCCTGCCAGAACCGGCATCCGCCTGCTCGGCAAGAAAGTCATGGGGGACTACCCGTACCGCGACTTGTACATGCTTGACTCAGCGCGCCAGTTCATCTCGGTCGCCAAAAACACCCGGCTGATCCTGCTGGGGGGCATCAGCGCCCGTGAGCACATGGTCACCGGCCTACAGGAGGGATTCGACTTCCTCGCCATGGGCCGAGCGCTGCTACGCGAACCAGACCTGCTGAATCGGATGATGAACGATCCCACGGTCCGAAGCCGCTGCAATCACAACAACAAATGCATGGTCACCGTGTTCGGCCGCACGCACTGCGTACTGGACCCTGCAGAGCGGTACGGGGCAGTCCCTGACCCACAACCCGCCACCCCGCCGACCGTCCAGTAGCCCGCGTTCCAACGGCCCGACGACAGCCAGACCCGCTCTGCTCTCGACGCTCACACCAACTCAGCCGCTGAATAGTGAGCCGAGGTCGGCCCACGCCGTGGCCAGGCTCAGATCGGTCAACTGTGACATGTGCTCCCACTCCCAGGTGGCCAGCGAACCCAGTTCGGTCGGGAATCCGCCGTTGGCGGTCATGACCGACGTTGCCAGGTCGTCGCGGGCGTTGAGTCCCCGCCGCGCGAACAGCATCAGCAGGCACGATGCCTCGGTTATGAATTGCCTTGCAGCGCATCATCTTAGTCGATATCTGAACCCCTCCGATGCGTCAGGCTGTTATTTACCAAGACGGACACGGCATACGGTAATGAAGGCGTGCTAGGTGAACCGGGGGCTCAGTTCCACTGAACGGGAGACTGATACGCCGGGTATCCAGCGCCTCACGGTGCCGAACAGGTCACCATTGCACTGCCCCCGTCCGGTCGAGCTTCAGATGCTGCGGTGAATCTTCACAGCGCGCTCAAATACGCAGCGGTAGCCTTGATTTCATTCATGTAGTGTTCGCGCCCGGCCGCGCTCACCGCTGCGCTCAGCGGACCGAGTTGCAGCTCGTAGGTAGCATGCCCCTGCTCGTCGAATACCGGTACGGCGAGGTAACTAACCGAGAGATCCCCGGACGTTGCGAGCTGGGTAGCAGTGTACGGATGACCGCTCAAGCTGAACAGCATCTCGAACACGCGTTGGCGAAGGGTTGCCCGGCGAGGGTGCTCGGCGAGGAGCTCAGCCACTTCGGCCAGCGTATTGAGCGCCTGCGGGTCGGAGTTCCCCATGCCGAATACCGCCACTCCGCTCTGTCGTACCTGCGACAGCAGGTCGGCAAGTCCCGAGCGGTTCGCCCCGGCCGACTGCAGCCAGTCACGCTGAGTCCCTGAGTCCCGGTGCGCCACTACAGTCGCTCCGACAGGCGCCATCAGCGGAAGCCGGACACCTACACCGACACCGGCCGGAAACCGCTCTCGCGCGGCGGCGACGCTGAGGAAGGTCAGGTCGGTCGCACCGGCGAACGCCAGCGTTGCACCGCAGTTCGCCCGTCGCGCCAACTCCTCGACGGCACTGGCGTATTGGCCGCCAAGCGGCAACGCTGCCCGAACCGCTTCGGCAACCCCGATCAGGCCGACCCCCAACGTGTAGCGGCGATCGGACTGCCGCGAAGCCCAGCCGGCCCTTTCCAACGCCCCCAAAATAGCGGTCGCCGTGGACCGATTGATCTCGAGCCGGGAAACGATCGAAGCTACCGAAATGGGCTCAGACAGCGTCGCGAGCAGTTCCACGACGGCCACCACGCGGTCGGTCGGCGGCGATCCCGCCCGTTCATCGCGGTCCTGAGATCGGGCCCGTGACATCGTGTTTCCCTGCCGATCTGCGGACAACCGTTGACTAACGAAGCACCGCCAGCGTATATCCTCAGCTGACCGTCGGCTAGATCGGATCGAATGCCGACATCAGCCACCGGCCGTTCACCTTCTCGAGGCTGACCCGAACGCTGGAAGCCAGGTTGGTCGGAGATTCCGCGCCCACGGTCGTCGTCTGGTTTACGAACACCAAAACGACTGCATGGTTGCTGCCCGCGGACACTGAAGCCGCGGCGGGCACGGTGGCGACCGCTGAGATCTTTTTCTCTTTCGCCCCGGGCATGACTACGTCGTGCGTGAACGAACCGTAGGAGTCCCACAGGGCTCCGGTCATCAGATCGCGGGCGGCGTCAAGCTCTTGCTCGACCGTATCGGGTCGGTAGGTGAGCATCTTTATGGTTCCCTGGCTGGCAGCTTGCACTGACTCAACCCGGGAGACCTCCGCACTCCGTGCGCTGGCATCACGAAACTTCAGAAATCCACTGCCCATCGCCAGCAGCAGGGCCACACCGGGTAACAGGCCATATACCAACACCCGGATCCAGGAGCTGGGCCGCCGGCTCGACTGGTTCAGGTCCTTTTCGCTCACGGCACGAACCCCACATTCGACACCTTCAGTGCGCCGTCCACCTTCTGGACCTCGATCCGCATCCGCCAGTTCCGAGGTTGCTGTTCAGCAGCCCCGGCATTCGAGGTCTGTACCGAAACCGCCACCAGGGCCTGCGCCGAGGCACCGGCCACCGACTCCAAACCGGCCTCGGTGATCGTGCCTACTGTCTTTGACTGAGCCTGCTTGACGACCTGGATGAATGCCGGTGCCCGCTGCTGGAAGTCCTCGTAGAAAATGCCCGTGGCCGAACCCAGGATGCGCTGGATGTCAGCTTCGACGTCGGCGTGGTCAATCGTGGTCAGGTTCAATGCTCCCTGCCGTGCTACCTGCAAATAGAGTTTCTCCTGCTGCTCAGACTGGCCGGACTCGTAGGCACCGAACCCGAACACCCCGGCAAGCCCGGCCAATATCAGGACCACCACCACACCGAGCGCCATTGCCGACCGGGTCTCCGGCCCCGGTTCGTCTCCACCCACCTCGTCATCGACGTGGTCGGCCCCAGCAACCGCTTCGGTGGCGGCTTGATCGTCGACCTCAGGCACGTCGCCCGCCTCCCCGCTGTGTTCAGGTGCTACGGCGGTGTCACCGTCGGACGGGGGAGGGGTTTTCAGTTCCCCGCGGGGGGCATCATCATGGTCTGCCATGTCGGCTCCTGCAAGGTGGACTGGGCTAGGTCGGACTGGGTGTACACGTGTCCGTCGGGACCGATATAGGTTCCGGTGGTGGGGTCATATGCGGTGGCTGCAATCGGCGACCCTGGCCCGGCCGGCGGAGAATCCGGTCGCAACTGCGGGATGTCCTGGCCAGTGTAGGTAGCGTTCGGATCACCCTTCCAGTTAAAGCCCTCATTGAGCGGAACGTACTCCTCGTCGCTTTCACACATTGCCGCGGTCGGAGCACGCTTGCCCGGCTTCGTCGCGCACGGGATGTTGCGTGCACCCCGCACGTACCACGGCGAATCCTGGGGTATCCGGCAGTATAAGTCGCCGTCCGGCCGGTCCGGGTAGTCCTCGAAATTCGCCGACCGCATCTGACGGGCCGGCAGGTAGCCGGTCGTGCAGGGCGGCGGCAGGCCAAAGTTGATGTTGAAGTCCAGGAAGCCGCTACCGTGGACAAGGCCCTTGACGTTGCGGTTCGCCACCGAGATCGCCTGCATCATGGCAGCCCCCTGCGGCAGGAGCACGAGTAGCTGTTCGATGCCGTCGTGGTAGGCGACGGCCACCGGCGCGACACTGGCGAGATTGGCCAACACGATCGGTAGCGTCGGTTTCAGCCGTTCAATCAGGTTCCGTGCCTCATCTGCTGCTGGGCCGCCCTGCTCCAAGACACCGACTGCGGCGTGGTCTTCGGTCCGTACCTGATCGGTGATTGCGCGTAGGTGAGCGGCCCAGGCCTGGATCGCATCCGCAGTATCAATCTGGGTATCCATTATCGGCGCAGACTGGTCGATCAGCGCGGTCAACGAATCGAGGTTCTTGCGGGCATCAATGGCAAGCTTGGTGGAACCTCGGACCATGCGGGAGATCTCCGGGCCAAGACCACCGACGGCAGTGTAGCTCTCGTCGATGACCGTTTTGACATTGTCGTGTGGAATCGCCTGCAGGCCACGGTTTGTGGCATCCAGCAGTTCGGTGATGTCAGGGGGCACCGAGGTACGGCTCCGCGGTATGACGTCACCGCCTCGCAGTGGCCTCGCCTCCGCGGTACGCGGCAACAGGGTCACGAACTGCTCCCCGATCGGTGTCTGGCTATGCACCTGGGCATCCAGATCTGACGGAATGGCCAAATCCGACCGCAACGACAGCACAGCCTCCACGCCGGTATCGGTCACGTGGACTCCCTTGACACGGCCCACCTCAACGCCCCGGAAGGTAACGTTTCCGTTGTGGTAGAGCCCACCGGCTTGGGGCAGTTCCATCCGCACGGTGTAATACCCGACCCCGAACAGCACCCTCGGCAGCTGCATGTAGGCGAAGACCATGACTCCACCGGCGACCAGGGTGATGACCGTGAAAATAATCAGTTGGATCTTGATCCGTCTGCTCAACACCATGGCTATGACCCTTGGTCCAAGTGGTACGGAACGGTCAGTGGGTTTGTGGCGGTGTAGGGGCTGGGTAGTTGTCCGATCGTGCGGCCCCACTGCATCTCGAGTTGGGTGAGGTTGCCTTCGTAGCGGGTGCCCGTGAAAAATGACGAGTCGAGGCGGCTCAGCGTCAAGTCGATGACCGCCGTCAGGTTGGCGTAATCGCCCCGTACCCAGTTGGTGAGCGTCTCTTTCGACCATGGAAACGTGGCCAACAGGCTCAGCGAGCGGGTCAGCGACGGCCCGGCGTCGCCCAGCGACTCGAAGACGGGGCCCAAATTCCTGAGTTCTTGAACCACGGCATCTTTGGTCTGGTTGACCGATTCCGCAGCCAGGGAGCTGAACTCGCCCACCTGACCTAGTGCGTCACCGAGGGTGACTCGCTGCTCTTTGAGCACCCTCAGCGCATCCGGGATGACCCGCAGCGCCCGATCCATCACGTCCTTCTGATCCGCGAACTGACCGACCAGCTTGTTCAGGCTGTCGGTGGCCGCAATGATATCGGGGGTCTGGTTACTGACCTGACCCATATAGATATCCAGTTGCCGGATAAGGCTTTTCAGGTCTTCCACACGCCCGGCGTTGGCAGTGCTGAACGCCTCGGTGATGTCTTGGAGCTGGCCGACCCCACCGCCGTTGAGCAACAGCGACACCGCCGCCAATGTCTGCTCTGTGGTGGGTTGCTCGCCGGCTCGGGCCAGCGGGATCAGGGCGCCATCGTGCAGCCTACCTTCAGACGGCACATCTTTGGGGGACACCAATTCGATGTGCAGGGATCCCAGCAGGCTGGTCTGACCCACTTTGACGATCACGTTGGCCGGTAGTTCGACGTCCCCGTCGAGCCGTATGGTCAGCAGCGCATGCCAACCCTGGCGTTCGATCTTGGTGACGTTGCCGACCGTCACATCGCCGATCCGGACACGGGAGTTCTGTTGGATGTTCGTCACATCATGTAGCTGCGCCTGAATGGTATACGCGCCGGGACCACGACCGGCAGTACCCGGCAACGGCAGCGAGTTCAATCCGTGCCAATCACCACAACCGGGCAGCGCGGCAACGGCGAGTGCCACCACCGCGCCGGCAGCGCTGCGGCGCAACGTCCACGTCACGATCCCCCCCCTGGCGGCAGCATCATTCCCGGCAACCCGGTCGCGGGATTGGCCGGAACCGAGACGGGCGCGGGATGCCCGGCCGGATTGGGTGTATCGACAGGTGGTTGCGCTTGCGGCGGAATGTAATCCGGGCGCATCCAGTTTTCGCTGTAGTCGATCTCGTTGGGGCGAGCCATCGCGCCGACGAAGAGGTTCTCTCCGATCGGGGCGAAGTTCCAGGCCCGGTTCTTGGCGATGGGCGCCATGTACTGCACGCACAGTTTCGCCGCTTGGTCGGCGCCGAGCCTTGACGCCGCTTGGATCGCACCGCAGATGAAGCCGACCGGGTCCGCGAAGTTGTTGATGACCAGCTGACCGGTCAGCGCGTTCTGAGCGGGCTGGTAGATGTTCGAGAAGTTGGCGAATGCGTTAGGCGCAATATGCAGTAACTGCTTGATTTCCGGAACACTGTCGTTGGCGGCCTGGCTGATTGTGGACAGCCGGTCCACCCCCGTGCCCAACGCCTCCCGATTGTCCTCGATGAAGCCGCGTACGTCGCCGATCGCGGTGTGCAGATCCCGGAGCGCGTTGCCGACCTCGTTGGGGTCGTTGGCCAGTACTGCAGTGGCCGCTGCGAGGTTGCGGTTCAGCTGTCGCATCGAGCCGGTGCTGGTTTGTAGCGCCGACACCAAAGTCGACACGTTTCGTACCGATGTGAAGATGTCGTCGCTATGGTCTCCCAGGGTGGAAAACGCCTGGGAAAGCTCGATAACAGCATCACGGATATTCACACCCTGGCCGCGCAGGTTGTCCGCTGCGGTATTGGTGAACTCGCCCAGCGTGCTGACGCCGCCCGGACGGGTCGGCTGCAGCATCTCGGTGAGCTTCTGCAGCTGGTCGCGCAAGTCGTCGTATTCGACCGGCACTGCGGTGCGATTCTCGGGGATCACCGCGCCGTCCGGCAAGGTCGGGCCACCGGTGTAGGCCGGTGTCAGTTGGATGGTGCGCGGTGTCACCAGAGATGGCGACAAGACCGCAGCGCTCGCGTCGGCGGGCACCTTGTACTTGTCGTCGAACCAGAACGAGATCTTGACCCGGGTGGGTTGTGCCTCGATCTTGTCAATCTTGCCGACCGTCACGCCCAGGATGCGGACATCGTCGCCGACGAAGATCCCGTTGCTGTTCTCGAAGTAGCCCACGACGTTGACGCGGTTGGCTTCCTCGATGCTGCGTACCGCCACCAGCAGGCCGGTGATCAAGCACAGCGCAGTGACGGCGGCCAGTCCGATTCTGGCGTTACGGCGCGTCATCGATGTCCACCGTTCGACGTCGGCGCTTCACCCGGGGCCGGCACGTACGCCGGCGCCGGAGTCGGCTGTGGTACCGAATCACCGGGCGGCAGGGGCATCGGCAGACCAGGGGGCGGACCACCCGGCGCACCCGGCGGCAACGGCTCTCGGTACGGATAACGCGGATCGCCCGGGTTACCCGTGATCGCATCCGACACCGACATCGGCGGATCGCCGCCGCGGCCGGTGCGCGGAAACGGCATCGGCAGCGGCGGAGTACCCGGCTGACCGGTCGGTGGATCCGTGCGATCAGACGGCAGCAAGGTGTGGGGGTCCAGGCCGAGGTCGCCGAACGCGACATCGATGTAGGGCTGCAGGAACTGGCCGGGGATCAAGTTGACGATATAGGCGTTGAAAAACGGCCCCGCAGATACTGATTCACCAAGCGACAGCGCGTAGGCATTGAGGGGTTTCAGCGCCTTCTGCACGCGTTCCTTGCGATTGTCGACGATCGTCAACACCCCGTTGAGCTTGTCCAATGCGGGCCGGAGTTCGGCGCGGTTCTCGGCGACGAAGGCCGACAGTTGTCGAGAGAGCGCTGAAATATGAGTGGAGATGCGGTCTAGAGCCATGCTCTCGGTTCGCAGTTGGGCCAGCAGTGCGTTGCTGTCCGCGATCAGGCTCACTACCTGTTCGCTTCGCTGCGCGAGGACGGCGGTTGACTTGTTGGCGTTGGCCAGCAGCTTGCGCAGCTCACCATCGCGCTGGTTCAACACCTCCGAGAACCGCGCGACCCCGTTGACCGCTTCTCGCAGATCGGCCGGAGTGTCGTGAAACGTCTGGGCCAGCGTGGATAGCGCGTCAGAGACCTGCCCGGTGTCCAGGCCACTGATGGTAGTGGCCAGATCGCCCAGGGCGTCGGGCAACTGGTAGGGCGATGTGGTGCGCTGCAGCGGTATTGGCTGGCTCAATTCACCATCTCCGCGGGAGGTCACTTCGAGAATCTTCGAGCCCAGCAGGTTCTTGGTCTTGATCGCCGCCTCGGTGTCGGCCCCGAGGTGGATATTTTTCGAGATGGTGAACTTCACCAGTACTTGCGGGCCGTCCAACGCGGTGCTGGAAACCTTCCCGACCTGGTATCCCGACGCGTGTACGGCCGCCCCCGGGACGAGCCCGCCGGCCTCGGCGAAGTATGCCGAATAGCTATTCCCGCCGGCGATGAACGGCAGCTTGTCGTACCCAAGGGCGCCTAATACCGCGCCAGTCGTCACAACGATGCCGACCATTCCGACAGCCAGCGGATTCCGTTCACTGAAGAGCTTCATTTAGGCGCGCACCGCCCGGTGTCCTGGCCGACTACCTTGGCGTACAGCGGTTGACCACCTCTGCCGTTGAGCTTCAGTACGACGTCGCACAAGTAGAAGCTGAAGTACGCCCCGGTGAGCGCCTGGCGGGCAAGCGCCTGATAGGGGATCGGCAACGTGTTGAGGAAGTTGTCGAAGTACTCATGGTCAGCGAGCACGTTCGTGGCTGTGCGGTCCGATTCGTGGACTGTCTTGGCGAACGGCTGACGCGACTGGCTGAGCAGGTCGGCGAACGACCCGGCGGCCGCGTCTCCGCCGGCGACCGCTTTGGCGATGTCAGTCTTGCGATTTGACAATGTCTTCACCAGTTCCGACAGCGAATCGACTGCCTTTTCAAACTGGCCGCTCTGGTCGCCCAGCGAGCCCAGCGTGGTGCTCAGGTTGGTGATGACTTGGCCGATCAGCTGATCACGGTCGGCAAGAGTGTTGGTCAGCGCGGCGGTCTGGGCGAAGAACGATCCGATGGTCGCTCCCTGCCCCTGCAGCGCGGCGATCAGTTGGCTACTGAGCGCGTTGACTTGCTCCGGGTCAAGCGCGCGAAACAGTGGACGGAATCCGCCGATCAGCGCATCGAGATCCAGGGCGGGTTGAGTGCGGTCGACGGGGATGGTGTCGCCGGGTACGAGTTGCTTGACTTCCCCGGCGCCCTCCTCGAGCGCGAGGTAGCGGTCACCGATCAGGTTGTCGTAGCGGATCGCCGCCCTGGTTCCTGCGGTGAGCATGACCGATAGGTCGGCGGAGAAGTCCACCGCCACAGCGCTGTCCGGCAAGACCGTGATGCGCTTGACCTTGCCGACCTCGACTCCGGCGATGCGGACGAAATCGCCGTTGGCCAGGCCCGTCACGTTGGTGAACAGCGCCTGATACGTATTTTCAGCCCGGAAGCGCAGAGCACCGAAAGTAATGAACAGGAGGCCGATTCCAAGCGCGCAAACGACCATGAAAACGACAAGGCGCCACCCGGCGCCTACCAGAGCCTGTTTCATGGTGTGGTTCCTCTGCTGCTCAGCGGTCACTGGCTTGGTCGGAGCGGCGGTGCCGGCTCACTCGGTTGGGACGGCTCATCGGGCCACAGCGGCGTACCGAATATCCCTTCGTAGATCGGTGTTCCAGGTGCGGCTGGATAGGCCGGGGTGCCGTCTGGCGTGTACAGCGGGGCTCCATAGGGTGGCGAGTTGGGCGGTCCGGGAGCCGGCGGCCCCGGATAGCGCACGGTCGGTTCTTCCGGTACTGCGCGGGTGTAGGGGAAGAAATCGACCCAGCCCGGCACGCCCACCCCGGGGTTGGGGCGTACATCGATGCCAGTGCCCCAGCCGGTGTTGGTCACCAGATAGGGCACGGGGAAGTTGTCGTCCACGAGAGGCAACTTCCCGCAACCGGGTTCGCCGCCGGGACCGCCCTTGGCCGCGATGATCGGCAGGTTATCGGGATAACGGTACGGGTCCTTCCCGAACAGAAGGCCGTCGTCCAATACCGCTGACCTGCCGTTGCCTCCAGCCATGTAGTAGCCGGAACGCTCGACATAGAACTGTGCGCCGACGAGCGTACATGTGTAGACCGGGTTGTACTTCATCAGCAGATCGGTCGTCGGTTTCAGGGCATTGACTGCCCGAACAAGGTTGTCCTGGCTCGGTTCGAGCAAGCTGACCCCGCTGCTAGAGAGCCCGATTGTGCTGAGCAGTAACGTATTCAGTTCGCCGGCGTGATCGATCACTGTGGCGCTTGTCGTGCTGGCCGCGTCCATGATCGACGTGATGTCCGCTGCAGCGGAGCTGTAGGTGTCACTGAACTCCTTCAGCGCGCGCCAGTCCCGACTGATGGTCGGATGCCGTGTATTCAGCGCCACCAGAATCTCGTTGGTGGCGGTGGTCGCTTCGCCGATTCGGCTCCCCTGTCCGCGCACACCATCAGCCACTGCGGTTAATACGGCATTCAACTTGGCCGGGTCGATCTGATGCAGCACATCCATCAGGTTCTGGAAGACGTTGTCCACCTCGGTCGCCACATCACGGGTGGGCACCATCGCGCCCGCGGCCAGCCGCTTCGGGCTGGGCGAATCAGGGTAGACGAGATCGACGTACTTGGCCCCGAACGCGGTGGTGGCCCGAATCCGCGCTTCCACATTGGCCGGGATTTGCTTGAGTTGGTCGCGGTTGAGGTGCAGTTTCAGGGTCACCGATTCTTTCCCGACGCTGACTGACTCGACCCGGCCGACCTGGACGCCGCGTAATTTGACCTTCCCGCCGGGTTCCATCACCAGTCCGGCCCGGTCGGCACTCACCGTCACTGGAATGGTGCTCGTGAAGGACCGGGAGAACAGGGCCATCGACATATACAGCCCGATGATGACGACGACGATCAGGCCCGACGTCCACCACCCTGGGTGGGTTACCCGTATTCCAGTTTCGTCTGACATGTCGCTAACCCGACAGATTGAAGTTGCCGGATTGGCCGTAGATGGCCAAGGTGCCTAACACAGTCACCGATACCACCACGATCAGCGAGGCGCGCACCGAACGCCCCACTGCTTCACCGACTCCGGCCGGACCGCCACGAGCCGTGAAGCCATAGTAGGTGTGAATCAACATCACGACGATCGCCGCCATGATCGCCTCGAGGAACGACCAGATCAGATCCGTGGGGTTCAAAAACGTATTGAAGTAGTGGTCATACACCCCGCTGGCCTGCCCGTAGTACACCGTGGTTCCCACCCGAGTAGCCCAAAACGATGCCAACACCGCGACGCAATAGAGGGGTATTACGACGATGACACCGGCCACCAACCGAGTGGAGGCGAGGTAGGCGATCGAGCGGATGCCCATCACTTCCAACGCGTCGATCTCTTCGGCGATTCGCATCGCTCCAAGCTGCGCGGTCGCGCCTGCCCCGATGGTGGCTGCTAACCCGACGCCGGCCACCAAAGGCGCGATCAGCCTCGTATTGAGAAACGCTGAGGTGAACCCCGCGAGCGCCTCCACGCCGACATCGGCCAACTGGTCATAGCCCTGCACCGCCAACAGTGCACCCCCGGACAGCGTCAACAGACTCACGATCGAGATCGTGCCGCCGATCATGAGCAGCGCTCCGGCACCGAGGCCCATCTGCGCGATCTGTCGAACAATCTCGGTTCTGTAGTGCGCGAACGCCTCACCGACCGATGTCACGGTCTTGCTGTAGAAATACGCTTGGGCGCCGAGCCGGTTCCATCCGTCGACCGATCGACGAAAGCTGCGGTAGAGCCGCGGGTAGAGCGGGCTCACGACACTGGCGCTCATCCTTTGACCTTGACCCCGACGGCGGTCGCGATCACATCGATGACAAACAGCGCGACGAATGAGAACACGACGGTTTCGTTGACGGCGTTGCCGACACCAGCCGGCCCCCCACCGACCGAAATCCCCTTGTAGCAAGCAATCAGGCCGGCTGCCAGCCCGAACAACGTCGCCTTCACCAAGGAGATCACCACATCGACTGTCCCGGTCAGCAAGGTCAGCCCAGCAACGAAGGCTCCCGGCGTCACATGCTGAAAGAACACCGAGAACACGAAGCCACCGACGAGGCCGACCATGGTCACAAGTGAGGACAGTGCCAGTGCGACAACCGTTGCCGCGATGACGCGCGGTACCACAAGCGCCTGAATCGGCTGGATTCCCATTACCCGCAGGGCGTCGAGCTCTTCACGGATGGTGCGGGCACCGAGGTCTGCACACATCGCGGTGGCAGCCGCACCGGAGATCACCAACACAGTCGCCATCGGGCCGATCTGGGTGACGGCGCCCACGGCGGCGCCGGTACCGGAAAAGTCAGCCGCGCCGAGTTCGATCAGCAGGATGTTGATGATGAAGGTGGTGATGACGGTGAACGGGACCGCCAACAGCAGTGTCGGAACGATCGAAACCCGCGCGACGAACCAGGTCTGCAGCACCAACTCCCGCCAGGCAAACGGTCGCCTGAACATCAGGACCAGGGTGTCGAGCGCCATCGCGAAAAACCCCCCGAGGGCGCGGATCGGCTGAGAAGCAACACCGGCCCACTGAGGATCGAACCCGGCGGTAATCGCCCGCGGTACTCGACGCGCATTGCGGAGCAACACACCCGCCACTAGGTCTTCCCCTTCCCCCTGCGATTCGAACCCTTGGTTTGACGCGACCGGCATAGGTTATGAGCGCTCAACGCGCTGAGGACGGCCCGTTCCCACTCACCGGGAATACGTTGCCGTCGTCGACCAGTCGCCCGCGACAATGTGGTCGGTTCAAGGCATCGTCGGGCGCCGGCCCGTCACGCCGAAGGAGGAACAATGGCGGCCAGTCCTAGCAGAGCCCGCCTGGCGGTCGCTGTATGTGGGTCACTCGTAATGGTCGCGGCCATGCTGTTCACCGCCGCGGGGGCAACCGCCGACAACCTCCGGCTCAACAAGAGCGTGCTGAACGACATTCTCATTGCACAGGCGAACAACGGTTGCCCGGTGCAGTCTCGGATGGATCCGCGGTTGACCGATGCTGCACGCCGGCACAGCTTCGACGTGCGAGACAACCAGATCGATGGGCACATCGGCTCCGACGGATCGACAACCGCGGACCGGGCTCGCGACAGCGGGTTCATCGGCAGGAGCGCCGAAACGATAGCGATAGCCCCGTCGGTGGCTATCAGCGGGATCGCAATCGTCAACCAGTGGTGGAACGATCCGGAGTCGCGCGCCATCATGCAGGACTGCAGCAACACCGCCATCGGCGTCTGGTCGGAGAATAGCCCCTTCCGCACGGCGTTGGTCGCGGTATACGGCCAACCCGGGATGCCGCAATGATCCGCCCACTGCACGTCTTAGTTGCGCTGTCTACCTTGGGGCTTCAGCTGGTATTGCCAGTAGCACCGGCTCGAGCGCACAGCGTCGAGAACTGCTTGTTCGAGCTGTTCCCCCCGCAGCGCACCACGTTGCCGGGCGGAGCCACCGGTGTCACCGCGACAGCTCAGGCGACCAAGTGCAAGGGCACGGCCCAACCGGTGAAGGTCACAGTCTGCGTCGCGTCACCTGCGGACCCCCCGGTTTGTGACACCAAGTACGCGTGGGTGCCAGCGAAGGCCTTCCTCGGTTCGACGCAACCGGGTGTGAAACTCACCGTAACCGGCAGCGGTTGTTCCATCAGCCCCTCCAACGATGCCGATTCGGACGCCAGCCAGGGCAGCTGTCAGTCACTCGGTCCACTGGAGACCACAACATGAGCGGCCGCAAGAAATCGTGGGCCGGACCGGTATTGACTGTGGCGGGCATGCTGAGCTTCTCGGTAATCGATGCTCCAGCTACCCGGGCCTGGGACGAGACCGCGTATCTGTTGAACGTGTTCATACGGCCCGGCTACAACTTTGGCAATGCCGACGAGGCGCTTGGCTACGGATACGGCATCTGCCACAAGATCGAGCAGGGTGGCAGTTACGCCCTGCTCGTCGCCGGGGTCAAGGCCGACTTCCAAACGGTGGACGAGTTCCAGTCGTCTTATCTGATCAGCCAGGCAGCCAACGAGCTGTGTCCGAATCTTATCTGGCAGCTGAGGAATTCGGCCGCCAACTACACGCCGGCGTCGAGTTTGGAGGTGTTCCATGGATGAAGAGGATTACGACCTCAGCGATGAGCTTGTATATGCGAACAACTGGTGGGCCTGGATACTGAAGGGCGTCTATCCGCCACCGGGGTTCCCGCAGGTCTGAGCTCGAGGAGACTAGCCGCGGATGGTGCTGACGATGTCCCCGGACATCGCCGACAGTTGCGGGGCCCATGACGACCAGCCGTGGTCGCCGCTGACCGGGAAATCGAAGTGACCGAATTGGCCGCCGACAGCCCGGTACTGCGTGAAGAACATCCGGTTGGTGGCCTGGATCTGATCGGGGTAGCCGAGCAGGGCGGCCGGGTTTTCGGCAGTCAGTGTTGCCGGGCTGAAAACCCATATCCGGGTGGTGTTGTCGGCGAGTCGAGACGCATGATGCCAGGGGTCATGCCACTTCCACCGGCCGGCTTGGGGCGGCCCCCACATCTCGTAGGCGTCGGCGCCGCCGAACTGTTGCAGACCGGTGATGAGCGCACCGCTCATCGTGGTTTCCGAGGGATAGAGCAATCCGGACATGGAACCCGCGTAACGGAAGCGGCCGGGATGGAACTCTGCCAGCGTCATCGCCGCGTATCCGCCCTGTGCGGCGCCCACGACGGCGTGACCGCCCGGCGCGAGGCCCTTGTTGGCCGCCAGCCAGTCCGGCAATTCGCTGGTCAGAAACGTCTCCCACTGTCTGCTGCGGTCGCGTTCCCAGTCGGTGTACATGCTGTAGGCGCCACCAGCCGGCGCAACCACCGAAATCCCCTTGCCCGCCAGGGTATTCATAGCATTTCCGGCAGTCACCCAATTGCTGACGTCGGGGGCGGCGTCAAAAGCATCAAGCAGATACACCGAGTGCGGTCCGCCGGCCAGGAAGGCGACCGGGATATCGCGGCCCATTGCCGGCGACGGCACCATCAGGGATTCGTATGCCGCCGCCCGAGCCACGCCGGGGGGTCCCACGGTTGCGCCGCTGCCCCACAGTCCCAGCGCCAAGACCGCGGCGCACACCATCCGCAGGATCATCGATAGAGCCCTCATGCACACCTCACTGAATAGGTTGTGTTCGTTCTGTTCTAGGCTGCCGCCCGGCGACCGGCTCGTCGCCCGTAGAAGCTTCCGTCACCCAGGGAAACACCGCGGGCGTATCCCCAGGCGGCCAGTCCGGACGTCGCCCGTCCCGCGGCGAACAGCCCCGGGATCGGTTCGCCGCTGACGTGCAGCACCTGGCTGTGCAGAGTGGTGGACAGGCCGCCGAGAGTGAATCCTCCGGTGCTGCCGCGTAGGTCGATGGCACCGACCGGGGTTCCGATCGGCTTGAGCCACTGCGCTTTCTTGTGCAACACCGTATCTCCACCGGCCTCCGCCGCCTGGTTGTAGGCGGCGACGGTGGCTTGCAGCGTGCCGATCGGCAATCCGATCTCCTGCTCCAGATCGGCCACACTCTCACAGACCCACGTCGGTGGACGCAACAACTCTGGAGTCGCTGATCGGGCCGCCATCGCCTGTTCGTGGGCGTCGGCGTCAATCACCAGATAGGCCTTGTCGTCTTGGTGATACAAGGTGAGCTGCCCGATTCGGCCCGGGTAGGTGTCTTCGGCAACGTAACGCTGGCCGCGACCATTGATCAGGATGCCGCGCACCAGCAGCTGCGGGTCGGCGAAGAAGGCTACTTCGGTGGCGTCCATGTGGGCCAGGTCCGCGCCTACAGCCTGCGCCATCCGGATGGCCACCCCGTCGTGCTCCTCGATGGAGGCGGCTGGGCGTCCGGCCAGGCGAGGAGCATATCGGGTGACCATCGAATCGTTGTATGCAAAGCTGCCGCTTGCCAGCACGACGCCGCGACGGGCCCGCATGGCCACGGTCTTGCCGAATTGTCGCGCCCTTACGCCCACGACGCGTCCGTCGGCGGCAACGATGAGGTTGCGGACCCGCATGTTGTAGGACGCGCGGACGCCGAGCGCAGTCGCGGTGTCCACCAACGGTTTCATCAACATGTAGCCGCCGCCGCGTTCGCCGGTTCGCTTGTTGTCCATCTGTGGCACGTGACCGCGGGGCGCTGGGACGGCGACCTCGTTGAACGGATGGGCGTTTTCACCGCCTGTGTACATCAGGCCGTCATCTCTTGGCGGTTCCCAGCCCGGCTCGGCATAGAAGCTCGGCTTGAAGCGAACCCCGCAACCGACCAGCCACTCGAAGTGCGCGACGCTGCCCGCGCAGTAGTCCGCGATGCGCGTTTCGTCGGCTCCCGGTCCCATCGCCGCGCACAGGTAGGCGGCCATGTTCTCCGCTGAATCTTCGAAGCCGCACACCTGCTGGATCGCGGTCCCGCCGCCGAGATAGATGAATCCGCCGGCCAACGAGGCCGCGCCTCCCCACCCGCCGGTCCGTTCCAGCACCAACACGTCGGCCCCGGCGCGACCGGCCTCCACCGCAGCCGATACACCGGCGATGCCGTAGCCGACGACGACGACGTCAGCGGTCTCGTCCCATCGCACAATGCTGCGTGCCGGCACCGGCCAGACATCGGTCATCTCGGTCGTGTTCACATCGCCGCCAGCGGTTGGCTGCCGGACCAGTCATGTCCCCAGTAGCTGTCCGCGGTGATCTCCTCCGCGGTATAGACGGATTCGTCGACCTTCATTCCCTCGGTACCGAACTCGATGTCCCAACCGCCGGGCGCCCGCACATAGAAGGAGACCATCTTGTCGTTGGTATGCCTGCCGAGGGTCGAAGACAGCGACAATCCTGCGTTTTTCACACGATCCAACGCTTGGCCTACAGCGTCGAGCGAGTCGACTTCCACCATGATGTGGATCAGTCCCGGAGCGCCCCCATGCGGTGTAGGGCACAGGGCCAGGCTGTGGTGACGCTGGTTGATCCCGAGGAACCGGATCCGCATTGGGCCCAACTCCGGCGGCGCCGGCAGGCGCATTGCCCCGCGAGGAAGAAAGCCCAGCACCTCGGTGTAGAACGTGAATGCACCGCCCACATCGGTGGTGGGCAGGACCACGTGACCGAGACCTTGACTCCCGGTGATGAACTTCGCGCCATGCGGGGTGATCACCGGGCTGTGGTCCAGTATCGGCCCGCAGAAGGCCTCCAGGGGGGCTCCAGTCGGATCGGTGAATGAGATCGCATCCTCAACGCGACGCGAGTCAGCATCTTTCAGGGACAGCGGCGTCACCGCAACTCCGGCGGCTTCCAGACATTCACGCAGCCGCCGCAATGCCGGGCCGTCGCGAACCTCCCAGCCGATATTGACCACTTGGTCGATCTCACCGGGCAGTACCACGATGCGTGCGGCCCGCTCGTCCATTCGCAAGTACAACGCATCCGGGTTCGGGCCGTGCCCCTCAGCGAACCCGAGTACGTCCAGAGCCAAGCTGCGCCAGCCAACCATATTTGGGGTTCGGATGGTGATGTAGCCCAGGTTCTTGACCTCGCTCATAACTCAGATCATCTTCCGCAGCGGTTCGGCAGGTTCGAGACCCAGCGATGCCAGCGCGGTGCCATGAAACACGGTGCTCGGCACATGGATCGCGTGGTTGAGCCCGGCATGCGCGTCACGCCAGAATCGCTGCAGCGGGCTGTCGAGGCGCAACGCGTTACCTCCGGATCGCGCGAAAATCTGGTCTACCGCCATCACCGCCCGCCACGCGGCGCGTACCTGGGTACGCCGACCGACCGCGCGCCGCTCGAACGACACCTCGTTACCGGAGTCGACGATGTCCCAGATTGCGTCGGCGTTGGCCAGCAGCTCCTGCCGTGCGGCATTGATATCGGCGGCTGCCTCGCTGATCGCATACAGCACGTAAGGGTCATCCTTGATCGCAGTGCCCTGCGCACCGACGCGGTCGCGCTGGTAGTCGAGGTGCGCGGCCAGCGCACCCTCGGCGATACCGATCACCGCCGAAGTAATGCCCAGTGGGAACATGTGCGACCATGGGAGGCGGTACAACGTCTCGCTGACCCCCGCCTCCTTTTGGGTGGTTCCGTCGATCACCTGGTCGCCATTCATCACCCGGTAGGAGGGCACGAAGACATCGCGCACAATGATGTCCTTGGACCCGGTTCCCTTCAATCCGACAACGTTCCACGAGTCTTCGACGATCTGGTAATCGTCGCGCGGCAGGATCATGTGCAGCATGGTCGGCGGGTTCGCGATGCCGCCGTCCGCGTTTCCGAGCATGGCGCCCAGAAAGATCCAGTCGCAATGATCGGTGCCGGAGCTGAATTGCCAGCGACCGTTGAACACGTAGCCGCTATCGGTCGGCACCGCAATACCGGTGGGCGCATACGGTGAAGCCATCCAGGTGTTGTTGTCTTCTCCCAGCACCTCCTCTTGCACCTTGGGATCGGCGAACGCCAACTGCCACGGATGCACCCCAACAACTCCCGAGATCCATCCGGAGGCACCGTCCGATGCGGCAATTGCCATCACGGTCTCGGCGAAGTCGCGGGGGTGCGCCTCGTAGCCGCCGTAGCGTTTCGACTGCAGTAGCTTGATCGGACCGGCTGCTTTCAGCAGCTTCGCGGTCTCATCCGGCAGGCGGCCGAGTCGTTCGGCCTCGGCGGCCTGCCCGCGGATCTCGTCTGCGATCCGCATGATGTTGTCGAGGACTTGGTTTGCCATGGTCTTCCTTTTCGCGTGCAGGGATCGATTGGGTGAAGAAGCGCTTCAGGCGTTTGCTTCCGCTGCCTTCGTCAGGTTCGCGGCAACCTCGGCCTTCCAGCTCGTGACGGCACGTTCGGTGTCGACCTCGAACTCGAAGCGGTTGACCATGTCTTGGGCTACGTCCTCGACATCGACATAGAACTGCTCGTACCAGCGCCGCAACTGATACACCGGGCCGTCCTCTTCAGTGAGGAGTGGATTGTCGATCCGGGTCTTGTGTTTCCAGATCTCGATGTCCTGCTTGAATCCGAGCTCGACTCCCTCGGCGAACTGCGCTGCCATCTGGCCCGCGGCTTCATCGCTGACGGCCTCCGGCTTCTTGACCATGGCCCCGTACTGCAACACGAATGAGTTCGGGGTCACCGGGTAGTGACAGTTGATCAGCACCGTCTCTACGACGCCGCCGTGGGCCTCGATCCAAAGCTTGTCGATCATGTATGACGGTCCGTAATAGGAGGCGTCCGACCGAAGCGTCGAGTTCGGATCACCGTAGTTGGTCCCCGTCACGATGTCTTCGCGTGCAGTCGATTCCATGTACTGGGTGGCCACGTGGCCTTCGAAGACGTTCTTGAAGTACCGCGGAAACGAATAGTGCACATAGAAGAAGTGCGCCATGTCCACGACGTTGTCGACTATCTCCCGGCAGTTCGCGTTCTCGACCAGCAGGGAGTTCCAGGTCCAGTCGGTCCACTCCGGTGTGCCGTACCCCTCGATGGCCGGGATCGTCACGTCGCCAGTTGGCTTGCTGCCCTGCGGGTCGTGCCAGATGAACAGCTGTCCGTTACGTTCCAGGGTCGGCCACGATTGGGTACGGGCTACCCGAGGAACTCGACGCGCGTATGGGATCTCGGTGCATTTGCCGTCGCCACCCCAGCGCCAATCATGAAAGGGGCAGGCAATGGAATCGTCCTTGATGGTTCCCCTGGTGAGGTTGCCGCCCATGTGCCGGCAGTACCCGTCGAGCACGTGGAGTTCGCCGTCGGACTGGGACGCGAAGACGACCAGGGTGGCCCCGAACGCATCGACTCGGTGCGGCTTGCCGTCCCGGAAGGCATTCGCCAAGCCGAGACAGTGCCAGCCCCTAGCGAATCGTGTCGGCGCATTATCCGCTTCGATACCTCTGAATGTTGTTGAGTCATCACGTGACTCATCGATCGAGTTCATCGCAAACTTTCCATCCGTGACCTCTGACGTTGGTGATGTCCACTAGGGTGCCCCCGTTGGGTCCGGGGTGTCGATGGCTGCTCCCGGTCAGTGGGAGCAGCGACACACTCCTGGACAGGGCGGCAGTCATACTGTTCCCGTGCGGGTATCGGCTCCGAGGGGCGAACGCGCGCCCCGGGGCCTGTCGTCGATCACGCGGATTATTGCTGCTGTCAGGCGTATTGAAGGGCGTCCCGCTGAGTCTTGCACTCTGACCGCGGCGCCAGTGGTTGGGCCTGCCCGCCGTAGACCGACTGCCGTTGCAGCGTCGGGCGGACACCACTGTCGTCCAAGTTGTGCCAGATACGTACGGCCGTCATCCGCACCGGCGTCGCCAGCCGATGGTCGAACCGGATCCGATCCACCGGGCCGCAGACTGACACCGCTGCGACGGTCTTCTCCGTGTCGCCGATCGGGACTGCGACACAACCGAATCCAGGCACCGATTCCTCACGTTCAAACGCGTACCCGCGGGCACGCACCTTGGTCAGCTCATCGCAAAGCTGTGTCCTGGTAGAGATGGAATAGTTGGTCTGCCGCCTCAGCGGGTCGGTGCCGAAATCGGCGAGACCACTCTGGCCGGCGTTGGCCAGCAGGGCTTTACCTACGGCGGTGCAGTGCGCCGGACGGCGACCGCCGATCCGGCTCGGCAGCACTGCGGCCAGCCGATCCCCAACCTTGTCGAGGTACACGACGTCGACGCCATCGAGAATCGCCAAATGCACGACCAGGCCGGTAACCCGGTACAGATCCCATAGGAACGGAGCCGCTGCGCGGCGTACCTGGTCCTGATGGACCGCAAGATGGCCGAGTTCGATCAAGCGCATCCCAAGTTCGTAGTGCCGACCGCGACGGCCCAGGAAGCGCAGCTGCACCAACCGCTCAAGCATTCGATGCGCGGAGGAGCGCGGCAGATTCGTGTGACTGACGATCTGGGCCAGCGTCAGACAACCCCGTTCGTCGAACGCGTCGAGTATGAGTGCCACGCGATCGATCATCGCGCTGGGCGTACCAGCGTCCGCCTGGGTCGACATCGCCCCTCCATCGTCCTAACCGAGCTATTCCAGTTTGGAATAGTCCTATTTATAGCATCCCGTCGTGAGGATTGTCACGGTAATCAGGAACCGGCGGCCGGCCCTATGGACGGCCGGCCGCCGGTTCCGGCCGCGCCTCAGCCGCCAGGAGCGAGGCCAACGCTGCGACCTCTCCCGATCAGCGGGCATACCAGGTGATTCCCATCCCCTGACCCGGTTGACCCCCAAAGAGACGGGAGGCTTCTCCGCGGTGGAGCATGCCACCATCACGGAAACGGACCCGACGATGACGAAACCCCTCGCCGGAAAAGTCGCTCTCACCACCGACGCCGGGGGCGGCGTGGGCCTGGGTATTGCGGCCGAGCTGGTCGACAGAGGTGCCCACGTCGCATCGGTCGGCAGGACCGCAGCAACACTTGAGTCAGCCGCTGCGGCAAGCAACAACGCCGGCACGGAGCCCAACGGTCCCGCCACGGTTTTCGTCTGCGACGTGAAGGACGCGGCAGCGATCACCGCAACGGTATATGGCGTCGTCGCAACGCTCGAACGGATCGACATCTTGGTCAGGCCGAGGCGTTCCAGAAGGACATCCCACTCCGGCGGGTGGATAGTTTCCGCCACGACACCGGTGCTGCGGTCGCGCCTTGACCGGGCCCGACTTCAACTACCTCACCGTTGCAATCATTCCGCTTGACGGAGGCCAAGCAAACGTCACCGACCGCCGCACAAGACTGCCCGAAGAAACCGCCGAATCGTCTTCTGGCAGAAGATCAGCCACCGGCCGACCAGCCGGAACAACGACGCACCGGGTGTTTCGGCCCCTGCGCCGTACCGAGGCGTCGTCCCACTGAGCGGACCACTTTCCCTGTCAGTGCTCAGAATGACTACGATGAGCCCATGACGGCGCCCCAGCCACCAAATGATGAGCTGCCGAACTTGCGAACAACAAGTTGGACGGTTCTCGGCATGCTGGCCTTCAACGAAGAGCTATCCGGCTACGACATCGATAAGTGGGCGGATTGGACGGTTCGGCATTTCTACTGGAGCCCATCCACCAGTCAGATCTACTCAGAGTTGAAGCGGCTTGAGTCGTTGGGCTACGTCGTGTCGCGAGTACAACACGATCACGAGGTGCGGGGGCGACGGATCTACCAGATCAGCGAGTTAGGAAGGGACGCGCTGAGCAGGTGGTGCGGAGAGGGAACGGTCGATCCACCTATGCTCAAACACGGTGTCCTGTTGCGGGTTTGGCTGGGACACCTCAGCGATCCCGACCGCCTCAAAAAGATTGTGCAGGAACACATCGCCTATGTCGATCGGATGCGCCAACGCGTGGCACTCGACGAGCAGGGCGCTGCACTGGAGCCGGGCTGGGCATTTTCGAGAGTGGCGATGCGCTGGTCTCAGCGCTATTACGAGGCCGAACGCGAACTCGCACTTCAGTTGATCAAAGATATCGACGAGGCGACCGAAGAGTTCGTGCATGCCCAGCGTGCTGCGGATGGTGAAGTCCCAATGCCTGCGCCTGGGCGGTGGCGTGAAGTTGAAAGATGGGTGCAGTCGCACAATGCCTAGTCAGTAGTGGGCGCTTTCAGACCGAAGGGGCCTCGGGCTGAAAGTTGATCGCTCCCCACCGCTGCGGCCTTGGATCAACGATCAACCCGATGCTGAATCGGTTGCAGCCCAAAATGATCGCGATCCCGGGCGCTCGCCACCATTTACGATTCGTTGACGAGCCGCAAGGCCTGGGCGGGGCAGCTCTTGACCGCATAACACACCAGATCGTGGTCTTCCTCGCGGATCTTGGCATTGTGCACGATGACCACACCGTCGTCGCCGACCTCGAATACAGACGGGTGTATCCCTTCGCAGATCCCGTTGCCGACGCAGTTCTCGTTGGCTTCTACCTTCATGACGACTTTCCTTGGAATTTTAGGCCTCAGGGACGAACGGGATACTGATCGGCCTCCGGGTGAACATGCCCTTGGCGTACTTGATGGCATCGCAGTCGACGCTGAAGTTCGGGCACCGCGCGAGCAACTCTTCGATAGCCACCCGCGACTCCATCCGTGCCGCGGCGTTGCCGATGCAGTGGTGGTTGCCTTGACCGAAGGTCAGGATCCCTTTTGGCTTGCGCAGCACGTCGAGTTCCTCGGCATCCGGTCCATACTGGCGCCAGTCGCGGTTCGCCGAGCCGTACAGCAATAGCGTCTTGCGCCCGGCGGGGATCGTCACGCCATTTATCTGTACGTCACGAGTTGTGGTGCGGGCCAATCCCTGCACCGGCGACGTCAGACGCAACAACTCCTCCACAGCTTCGCCGATCCGGCTTGGGTCCTCGATCAACTTCGCCCGCTGATCGGGATGCTCGGTGAGCAACGGGGCGCTCCCGCCGAGCATCCCGGTTACGGTGTCATTACCCCCCGTGACCATGGTGAATGTCCAGCCCATGATCTTCTGCAAGCCACTGACATCGCCGGCAGCACCGAGGCCAGCCGCAACCATATGGGAAATCGTGTCATCGCCCGGGTCAGCCTTGCGTCTTTCGACCAACTCGGCGAAGTACCCGAACATTTCCATAGCGGCGTCCATCGCCGCCTGCGACTGGCCCTCGGCTACGGCGCCGGAAACGATAGCGTCGGTCCACACGTCGAACTGCCCCTGATCCCCTTCGGGGACACCGAGGTAGTGCGCGACCACCATAGAGGGCAGAGGTTTGAACAACTCGGTGACGATGTCGCCGCCGCCATTGGCGCGCAACCGCTCGATACGCTCGACGACGAATTTGCGAACCGCGGGCTCGACCTTGACCATCTGCTTCGGGGTGAATCCCTTGTGCACCAGACGGCGCAACTCGGTGTGTTCCGGGGGGTCTAGAAACACCAGCGGACGATTGTCGGCGAGGCCCAGCCTCTCGACCTCGCCATAGTCGACGGTCAACCCGTGATAGGACGAGAACGTCTCCCAGTCACGAACCGCATCCACCACATCGGCATAGCGGGACAGCACCCAATAATCCTTGTCCGGAGCGTGGTCCGGAATTACGTGGTGCACGGGGTCGTGTTCACGCAACGCGGCATACATCGGCCACGGACTGCGCCAGGACTCACCCGAGCGCGGTGAGAACGTCACTGCCTCGTCCTGCATCGTCGTCATGAGGCTCCTCCATCTCACGTGCTGCGGCGGCTCAAATGACACTGCGTAAATGTCGATTATTCGTCATCTAATTACCGAATAGTCGTACAATAATAGTTGTGTGCGAGGACACCTGCAAGCCCAGTTCGGGGTTGGGCCACATCCGGTCGGCTCCTGCGGACCGGCAACGGATTAGATTCGTCGGCATGCACAGTCACCCCGACGCCCGACTGTCCCGGATGGTCCTGTCGGCGGTGATCCTGGCTGCGTTCTTCGTCGTCGAACTGACCACGGCGATGATGATCGGCTCGATTGCTCTGTTGGCCGACGCCGGGCATCTGCTCACCGACCTGGCCGCCCTGTTCATGGGCGTGGCCGCGGTGATGCTGGCCCGGCGCGGCAGCACCTCGCCGTCGCGCACCTACGGCTGGCACCGCGCCGAGGTGTTCACCGCGGTGGCCAACGCGGTGCTGCTGATCGGGATGGCGACGTTCATCCTCACCGAGGCGATCCGCCGGATCGGCACCGCACCGGATGTGCCCGGTGTGCCGATGATCGTCGTCGCCGTCGCCGGCATGGCCGTCAACACCGGGGTGGCCCTGCTGTTGCGCTCGCACGCGACGGACAGCCTCGCGGTGCGCGGCGCCTACATGGAGGTGGTCGCCGACACCGTCGGCAGCGTGGGGGTGTTGATCGCCGGTGTCGTCACGGTGACCACCAGCTGGCCCTACGCCGACGTGGTCGTCGCCGTGTTCGTCGCGTTGTGGGTGCTGCCGCGGGCGTTCGCGTTGGCCGGCGCCGCGCTGCGGATCCTGTCGGAGGCATCGCCGAGCCACATCGACGTCAACGAACTGCGGGCGGCGCTGGCCGCCGTCGACGGGGTCACCGATGTCCACGACCTCCACGTCTGGACGCTGGTTCCGGGCCAGGACATGGCCACCGCTCACCTGCGCGCCGACACCGACCCCGGCCGGGTGCTCGGCCGGGCGCGTGCGGTGCTGGCCGCTCGCGGACTGACCCATGCCACCGTCCAGGTGGAGCCGCCCGGACAGGGCGGCGACTGCCCCATCGGATGCTGAAGAAGATCAGCTCAGCCCCAGCGCGGAGCGGGCACCGGGGTCGCAGTCGTCGAGCAGAGCCAGGCAGCGCGCCTGCTCGTCGGTCTCCCCGATGGTGGCGGCGGCACGCGCCAGCGCGGCCACACACCGCAGGAAGCCCCGGTTGGGTTCATGCGCGTACGGCACCGGACCGTGGCCCTTCCACCCGTTGCGGCGCAGCTGGTCCAGGCCCCGGTGGTAACCGGTGCGCGCGTAGGCGTAGGCGGTGACCGATTTGTTCTCGGCCAATGCCGCTTCGGCCAGCGCCGCCCACGCCACCGAGGCCGCCGGATGCGCGGCCGCGACTATCTCGGGGTTCTGGTTGGCCCGCAGGCCGGCCTCGGCGTCGGGGTCGCCGGGCAACAAGATCGGATCAGGGCTGAGGAGATCACCGGTGAGTGTCACATCGTTCATTCTGCCGCGCCGTCCATTGCCAGCCACTCCGGCAACCCGCCGACTCGCTCAGTAAGCTGGCGCCCAGCAGATTCGCTAGCGGGAGGACAGCACTAGCCCATGCCGAACCCATCCGGCCCCGACCGCGACGACGTCCCCACCTCACCCGCATCCGATCCCGGTTCCCAGGCCGACGAAGCCGCCACCGAGCAGCCCGACGGCGACGACCAGGCCACTGAGGTTCACCCCATCGTCTCGGCGGACGACGACACCGCGACCACGGTGATTACCGAATCCGCTCCGCAATCCGACGACGACGGCGAGGCCGTCACCGAGGTGATCACCACCGAAGCCCCCTCCGGCCCCTCGGCCGCCGGCCCCACCGGGCCGCCGGAGCGCCGGTTCACCGCGCCGGGCTTCGACGCCGGACAGACCGAGGTCATTCCGTCGGTGGGCGACGCCGACACCGAGTTGTTCGCCCGGCACGGCGGGGAGGCCGGAAAGGCCAGCCCGCAACAGATTCCGCCGCGGCTGGGCGGCAAACTGCCCGTCACCGTCTCACGCAGCTGGGGCTGGGTGATGGCGCTGATCCTGATCATCTTGGCGCTGGCTGTCGTCGCGGTGCTCGGCACGTTGTGGCTGACGCGCGACGAGCGGCAAGCCGCCTCGCAGGAGGAGAAGGTGCGAGGCACCATCTCGAATTTCGACGTCGCCATGCAGAACGGCGACCTGGCCGCACTGCGCAGCCTGACCTGCGGCGACATTCGCGACCGCTACGTCAACTACGACCAGAAGGCCTGGGACGACACCTACCGCCGGATCGCGGCGGCCAAGCAGTATCCGGTGGTGGCCAGCATCGACGAGGTCGTGGTCAATGAGGGGCACGCCGAAGCCAACGTCACCGCGTTCATGGCCTATGAGCCGCGGGTCCGCTCAACCCGCAGCTTCGACCTGCAGTTCCGCGACGACCAGTGGAAGATCTGCCAGTCCCACGCCGGGTAGCCTGCCCCGGCCACCAGTCCCCCGCAAGCGGGAGGTGCCCCCAGCGAAAGCCCCCAAATCGCGGCGGATTTGGGGGCTTTCACGACTGCTCGGCGTAAGAGGGGTCAGCTCAGGCTCTTGCCGGCGCTGTGCAGGTCGTTGCACGCCTCGATGACCCGCTCGGTCATGGCGGCCTCGGCCTTCTTGAGATAGCTGCGCGGGTCGTAGACCTTCTTGTTGCCGACCTCGCCGTCGATCTTGAACACGCCGTCGTAGTTGGTGAACATGTGCCCGGCGATCGGGCGGGTGAAGGCATACTGGGTGTCGGTGTCGACGTTCATCTTCACCACCCCGTGCTGCAACGCCTCCTCGATCTCGGACTTCAGCGATCCCGAGCCACCGTGGAAGACGAAGTTGAACGGCTTGGAGCCGGCCGCCAGACCCAACTTGGCGGCCGCCACCTTCTGGCCCTCACCGAGGATGTCGGGGCGCAGCTTGACGTTGCCGGGCTTGTAGACGCCGTGCACGTTGCCGAAGGTAGCGGCCAGCAGGTACTCGCCGTGGTCGCCGAGGCCGAGGACGTCGATGGTCTGCTCGAAGTCCTCCGGGGTGGTGTAGAGCTTCTCGTTGATCTCGGCTTCCACGCCATCCTCTTCGCCGCCGACCACGCCGATCTCGATCTCCAGGATGATCTTGGCGGCCGCGGCCTTGACCAGCAGCTCGTCGGCGATCTGCAGGTTCTCCTTGATCGGCACGGCCGAGCCGTCCCACATGTGCGATTGGAACAACGGGTGGCGGCCGGCATCGACGCGCTCTTGGGAGATCGCCAGCAGTGGACGCACGAAGCTATCCAGCTTGTCCTTGGGACAGTGGTCGGTGTGCAGCGCCACGTTGATCGGATACTTGGCCGCGATCACATGGGCGAACTCGGCCAGCGCCACCGCGCCGGTCACCATGTCCTTGACGCCCAGACCGGAGCCGAACTCGGCGCCGCCGGTGGAGAACTGGATGATGCCGTCACTGCCGGCGTCGGCGAAGCCCTTGATCGCGGCATTGATGGTCTCCGATGACGTGCAGTTGATCGCCGGGAACGCGTACGCATTCTCCTTGGCGCGGCCCAGCATCTCGGCGTAGACCTCGGGGGTGGCGATGGGCATGGAACACTCTCCTCTTGGCTGACCGAACCTGCCCTCGAGTATCTCAGCAACGGTTTCGCAGGAAGCCACGGGTATGTTGGTGCGTCATGAGCACGACGGTGGCGGCGATGCCCCACATATTGGACCCGATGTACTGGATCGGGCAGGGCGGGGTCTTCGAGCACGCAGTACTGCCGGCGATCCTGGTGATCGTCTTCATCGAAACGGGTCTGCTTTTTCCGCTGTTACCGGGCGAATCGCTGTTGGTCACCGGTGGCCTGCTGGCCGCGGCCGGCAACCCCGACATCTGGGTGCTGGCGCCGGCGGTGACGGTCGTGGCGATCCTCGGCGATCAGACCGGCTACTTCATCGGCCGGCGGCTCGGGCCGGCGCTGTTCAAGAAAGAGGATTCCCGCTTCTTCAAGAAGCACTATGTGACCGACTCGCATGCCTTCTTCGAGAAATACGGCCCGGTGGCGATCATCCTGGCGCGCTTCGTGCCGTTCGCACGCACGTTCGTCCCGGCGATCGCCGGCGTGTCCTACATGCGCTACCCGGTCTATTTGGCCTTCGACATCGTCGGCGGGATCCTGTGGGGAGCCGGGATGACGCTGACGGGCTATCTGCTGGGGACCAAGGTGCCGGGCATCACCGACCACCTGGAATTGATCATCATCGGGATCCTGTTCGTCTCGCTGCTGCCGGCGATCTTCTCGGGGACCAAGGCCTACCTGTCGCGCCGGCGCAATCGCGCGGCCGAGACGCCGGACGACGAGTCCGCGCTCAGCCTGCGGAATCCCGACTAAGCGCGCTCGGGCGGGCCGCTGCCACCGTGTGGGCGGCCTCCATCAGCATCCACCCCGACAGCTGTACCGACAGGTCGCGTTCGGGCACCTCGGACTCGTTGACGGCACCGCCGACGGAGGTGGCCACCGCGCCCTCGGCCCGCGGCAGGTCGGCGGCGCGGTCCCAGAACGCCCCGAACAACGGCAGCCCGTTTACCGACTGGCGGTAGTCCCACGCCGATTTCGCCGACGTCAGCACCAACTCGGCGGCGGTGTCGCGGGCCTCGGTGTCGGCGGCGGAATCACCCGGAAGGTCGGTGGCGACCAACGCCAGATACCGGGCGGTGATCCCGGCGAACAGCCCGCCGTCGCCCCCGCCGGCGCCCTTGAGCACCCCGCCGGGGGCCATCTGCTTGTGCACCGCGGCCACCAGCCGGTGCACGCGTTGCGCATGCCGCGCGCTGTCCTGCGCCCCCGTGCGCACCGCCAACTCGGTCTCCAGCCCCAGCACCACGCCCTGGCAGTAGGTGTACTGGGCCCGCACCAGCGACCCGCCCCTGATGCCGTCGAACACCAGGTGCGTGTCCGGGTCGATCAGGGTGTCGTCGATCCAGTCGCCCATCTCCCTCGCGCGCTCGAGCCACTCGGGTTCGCGAGCCAGGAAGATCCCGGCCGGCCCGTTGGCGGGGGCGTTAAAGAACGGCTCGGTGAACTGTTCGTCCTTGCGCCAGGGGATGCCGCCGCCGGCCTCGGGCATCCAGGAGTCGGTCAGTTGGCGGGTCAGGGTGCCCAGCGCGCGATGCCGGTCGATGCCGGTGACGGCGCAGGCCCGCTGGATCGCCAGCGCCAGCCACGCCATGTCGTCGTAGTAGGCGTTGGTCCAACGGAACACGTTGCGCAGCCGGTGCGTGCGGATCTGCCGCTTGATCCGGGTCGCCCGTTCGGCCTGCGGGTCCCGCAGTTGCGCGTCGACGAGGCAGTCCAGCAGGTGCGCCTGCCACCAGTAGTGCCAATGCGGGGCGCGCCGGATCGGCGGCCAGGCCACCACACCCAGCTGGGTGCCCGGGAGATGCCAGAGCGGTTTGAGGTGCCTCGCGGTGACAGCAGCTTCGGCACTTTCGGCCCGATTCGCCCAGAGCAGATCCATAGCCAAAGATCCTGCCCTACCAGCTCAGGTCGCACGGCCACAACCGTCCCGAGCTGCCCGCCCCGGACGCCTCACCAGGTAGGCCAGCGCGACGACCGTCGCGGCGAGCCCGGACAGCGCGGCGACACCCAGCGCCCAGCGCGGGCTGAACGCGTCGGCGATCCAGCCGATAAGGGGCGCACCGATCGGTGTGGTGCCCACCGCGATGGCCAGCCGCAGCGCCATCACCCGCCCGCGCATCACCGGGTCGGTGGTCAGTTGCATCAGACTGTTCGTGGCATTGGTGAACGTCAGCGTGCAGACCCCGATCACCGCGAGCGCGATGCCGAACAGCCAGACACCGGGCGCCACGGCGGCGAATGCGAAGCCGATGCCCAAGACCGCCGCGCTGATGAGCAGTGACTGGAAGCGGGGCCGTTCCCAGCCCGCGGCGAGCAGTGCCCCAGCGAGCGTGCCGACCGCCATCACCGAGGACAGCAGCCCGTATTGGTTTGCGCCGCCGTGGAAGACCGTCACCGACATGGTCGAGATGAAGATCGGGAAATTGAGTCCGAAAGTACCGATCAGAAACAGCATCCACAGGATCGCCTTGAGGTCCGGACGCGCCCAGACGTAGCGCAAGCCTTCCATGAGGTTGCCCCGGGCCGGTCCGATCGCACGAGGGTTGGGATGGAGTTCGCGCACCCGCAGCAGCCCCAGCGAGGCGAGCACGGCACCGAAGGACGCCGCATTGATCAGAAACGCCCATCCGGTGCCGACGGCCGCGATCAGCACACCGGCGACGGCCGGGCCGATCATCCGCGCGGCATTGATGGACGCCGAATTCAGCGCCACCGCATTGGAGAGATCGTCGTCTTCCACCAGATCCGAGACAAACGTTTGGCGCGCCGGCATATCGACCGCGCTGACGCAGCCGGACAGCAAGGCCAAGAGGTAGACGTGCCACAGCTCGATCAGGCCGGTGACGGTCAGGATGCCGAGGACGAGCGCCAGGATTCCCAACGCGGCCTGGGTGGCGATCAGGAGTCTGCGCCGGTCGAAACGGTCGGCCGCGTAACCGGTCCAGGGCAGCAGGACCAGCTGCGGCCCGAATTGCAGGCCCATGACGACCCCGACCGCGGTTCCGCTGCGGGCGGTGAGTTCGGTCAGCACCAGCCAGTCCTGGGCGGTGCGCTGCATCCAGATTCCGATATTGGAGACCAGCGCCCCGCCCGCCCAGAGCCGATAGTTGAAGACCTTCAGTGACCTGAATGTGCTTCTGGGCATACCCGGCTACCTGTTTGATTCACCGTCAGCGCACGTGCTCGACCAAGGTGCCGCCGTCGCCGAAGAGCGTGCTCTGCCACAGTCGCACCACGCCTCCAATGCTCGCTGCTACCAGGCGTTTTCCAGGTTGCCATGCCGGGCGATCCAGGCGTGCATGACGATACCGGCGGCCACCCCGACGTTGATGCTGCGGGTCGAGCCGAACTGGGCGATCGACACCAGCACATCGGCGCCCGCGCGCATCTCGTCGCTGATACCGGGGCCTTCCCGGCCGAACACCAGCAGGCAGTCGGCCGGCAGCGCGGTCTGCTCCAGGCGCACCGCCCCGGCGACGTTGTCGGCCGCGACGACGGTCAGGCCGTGCTGCGCGGCGAAATCCAGCAGTCCGGCCACGTCGTCGTGGTGCCGTAGCCGCTGGTAGCGGTCGGTGACCATGGCGCCGCGCCGGTTCCAGCGCCGCCGCCCGACGATGTGCACGGTGTGCACGGCGAACGCGTTGGCGGTGCGCACCACTGAGCCGATGTTGGCGTCATGCCCGAAGTTCTCGATCGCCACATGCAGCCGGTGCCGCCGCCGGTCAATGTCGGCGACGATCGCCTCGCGGCTCCAGTAGCGGTATGCGTCGACGACGTTGCGGTGGTCGCCTTCGCGCAGCAGTTCCGGGTCGTAGCGCGGGTCGGCCGGCGGCTCGCCCGGCCACGGCCCGACACCGTTGGCCGGCGGGAACCACTCGGTGGGGCCGGGGGCGTCGGTCACGTCGTGGTCCATACCGCGGCGTGGGTGCCCACCACCGACACCGAGGCGTAGAGCAGCGCAGCGTTGATCTCTCCGTGTGTGCACAGCGACGTCGGCACGTGCACCGAGTTCAGCGACGCCTCCGGCAGGATCAGCACAGACGACCCGGAGGCCAGGCAGTCCGGTCCCAGCCCGCGGATCGGCGTCGACGGGCCGGCGATCAGCATCAACGGCCCCCCGCGCGCCTGCGCGTCGTCCCGGTACTGACCGGCGAGCGCATCGGCGGTCAGGGTGATCACCATATATCCGTTGCCGGAGAACGCTTTCGGGTCACCGAGGGCGGCCGGCGCCAGCGGCACACCGTCGGCCCGGTAGGCCGCCACGCCCTGCGCGGTGAGCACCAGCCCAGTGTCATAGGGGTTGACCGGTGGCAGCCCCACCGGGAACGCCGCGCCGTAGGCCACCGTGGTGTCCTTGATCCGGTCGGCCGGCGAGTAGGCGTAGATCCCGCGCACCGCGCTGCGTTCCTTCAACGGGCCCAGGCACACGGTGCCGTCCAGCCGATCCGGTTCGCGGTTCGACAGCGGCGTCGGCGTCAGCTCCCCCAGCGCATCGCAGCTGCCCAGTCCGGTGGCCTCGATCGTGCGCGCCGGGGTGCCGTACACCCCGAATCGCAGCTCGTTGGCCGCGGCGTGCGGAGCGTCCGAGTCGGCCAGGCGCCCCTTGACGTCGATCAGTAGGTGGTCGACTTCCCAGCGCAGGTCGGTCAGCGTCATCTCCCAGCCCAGCAGGGTCAGCGCCTCACCCAGCCGGGCGCCCTGGGCGCCGTACGGGCCGGTCGGGCGCGGGCTGGAGCAGCCCGCCACGCACGCGACGGCCAGCGCCAGCCACGCCGCGATCAGTGTCCGCACAACCGGGCTCAGCCCAGTCCGAGCTCGGCCAGGCCGAGCACGCTGCGATAGGGCACGCCCTCGGCCTCGATGGCCTCGGCTGCTCCGGTGGCGCGGTCCACCACGGTGGCCACGCCGACGACCTGCCCGCCGGCGTCGCGCACCGCACGCACCGCGGTCAGCGCCGACCCGCCGGTGGTGCTGGTGTCCTCGACCACCAGGACCGGTTGCCCGCTCACGTCGGCGCCTTCGATAAGGCGTTGCATGCCATGGGCTTTCACCGATTTGCGGACTACGAAGGCGTCGATCGGCCGGCCCGGGGCGTGCATGACGGCGGTCGCCACCGGATCCGCACCCAGGGTCAGACCGCCCACCGCGACGTAGTCCCAGTCATCGGTGAGCTGGCGGACCAGCCGGCCGATCAGGGCGCCGGCCCGGTGGTGCAGGGTGGAGCGGCGCAGGTCGACGTAGTAGTCGGCCTCGGCGCCCGAGGACAGTGTCACGCGGCCGTGCACGACCGACAGTTCGCGCACCAGCGCGGCCAGTTCGTCGCGCTCGTTGCCGTTAAGTGCGCCCACGGCCCCGCCCGAAGGTGTTGGTCAGCGTCCGCGACAGCCCCCGCGGAATCAGCCGGCTGGCGGTGGTCAATGCCTTGTACTGCAGACCCGGGACGCTGATGACGTCGCCGCGGGCGATGTCGGCCAGGCTGGCCGCGACGACGTCGTCGACCTCCATCCACAGAAACGACGGGAGGGTGGCCATGTCGATGCCGGCGCGTTCGTGGAATTCGGTGTGCACGTAGCCCGGGCAGACCACGTGGATGCCGACACCGGTGCCGGCCAGCCCGCCGGCCAGGCCCTCGGTGAACGACACCACCCAGGCTTTGGACGCCGAGTACGTCGAGCCGCGCCCGGACAGCAGGCCCGCGACGCTGGCCACATTGACCACGGTGCCGGCGCCCGCCTCGAGCATTGCGGGCAGGGCGGCCCGGGTCAGCTGCATCACCGCGGTGACGTTGACGTCCAGCTGCGATTGCAGCAGCGCGGGGTCAGCGGTCCAGAACTCACCGGAGGTGCCGAAGCCGGCGTTGTTGACCAGCACCCGCACGCCGGCGCACAGCCGCTCGGCCACCGTGGCGCGGCCGTCGGCGTCGGCCAGGTCGGCGGGCAGCACTTCGACATCGCAACCGTGACTGCCCCGCAGTTCGGCCGCCAGCGCCTCGAGTCGTTCGGCGTCGCGGGCGACCAGAACCAGGTCATAGCCGTCGGCGGCGTAGCGGCGCGCGTAGCCGGCGCCCAACCCGGAGGTAGGCCCGGTGACCAAGGCCGTGGGTCGTGACATGACGGACAGCCTAACGGGTGGACCGGCGCGGACTGTCAGCGCTGATAGTGCGCGGTCTGCCGGCCGTTGCGGCCCGGAGCCGGGGCGTGCAGCATGCCCTCATCGCGGGCCGTCCGGCGCCGTGGCCGTTCGACGGCAGCGGCGGCGTTGCCCAACGGCGGAGTGGCCGCCCGCGACGGAGCCGGCGCCTGCCCGGCCGCGGCGTCCTCCGCAGATTCCGTCGCAGCGCCGGAACCCAGCGGGCGGCTGGGCTGCCCGTTGCGGCGGGCCGTCGGCTTGGCCGATCCGGCCGCGGCTTCGACCGGCTGACGCAGTGGCGTCGGCGGCAGCACCCGCAGCAGGTCGTTGAACTGGCGAACGCTGCGCAGGCCCTCGTCCCACTGAGCGCGGGTGCTGGTGACCGGCATGCTGACCAGGGTCCAATTCGCCTCGTTCCACATGATCTCCGCGCAGTCCGGCGCGGTGTGGGCGAAGGTGACCATCCGCCGGTCGCAGGCGCGGCGCGCCGCGTCGAGGTTGGTGGAGTAGACCATCCGCGGGCCGATCGCCCCGAGCAGCCAAATGTCGTTCTCGCGTGGCTCCTTGAGACCTTTGAGCCGCACGTCGACGACGACGTTGGTGCTGACCTTGCGGTGCAAGGCGATCACCGTGGCGACCTCGTCCAGGTCGAAGATGTAGACCGCCTCGCCCCGGATCTGGCCGAGCACCACGTTGCGGACCGGCGCGTCGCCGACGGTCGAGATCACGCCGCGTTTCCAGCGTCGCAGGATCTCGGTGGACTCCGGTTCGAAGTCGAAGCCGTGCGAGCGGGCCCAGGACTTGCGGCGCCGGCTGCGGCCGCGGCGCTGGTCGAGGTCCACGTACAGCAAGACGCCCGCGCCGACGAAACACAGCGCGGACAGCGTGAACCAAAGCGGGACCATTACGCCTAGCGTATCTGCTATCGGGCCGGAAGCGAGAACGCTTGCCGGTCACAACCGCGTATCAGCACGATTCCAAGAGGTCAACGTCACAGTTCCAGGGCGTTGGAGCCACCGAAGATGGTGGTGCCGGTGCCGCTCGGGCTGTAGGAGATGTAGATCGGCTGCTGGGCGAACGGGAAGTTGCCGGTGTTCATGGTGTCGCCGGAGGTCACGGTCGGAGAGTTGAAGGCCCCGTTCGAATTGTGGACGGTGTACTGGTACAGCAGGTTGTTGGTGCCGTGTTGGTAAACGGCGATGGTCGTCCCGTCGGGTAGGCCGCCGTTGCTCTCCGGGGTGATGCCGTTGAGCGCCGAGGACGGCATGGTGCCGTACACCCCGCCGGAGTCGACGACCGCGCTGACGGCCTGGTGTGTACCGCCGTTGATGCTGAGATCCAGTTGGGCATAGGGCGACCCGGCAACCGAGGTCCCGTCGGTCAACGGGTTGGCGCCGAAGACCATCTCCTTGTTCGCCTGGTCGATCAGCAGGCCCTGACCGAGATCCCCGGGCAGCGCCGCCGTCGGAATGCTGTCCGGTGTCGGCCCGAGCGCGTTGGGTCCGACCCCGAGCACGCCGACGACGTTGGCGGGGCCCAGGTAGTCCTGGATGGACCACGGGCCGAACAGGTTGAGGTTCGCCGGGAAGGCGAACAGCACGGCATCGACCGTGCTGTCGGCGGTGACGTGGTCGCCGGCGGCGTCGGTGAAGGTGACCGTGGTGGGCAGCTCCACATAGAAGTAGTCCAGGGAACCGCCGAACTGGCCGATGTTGAAGCCGGTGGGCAGACCGGTGATGCCGGTCCACGGGACGTCCCAGATCGGCATGACCAGCCCGGCGGCACCGGTGTCGACCAGCAGGGGTTCCGCCGCGCCGCCGCCCACCGAGACGTTCACCACCGGTTCGGTGGTGGCGTTGACCGTCAGCGGGACGGTGAAGGTATCCGGGGTGACGGCGTCCGGGCTGGACGCGACGGCGCTGCCGGCCGTGCTCGCGTCGGCGGCCCCGCCGAACAGCCACTGCTCGAGGTCGTGGATCGGGGTGGTGACCAGGTTCTGGTACCAGCCGTCGAAGAGGCTGTCCAAGGAGGCCAGCGCCGAGCCGGGGTCGGTATCGGCGGCGATACCGGGGTCGACCGAACTGAGCGCATCGATGATCGGCTGGAACAGATCGTCGACGTCGGCCTGGGCCGCCGGCGCGGCCCCGAACGCCAGGAACGCCCCGGCCGTGACGGTCGCACCGAGCACCTGGCGTCGACGAGTTGCTGACATACCCGGAACCTCCCCCGGTCACGGACAGCCGCGACCACCAGCGGTTACGTTAAACCCGGCAGGGGCGTAGAGCACCAGGGGATTTACCCAAGAAACAGCCAAAAAAACGGAGCTGTGGGCGGTCAGCTTCCGGCCTGAATGAGGGTGCCACCCACGATGGTCTGCCCACCCTCTACGCCGTAGTTGATGTAGACCGGCTCCTGGCCGAACAGCCAGTTCCCGGTGTTCATGCTGTTGCCGCTGATCACTGTCGGGCTGCGCACCTCACCCGGCTGGGAGCCCACCGTGTAGTTGTACAGCGGCGTTCCGTCCTTGGCGAAAACCTCAATGGTCGTCCCGTTGGGCAGGGATCCGTTGACCGGCGTTACGCCGGAGCCTGCCAGCGCCGCGCTCGGCATGGTGCCGTAGACCCCGCCGGAGTCGATCACCGCCTTGACGTTGGTGAGCGCCGTCATTGATGCTCACCTTCAGGTCGGCCCAGGGCGACCCGGCAATCACGGTGCCGCCGTCGTACGGGTTGTCGCCGAAGATCAACTGCTTGTTCGCCTGGTCGATCAGCACGCCGTTGCCGAGGTTGCCGGGCAGATCGGCGGTCGGAATGTGGTCGGGAGTGGGGCCGAGCGCGTTGGGTCCGATCCCCAAAACCCCGGTGGAGGAGCCGGCCAGATAGTCATAGATGGACCAGGAGCCAAAGGGATTGAGGTCTGCCGGGAACGCGAACAGCACGGCATCCACCGTCGTGTCGGCGGTGACGGTGTCCCCATCCACGCCGGTGAACGTGACCGTGGTGGGCAGCTCCATATAGAAGTAGTTCAGCGCCCCGCCGAACTGGCCGATGTTGAAGCCGGTGGGCAGTCCGGTGATGCCGAAGGGGTTGATATTCCAGATCGGCACGACCAACCCGGCCGCACCGGTGTCGACGAGCACCTCGGTCTGCGCACCGCCGCCGATCGAAACGTTGATCACCGGTTGGGTGCCGAGGTTGACGTCCATCGGAACGGTGAAGCTGTCCGGGAGGTTGGCGCTGTCCGGGCCGTACGCGACCGCACTGCCGGGCAGATCCGCACCGAACAGCCACGGTGCGATGCCGTGCAGCGGGGTGTAGACGAGGTCCTGGTACCAGCCCTCGAACAGGGCGTCCAAGGAGGATAGGGCGGAGCCCGGGTCGGTGTCGGCGGCGATGCCGGGGTCGACGATGGTGAAGGCGTCGAGGATGGGCTGGAACAGGTCGTCCCAGTCGGCGTGGGCCGCCGGCGCGGGTGCGCTCAGCGCCAGGAACGCCCCTGCCGCACTGACGGCGCCGACCAGGCGATGACGACGACCTGACATGGCGTGCCCCTCCGAATTAACGACGAAATTGTAAAACCCCGGACTTTCTCAGCATCGTTAGGGTAACCGATCAGCTTCGTCATCGCATCCGCAAGCAAGAGGGGCAGTGAAGAGGTGGCCCCCCCCCCCGGGGGGGGGGGGGGGGGGGGGGGGGGGGGGGGGGGGGGGGGGGGGATGAAAAAAAAAACCCCCCCCCCCCCCCCCCGGGCGC
>NZ_LZIN01000035.1 GCF_001667375.1 Mycolicibacter sinensis | reverse complement strand
ACGCCGAACCCGCTCCCCGCAACAGGAAACCGCCCTGAACAGCCGAAAGGCGCCCACGAAAACCCGTGGAGCGCCACGTATGTTCGACTCGGCCGACTTGCCTGACCCCGACGCCCTCGCTGAGCTCGACGAGGCCGCGCTGGTGGCAGCGATCGGAGGGTGGGCCCAAGCGGAGTCCGTCGCGGCGTCGCGCCGCCTGGCGGCGATCGCCGAGCTGTTGGGCCGCAAACTGTACGACGACCCAGCGCATTCGAAATGGGCTTGCGACGGCTGGGACGCGGTGGCCGCTGAAGTCGGTGCGGCTTGCGATATCAGCCACGGGAAAGCATCGGGGCAGATGTATTTGGCTTCGGCGCTGCGCGAACGTCTCCCCAAGGTGGCGGCACTGTTCGCCGCCGGACAGCTCAACGCCGCTTTGGTGTCCACCATCTCCTGGCACACCACCTTGATCGAAGACCGTCGGGCGCTTGCCGCGGTCGATACCGCCCTTGCCGCCGACGCCCTGCACTACGGGCCACTGTCGGCGTTCAAGACCGGGCAAGCCATCGACGCGGTCGTCGAGGCGCACGACCCGCAGGCCCTGCGCCGTAGCCGGCAAAATGCCCGCTCCCGCGACCTGGTGGTCGACAAACGCAACACCGACCACGCCACCACCCCGCTGTGGGGCCGGCTGCACGCCCACGACGCCGAAGCACTCGACCGGCGCCTTTTGGCCATGGCGCACAGCGTGTGTGATGACGATCCGCGCACCATCGCCCAACGCCGCGCCGACGCCCTGGGCGCGCTGGCCGCCGGCGGGCAGACCCTGGCCTGCGGGTGCGGCAACGAGGACTGCCCCGGCACCCAGGACCGTCCGGCAAGTTCGGTGCTGATCCACGTGGTCGCCAGCGCCGAAAGCATGGGCACCGGTGTCGACGCGCACCGCAACGGTGAAGACCCACCGCCGCCGCCGATCAACCGTCGGAACCTGTTTGCGCCAGTAGAACGCCCACGCTGCTCCGGTGCTGCTCTACGACGGCGTCTGTGGGGTCTGCAACCGATCGGTCC
>NZ_LZIN01000034.1 GCF_001667375.1 Mycolicibacter sinensis | reverse complement strand
CCGGCCCCCCCCCGCCCCCCCCCCCCCCCCCCCCCCCCCCCCCCCCCCCCCCCCCCCCCCCCCCCTCCCCCCCTGTCGGGGGGGCCCCGCCCCCCCCCCCCCCCCCCCCCCACTTCGTCATCGCTGCGTGATACCACCCGCGATGGGCACCTGCGATCACCGGTGCCCGCGGCGGTGGTCAGAAAAGGCTGTTGATCGTCTGGTCGGTCTGCATGGCCCCTTCCAGCACGGAGCCGATGGTCGAACCGTGCTGGCCGATGGTCTCGATCAGGCCCTGCAGCCCGGAAAGCATCTGCGCCTGCGCTTCAAAGAAACCGGTGGCGCCGTGACCGGCGAAGTACTCGGTCAGCATCTGGGTGAGCTGATGCGAGTCCGAGTGGATCTGGTCGAGCGTTCCGGCGCTGCTGATCACGCTGTGGGCTTGGTCGGAAACGGGACCGGGGTTATAGGTAATGCCGTCAGCCATGGGGATCGGTGTCCTTTCGAGTACGGGGGGGTCAAGGAGGGCTCAGGCGGACTGTCCGCCGAACAGCGAGTGGAAAGCGTGCTCCGAGTGGGATTCGTGGGATTCCATCAGGGCAGCGGCCTGGTTGAGGCCCTCGGTCAGGCGGGTGCCGCCGATGAGGACTTTCTGCATGTCTTCGTGGATCTGGGCGGCGGTGGCATACGAGGCCTTGGAGCCCGCACCGTCCCACGTTCCGGCGCCCAGGATGTTCTCGTGGTCGGCCAGGTATTGGTTGGCGATCGCTTGAGCGTGTTCGATGTGCTGGCTCAACTTCGATGCGGTGTTCCGCATCAGTTCGGGCGTGACGACAATGGCTGCCATCGTTTCCTCCTTGGTTGTAGAACAACCCCCCGGGATCGGCGGGATCTGCCTTGCGGTAGTGTATTGGCTTCTCTGGAATGTGTCGATTCACCCTGGGGACGGCGAATGCCCAGCTCACACCCGGTCATCGACCACTCGGACCGTGTTGGCCCGGTCCGAGGGGCGGTCGCCCTGACCCCGTCCGCCGGCCCCTGCGGCATGACCGATCGGCATCCCGCCCATCCCGCCGGCACTGGCGGTAGTCACTCGTTGCGGCTCGACGGAACCCAACGCACCACTGGGTCGCAAGCCCACCGGCCGGCCGCCGCCGGATTCGAACGCGCTGACGGGCCGGGTGAACGCCGACACCGGCGCACCTGAGCCGCCGAAGCCACCGCCGCCGACGCCGGCGCCCGGCGTCGCTGTCGCGCTCGTCAACATCGCCGTCGCCGGAACCCCGCCTGCTCCAGCGGAATTGAGCGCACCGCCGAGCATGCTCGGGTTCATGAACATGCCCATCATCGACTGCATCGGGCCCATCATGGTCTGCGGCACCTGGGTGAGCATTTGGGGCGCCTGCATGAGCGTCGAGCCGATCTGCTGCACCGGGCCCAGCATGGAGCTCATCCGGCTTCCCATGCCCTGGGCCGCCGACGCGCCCTGTCCGGCCGCGTTGCTCGCCGTCGAGGTGCCCGTGTAGGCGGCGCGCATGGCGCCGCCGGCCGCCACCTGTGATGTCGCTTCGCCGACAGCGCTGGCGGCCGCCGCCGGGGCAGCCGGCGAGGCGCCCATTCCCGCCACCGGCGCGGGAACGGTCAGGCTGGACGTGAGGGCGGTCAGCGTCGCGCCGTAAGAGGCACCCACCGCCGCGTTGTTCGGCCAGAACAGCCCGAAGTACTCGAACTCCAGCGAGGCGATCCGCGGCGTCAGCGCGCCGAGCACCGCCCAGTTGATGCTGTTGTCGAACTCGGTCTCGACCCGGTTCTCCACGCACTCCTGTGCCGTGCGCATGCTTCCGTAGGCCAGCTGATAGGCCTCTACGGCCGCGGCCACGATGGGGGCCTTGACGTCCACCCAGCCCGCCAACCCGTGCAGGGCGACGTTCAGCATTGTCGCGTTGAGCGCCGAGCCGGCCGAGCCGGCGCCGATCCAGCCGACCGAGGTCATCGCGGTGTTGATTGCCGACGCTATTCCCGACGCGTGGTGGGCTGCACCCAACGTCGCCCACGCGGTGCCGTTGGCCAGCATGGTCGGAAGACCCGCGCCGGACTTGATCAATGTGTCGTTGATCTCCGGCGTGCGGGCGGCCCACCCCGGGTCGGCCACCGGCTAGCCGCCGATTGCGGCGGTGGCTGCCCGCAGCGCCTCGGTGGCGCTGTAGACACCGGCCGCGGTGGCCTGCGCCCCGGAGAACAACCCGCGTTGCGCCGAGTGCTCGGCGACGATGCCGAGGTATTCGGTGCCCGATGCGAGCAGGGCCGCCTGGAACGCGATCGAGTCAGGGTCGTTGCCCATGGGTAGCACGCCGAGCAGTGCCGGGCTGGCCGAGGATGCGGCCGCAGCCGTTTCCGCGGTGATGCCCGCCTCGACGCCGGATGACGCCAGAACAGCTTCCGGTTCCACAGAGAACATGTTTTCCTCCCGATGCCTCATCTGCTGATATGCCGACGCTGGCAGGCCGGGCTAAATCCTAAACCGAAGAAGCGGCGCTCGTCACTTCACCGAGGCAATAAAAAGCTATTGCTGCTCGAAATCGTGCATCATCGACGACGGCACGCCCACCAGCACACCTTCCACGTCGGAGTCGTCGGTGACCAGCAGACCGCGGCCGGCCGGCAGTGCCTGAGCACGCACCATCCGGCTGACCTTGTTCTGCGGGTCGTTGTCCATGAACAGGGTCGGCACCTTGGCGGCGCGCTGCGTTTTGACCCACGGATCCATCTCCAGCTGGCCGAAGTTCGACGAGTTCCTGGTGGTGAAGACGTGCAACCCGATCTGGCGCCCGCGTTCCATCAGCTTCCACAGCGCCGCACCCACCGGTGGCCTGGCCGGGTGGATCTGCGCCGGGCGCAGGTCCTGGACGTCGTCGATCAAGATGAAGTGGCGGGGGCCCTCCCAGGGCTTGAGCGCCCGCAGTTCCTCCTGGCTCAAACCCTTGGCGGGCAGCCGGGGGAATAGGACCTGCTGTGCCAGCGTGGTCAGCACCTCGTCGATCTCGTCCTGGTCATAGGCGTAGGCGTTGACGTAGCCGGGGCCCTGCAGGTCGCGCAACGGCCCGGTCTTCGGGTCGATGATGGTGATCTGTGCCTGCTCGGGGCTGAATCGGGCCATCACCGCTTCGCCGATCGCGGCCAGGGTGGCGCTCTTGCCGCACAACGCACGGCCCAGGATCATCATGCCGGGATGTTCGGCCAGCTCGAGCGGGACGGGCAGCAGATCGTGCTGCTCGCCGATCATGAACGCGATCGACGGGGCGGTCTGGGCGGGCGGGCGCTGCGCGACGTCGTAGGCGAGCACCTCCGACAGCGCCACTGCCGGGGGGAGCCGCTTGAGGGTGGCGTGTTTGGTGACGCCGGCGACCTCGGCGACCCGGGCGCCGAGCTCGCGGGTACCGATCCGGGTGCCGTCCGGCGCGGTCAGCTCCGGCATTCCGATGAGCATCTCGTGCAGGGACTCGGTGAGCCCGAAGCCGGGCCGGTTCACGGTGCGCTTGGCCGCGTCGCGCGCGTCGAGGGAAGCGGTGCCCATCTCGTTCTCGCCCGGGTTCTGCAGCCGCAGCTGGATGCGCACGTCGGAGTTCTGCAGCAACGTCTGGCGCTGGCCGTGAATCCAGCCCGACGCACTCGTCATCAGGTGCACGCCGTATTCCGGACCGACACCGCTGAGCGCAATGATCCGGTCGCCGAGGATGGTGTCGGCGGCGTAGAGATCGGAGAAGTCGTCGATGACCAGGAAGACGTCGCCGTACGGGTCGTTCGGGTCGGTGCCGCCCAGGCCGTCGCCGCCGGAACCGAACCGCCGCTCCCGGAACTCGTTGATGTCGATCTTGTCGCGGCGGAAGGTGTCCTGGCGGGCGCTGACCAGCGCGGCCATCGTCGCCACGGTGCGTTCGACGCCCTCACGGTCGGCCGGTGAGACGATGTCGGCCACGTGCGGCAGCGTCTCGGCGTAGCCCAAGGTGGCGCCACCGACGCAGAAGAAGGTCAGCCGTGCCGGGGTGTACATCAGTGCTGCCGAGCACATCAGCGTCATCAGCGTCGTGGTCTTGCCGCGGCTCTTGGCCCCGACCACCATGATGTTGCTGCGCAGAACGTCGACGCAGTGCACCAGCTGCTGGGCGTCCTCGGGGATGTCCTTGATGGCCAGCGGCCACACCAGCCCGGTATTGCGGCCGTAGTCGACGTCCCAGGGCTTGCCCCGATACAGCGCGACCAGTGAGTCGGCCGACTCGGAGACCTCCAGCGGGGGCAGCCACGGCAGGTGGGGCGCCTTGCGGTCGGCGGCGATCAGGGACTCGCGCAGCACGTCGACGATCTTCTTCTTCTTGAATCCGTCGGCGTGCAACAAGAACTCGTCGGGTTCGGCGTCTGTGGCCGACATGTCCTGCAGCGCTTGGGCGTCCGCTTCGTCCAGCGGCTGGTACTGCCAGGTGTAGAGGCGAGGTTTGGTCAGGGTCATGTCGAGCGTCTTGGCGGTCGACGCCTTGCGTTTGGGCACGATGAACGGTGCCGACAGGTAGAAGCAGCGGAACGGGTCCAGATCCCGCGGGCCGACCTTGAGCAGTCCGAAGCCGTTCTCTTTCGACGGCAGGTGGTACGCGGCGTCGGAGCCGATCACCTCGCGGCTGTCGTCCCCGGATTCGGCGCGCAGTGCGACGCGGAAAGCGATGTTGGACTTGACTTTCTGCAACGAGGACAGGTCCAGGCGCTGACCGCCGAGCATGAAGAAGACGTTGGCGCCACGGCCTTCCTGGCCGATGTGGATGATGAGGTCGATCCACTTGCCGTGGTTGGCGAAGAGCTCCAGGTATTCGTCGATCACGACCAGCAGGATCGGCACCGGTTCCAGATCGCGGCCGGCCAGCCGGATCTCCTCGTAGTCGTTCGCATCACGCGCGCCGACGGAGTTGAAGAGCCGGTAGCGCCGGGCGATCTCGCCGTCGATGGCGCGCCGCATCCGCTCAGCAAGGTGCCGATCGTCCTTGCCGAGGTTGGACAACGCCGCCGATACGTGCGGGATGCCGAGGATGTCTTGGGCGGCGGACTCGAACTTCATGTCGACGAAGATGACGTTGAAGGTCTCCGGCGAGTGGGTCAGCGCGATGCCGTACACCAGCGACAGGAAGAACTCCGATTTGCCCGAACCGCTGGTGCCGATCACCACCGAGTGGAAGCCGAAGCCGCCGAAGTCTTTTGCGCGCAGCACGACGTTCTGCAACTCGCCGTTGGGTTTGGCTCCCACCGGGATCTCGGCCCACCGCTCGTCCCCGCGGCTGCGCCGCTCGGCCCAGAGCCGGTCGACGTTGAGCTCGCGCGCGTCGTCGATTCCCAGCGCGCGCAGCAGTTCCAGGGCGCCGCTGCCCGAATCGGTGACGTCCACGCTCGCCGTCGGCGACCAGCGCGCCATCGCGCGGGCGTAGCGGTAGGCGCGTGGCACCGACAGTTGATCGGCGTGCGCGAAGAACTTGCCGCCGGCGCGCAACATCGGCGGTTGGGACGGCGCGACGCCGCGGCCGTTTCTGCGGTGGGCCGCGGGCGGCTCGTCGGTGCGGCTGTGCCGGGTCGGATGGTCGACGAGCTCGAAGATCTCGTCGCGGGCGAACCCGACCCCGGTGCCGAGCCGGGAGGCCACCCGCAACACGGTGATGCCCTCTTTGCCGACGCGCCCGACCACGCTCTCCCAGGCTTCGGGGCTGCCGGTGTTGTCGTCGACGATCACCCAGTGCGGCCCGAGATCGTGCCCGTCGCCGCCGGTCTCCAGCGGCGAGCCCATCGTCGTCGGACTCGGCGCCGACGGGGGCCGCCACGCGCCGCGCTTGCCCTTCATGTGCAGGTCGGCCCCGAGCGTCGACTCCAGCTCGGTGGGGGTGGTGAACACCAGCCGGCGCCAGCCGCAGGCGTCGAACAGCTCGTCGTGCTGGTTGTGCGGCAACCACACCATCCACGACCACAGCTCGGGGTGACGCGTCACCACCATCAGCTTGACGTCGAGCGGGTTGTGGAACACCGCCAGCGCGCTGAGCACCGAGCGCAGCAGGGACCGGACCCGGTCGAGGTCCTCGCCGATGAAACTGAATCCCGGGCGGGAGCGCAGGTTGACCACCTTGGCGATGTCGCGGATCTTGCGCTGTTCCAGGATGAAGTCGCGCAGCGCCTGCCCGGTGACCGGCTCGAGTTCCTCGTCGACCGGGATCTCCGGCCACTGCACCGACAACACCGAATCCGGGGCGTGTTGCACACCGACGCCCACCCGCACGTCGAGGAAATCCGGGTCGGAGCGGCGGCGCTCCCACATCTGCGGTCCGCCGATGACCGCACCGAGCCCTTGCGGGTGGGAGTGCACCATCTCCTGGGCGCTGCGCTGGGCGCAGACCGCCTTCTGGATCTCGTCGCGTTCGCCGTCGAGCGAACGCAGGTAACTGCGCCGGTTCTTCTCCTGCTCGCCCCAGCTGATCTTGCGCGCCCGCCCGAACCGCCCGGAGAACATCAGCATGCCCAGGCCGGCCATGCCCACCATCGGGAACATGCCCGAGCCCAGGCTGCGCACGCCGGAGACGTACAGCATCACGATCGTGCCGATCAGCGCCACCACCAGCGCGGGAAGACCGATCATCACCCACAGGTTGCGCGGCTCGCGTTCCGGCAGCGCATCGGGTGCCCGGGGGGCGACCCGCACCGGCTTGGGCTCGGGAACCTGCAGGCGCACCGGCACGAATGCTCGTTTCGACATCGCCTCAGTGCCCTCCCGGGACGGCCTGCTGATTGTTGGGTGCCACCGGCGTCACCGCGCCCGTGGACGCCACGGTGTCGCGGGCCAGCAGAGCGGCATGCCGAGACAGTTCCGGGCCGGCCGCGAAGGTGCGCAGCAGCGGCCACGGCGCCTGCTGCGCCGAGGACGGGTCCAGTCCGAGGCCACGCAGCGTCTCGTCCTCAGCGGCGATCCCGTACCGAACCCCGTTGGGAGACACCCAGAACAGGGTTTCGCGGGTGTCGGAGTCGAGCAGTGCGCTGGTCGAGGTGACGAGATTGTTCGCACCCGGCAGCACCAGCACCTGGTTGGCCACCACCGATCCCGGGGTGCGATCGTCGCGCACCAGCCGGACGATCCGGTTGTCCATACCCGGCGACACCGGCAGGCCGCGGCCGTTGAACACCGTGATCCGGGCCTGGCGATCGGTGGAGGCCTTCTCCCATCCGACGCACGTCGTCGGGTCGGCGGCGGTGTCGACGAACTTGAGCCGGCTGTTCGGGTAGTACTCGACCGGCAGGGTGCCCACTTCCGGAATGTTGACCAGTTTGTCGGGGCTGATCACCAGCGGGGCCACCGATCCGAATGAGTTCGCGCTGCGGATAAGGTCGGCCACGAAGCTGGTGATCTTCTGTACCCCGTCGGGCAGCAGCACGTAGAACTGGGAGCCGCCGCCGGCTGTCCGGGTCTCCAGCACCGCACCGACCTGGGAGCCGGGCACCCACTGCGACGGTGTGCCGGCCAACGGGATCACCGGAACGCGCAGGGGTTCGGTGCTGGGCAGCGCGTCGAACAGCGCCCGCGACATCTCCACCGGGACGGTCGTGCCCGGGTCGATGCCCAGGCTCAGGGTGATCGCCCGGGCCGCCGGGTCGATCTGGGCGCGTTTGCCGCCCCAGATGACGTAGGTGGCGCCCTGAAAGCGGGTCAACACCGCGGCATCCGACGCCAGCGGTGCCGCGCGTCCGACACGGCTCAAGGTTCCCGCGATCGCGGTCACCACCGGCGGCTCGGCCCGCCGCGGGGACCCCGCGGTGTCGCAGACCGCCCACGCCGACGGTGCGCCGGTGCTGGCGATCAACGACGCCGGCGCGCCGGGGATGCCGATCATCGGGCCGGTCGGGTACTTGGCGATCTCGGCGGGTTTGACCCAGGTGGGCAGCTCGGCGTTGCCGACGGCGAGCCGGGCCGAGGTCATGTTGAGTGCCGGATAGAGCCGGCCGTTGATGCGGGCGTAGATCGCCCCGGAGTCACGGTCACCCACGATCGCCGACGTCCGCACGATTCCGGCCGGACGCAGCACGTTCAGCAGCAGCATCCAGCCCATGCCGATGAAGATCAACACGATGGACAGCACGATCGCGGCGGTCTGCTTGCGGTCGTCGTGCTTCATGCGCACCGAGAATTTGGTGGTGGCCGCGCGCAACCGACGGTTGTAGAACAGGTGACCGGAATTCTGGTCCCGGTTCGACAGGCTCAGCGGCATGACCTAGCTGCTCCTTTTACGCACGCGCAACAACCGCACGCGACGACAATACTGGCGTCAGCCAGCGGGAACCAGTCACTGCCGGTGACTTGGCGAGGCCGATGCGCGTAGCTTTTGCGCTATGCCGGAGGTGTTGGGGGCCAGAGCAACGCCGATACGCACTGCGCTCGGTCTGCTATTGCTGTGCTTTGCGATGACCAGCTGCGGGCTAACGAGGCAATCGATGGAAATCGAGTACAACGACCGACGACTCAACGAGGGCTTGGAAAGCCTTCTGCATCAAGGTAAGTCGGGCAGACTGAGCGACTTCACCTCGTGGCGCTGGGATGAGGTGCATCTGTTCCACGAATACACCGACCGGGAGTTCATCGAGAAAACTGTAGGCGCACCGGTGATCAAGTCGAACTTCTTTGACTCCAAAGCCAGTCTGTTGGTCTTCGAGGACCATGGAAAGCCTGTCAAGGCCGTCGGTGTCGCCGCCGACTACCTGCGTGGGCAGGACCACCGCGTGAGTTGGCCCGCCGATGTGATGCTTCAACCGTGTTGTGGAGGGTTTCTGCAGCTGACGTTGCCACCGGCTGGAGGGTAGATTCCCGGCCAAGAAAAGTTAATGCGCATCTATCGGGGCGGTGATATGAGCGGGAACAAAATGCGGCCGGTGACGCCACGACGCCGATTCGAGTAGCTTTGCGCCATGCCGGAGGTATCGGGAGCATTCGCCGACGCGGCGCGGGCGCGAGAAGCCGAACTGTCCCGGCGGTTGGCGACGTCAGTGGAACTCGACCGGTCATTCGAGGGGATGCTGCACGGCGCCCACCAAATCAACCTGCAGGCCAGGCAGCGGTTGGATGTGCTTGAAGTCGAGATCCGGCAAGCCGCAGCCGGCTGGCCCGCCCTGGAGACCCCGGCCGGCGCTCGAGGCTTCCAGGCGTACCTGGCCGGTAAGACCCGCGAGATCCACAAGATCGTCGCGGACGCCGCCGCTGACAGCCAGCAGCGGGCGGCGCAGGTGCAGGCATTGGCCGGGCGCTACTCGGCAGGCAGTGGTAAGCGGTCGGCTTCGGAAACGGACTCGACCGGCCGCGGTCACGAAGGTGAGCGGGCAGAAATGGTCGGCTTCGGATCCCACATGCCTCGGACTCCGCCGTTAAAGCCCGACTCACCGGACCCGGCGCCGCCTCCGCAAAATCCAAGGGCCGAGCATCCGCTTCCAGGACTACCGACCGACCTCGGCGGCAGACCGGTAGGTGAGGGCGTTCAGGTACCGCCGGCAAAGTTCGGCCCGTTTTGGGTGCCGCCCGAAGTTGCGGACGCCGGCAACCGATGGATTAATACCCATGCTCCGAACAGGTCACCGGCGGAGTGGATGCAGGCGTTATCTGACACTTTGGGGGCTGGATACGCCAGAGGTCAACAAGAGCAAATGATTCGCATCTTACAAACGGCGCAGGCAGGCAAGTGCACCGTAGATGATGCAGCCAGAAGTCTTTTTGCACTTGGCCTGGACGGTTTGGGTGTCGCCGGGGCGGTGCCGCTGGCAGAGGCTCCGCCGATCGCGATCGCCGCCGCTGCTGGGGCGCTTGCAGACGGAGTGCTGAACATCGGGGATCTTCTTCGATGTGTGGGCGGCGCAGCGTAATGCCGGTGATTGTCAGTGGGTTGGTGCTGGATGTCTACGAATGCTAGGTGACGAATGCTACGCGAGCTGTTCCAGGTAGCTCTGCCATTATTGGTAGTGGCAGGAATATTGCCCAGTCTCGATGAGAATCCCGGTCGCGTGAAAATCTTTGGAATTGTACTCGTAATTTTCGGGCTACTAGCGCTGCCGTTCTTCATCATCGACTTATCCGCAACGAATGGGACGGCGGTTTTAGCTGCACTGCGTATGTTGTCCTGCTTACTCGGTGGCGCCTACCTGCTGCTCCGAGTACATCTGTCGCGGCGCGAGCCGGATCGATGAGGCGGCGGTGGCGTCACCCTTGAACACATTGCCGCCTCGGCGAGTGCGTACGGCGGTGGCAGTGGTTCTCGCTGCAGCCTTCGCCTGCGGAGTGGCGGGTTGTGGAGAAAGCGACCCAGAAGGCGCTTCGGCTGCAACGGAATCGCCAGCACTGGTAACGCGGCCAGCCGATGTGCTGCCGCCAGAGGTCAACGACGCGGTGGTGTTCCCCAGACCGGTTTCGCGATTGCATCCCGGGATGCAGGTACTCGTTGGCGAAGGAACCGGGACGACGGTGTGTACCGCCGGTTTCTACGTGAGTCTTCCGGGCCCGAGCGATCCGGGCACGATACTCAACGGATTCGTGACCGCGGCACAATGCGCCCGCGGTGGCGGGAAGGCCCCGGTCGCGGTCATGAAAGTCGGAGACGCTGGAATGGCTCCGACTCAGACGAAGGTTGGCCAGATGGCTTACCTGACTGCCGGGGAGATGAGGCCGCGGGTGGCCGGTGAGCCGTGGACGATGCCGAGATCTCCGTTGGCGGTGTTCAGTTCCGGGCGAGATGACTGGGTTCTGCCCGTCGACGCCACTATCAACGATCAGCCATCGACAGCTCAGGTCGTTCAGACGGCTGGCGCAGTAGAAAACAGCCGGGCTCTTGCGGCTTGGACCGGTTTGGACGGGCGCGTTGCCGCGGGACATGTACTCGATCCCGCAGCGACACCGGAGTTGCGGGACCTGCCCGCCGGCAGTGAGCGGGTGGTCGTTGCCGCGGACGATATGGAGACGCCGATCGGCGAGCAGCTAGTCGGCGCTCCCGTGACGGCACAGGTAGATGGATCCACCCAGAATCTCGGAATCATCACCGGCATAGACGAGACGCGGCACTGGGTCGTCGTCGACTTGATCGGCTCGTTCCTCTTGCGCCAGAACGCCGAGCTCGTCCTGGACCGTTGAGCGGCGAGAGAAGTCGGACTGTTGTCAGCCGATGACCTCGGCTGCAGGCCAAGCGCGTGCCAACCGCTGGTCCGTGGTTAGCAACACCAGGCCTGCGGTGTCGGCTAGCTCGACGTAGGGGGCATCGGTGAGGCGCAGAGTGTCGCGGCGCGCCCATGCTCCAGAAAGCAACGGCGCGACCTCGTGTCGAGTCACCGGTGCCTGCCCGAGCTCATCCAGCGCCGCTTCGACCTGCGCAACGGTGAGTACGCCGGCGCGATGCATGCGCCCCAGCGCCGACAGCACCTCGGCGTCAAAGTGTGCTGGCGCGTGCAGCACGGTGCCGGCCAGTCGGGCACGCACCGCCGGGAACCGATCAGGGGTGCGGGCAAGTAGATCCACCATGGCACTGGCATCGACAACCACTTGCTTGATCGACGAAGCGGGGGGTGCGGTCACGCTCCGAACTCATCGCGGGCGGCGTCGAGCGCATCCAGCACGTCGTCGTGTCGAGCGCCGGTGCTCCTGACCTCCAAGCCGTCGAGCCAGGTGTTGGTTGCAGAATTTTCCAACTCGGCGCTGATCGCGGCCTGGGTGAGTGCCGAGACATTGAGCCCGCGGGCCCTGGCTCGCTCCGCCAAGTCATCCGGGACGTACACGTTCAACCGAGCCATACACACCAATGTACACACACTGGGTGCCGAGTAGTGCATCGCCCCCCGAGCCGCTACTTCGACGAGTCATCTGTGTCGACGATGCGTTTCAGCGGCGTCAGGCCGGTCGGACCGGCGTCCTTCGCCACCGACTTGGTCACCGGTACGTTCGGCGGTGCCGTGGTGCGACCTTTGACGGGTTGGCCGTTGGGAACTCCAGGGGCAGCGATCCGCTTCTCGCCGGCCTTGTCGTCTTTGCCGCCCTTGCCGCCGGCACCGGCCCCGCCCGGCATCATCGGCATCATTCCGCCGCCGCCCGCACCGCCGGTTGCGGGCGTGCCGCCGGTGGGACCGGCCGCGCCGGTGCTCGCCAGCGAGCTGGTGGGCGTCGTCGGTGTCGAGGTTCCCGGAACCGGGGGCGGCCCGAGGTTGCTGGCGGGAGTGGTGCCCATACCCAGCCCGCCGCCGCCACCTCCGCCGGTGCCGAAGTCACTGCCGCCCAAGCCGGGGTCGGGACTGATGTCGGAGGCAAGCGTGGCGCCGGCGCCGCCGAGTCCTGCCTTCCCCAAGGACTGCGCCGCACTCATCAGCGGCGACAGCGCACCCTGGCCGGCCTGCATCAAGCCCTGCGGCAGCTTGCTCACCGAGCCGAGCGCGCCGCTGAGGGCGCTGGTGATCCCCTGCATCGCCCCCGTCATGCCCTGCATCGCTCCGCCCATGGCTTCCTGGGAACCTTGCTGCGCCATGGTGGCGTCGCCCTGGCCGGCAACGTCCTGGAACTTCGACACGGCGTCGGCTTCGTTGGTAGCGAATTTTTGGGCCGCGTCGGTGGCATGGCCGGTGCGATCGGCATGGTCTTCGGCCAGGTGGGTGTTCGTCTCGACCAGGTTCAGGTTGGTTGCAGCACCAAAGGCCGCCATCGTGGCGTCAACCGGCGACGTTCCGCCAGGGTGGACCGGGCCCGGCGGGATCGGCAGCGGCGGCAGGCCGGCGGCGATGGCCAGGTAGTCCAGCGGGTTGACTTCGATCGGGTCTGTCATGGCGTAAACCCTCCATGCGGTACCGCCACCGCCTGGTGCCACGCCAGGTGATAGCGGGCGAGTTCCTCGCTTCCCTCGATCAGGGCATCGATGGCGGCCAACAGCATCCAGTCGGCGACATCCCTGGGGGCGTGCTCGGGATAGGCCGACAGTACTCGCGCCGCGGTGTCGCTGGCCACCTGCCGGAACAGCTCGACCTCGTTATCGGCAACACCGGATCTGCGGGTCATCGCTTGTGCGACGGTCTGCACGATGCGCGGCAACCGGCTACTGGCCCCGGCGGCGTCGATCAGGGTCGGACCCAGTTCGTCGAGATGCTGGCCGTAGCGGGCGCGTTCCCCAGACCCGGGAACCGGATCGTGCGGGCCGGCCTCGGTGATGTAGGTGTTCGGCTCGTGGGTTGCTGCGGCAATCACCGCACCGAGCAGATCGACTGCGCTCGTGCCACGGCGGCGGTGCGCTGGATCAAGCAGAGTGACTCCGGGCGGGAGCTTGACCGTAGGTGGAATCCAGCCGCCGGCCAAATCGGTCACCACCACGGTGGTGGTCTCGTCATCGCGTAATCCGGCTGCCCACATAAGGTTCGGTGCCTGACGAGCGACGGCGTCAACTTTGCGCTGCAGGTCCTGGTGCTCGGCCAAGCGCTTGGCGGCGGTGCCGGCGCCAGCCCCGGCAGTGCTTGCCGCAGCCATACCGCCGGCCATTGCCGCGCCCGACTGCCCGCCGGGACCGGCAGTCGGTCTTCCCGGTGCTGAACGATCGCCTGAGGAGGCCACCGTGGTTCCACCCGAAGCTGGGGCGGTGGGGCCACCAGGCGCCGACGGCGATGTCGGCGCCGCAGGCCCACCACCAGCCGCTGCGGGCACTCCCGGGGCTGCGCCGGCTGCCGGGCGCAGATCCGCCCCGTAGCCGGGCAACGGACCCGAGGGTGC
>NZ_LZIN01000033.1 GCF_001667375.1 Mycolicibacter sinensis | reverse complement strand
CCCCCCCCCCCCCCCCCCCCCCCCCCCCCCCCCCGCCCCGCCCCCCCCCCCCCCCCCCCGCCCCGCCCCCCCCCCCCCCCCCCCCCCCCCCCGCCCCCCCCCGCCCCCCCCGCCCCCCCCCCCCCCCCCCCCCCCCCCCCCCCCCGACGCTCAAGACCATCTCGGGAATGGTCTGCCAGCGGGGCACCTCTAAACGGTGACGAGGCGACCGAGGTTACCGCCCATGATCTTGGCCTGGTCCTCGACGGAAAGGTGCGACAGCGCCGTCACGTAGTGGGTCGGCTCGGCCAGGCCCTCCGGGTGCGGCCAGTCGGAGCCGTAGAGCACCTGGTCCACACCGATCAGGTTGATCAGGTCGTCGATGCCCTCTTCGTAGAACGGGCTGACGTAGATGCGGTTCTTGATCTCTTCCATCGGGTTGCCCAGGAAGGCTTCGGGAGCCTTCTTGTACACCTCGGTCATGGACTCCATCAGCGGGAACATCCACTTGGAGCCGGCCTCGACGATGCCCACCTTGAGCTTCGGGTGGCGGAACAGCGCACCGTGGATCACCCAGGACGCCACCGCATCCTGGATCGGGCGCCACTCGTTGAGGATCTGCATGGCGTTGGTCTGGAACGGCAGCATCTCCTGGGCGGCGCCGTCCCACTCGGAGGTGTAGCGGGAGTAGCCGCTGTCCGACGAGTGCATCCCGACGAAGACGTCGTATTCGACGCACTTCTCCCAGAACGGGTCGAACTCGGGCAGCGCGAAGGACCGCGGCCCGCGGAAGCCGGGCACCGGCGCCGGGCGGATCAGGATGGCGCGAGCGCCACGCTTGACGGCCCAATCCAGTTCTTCGATGGCCTTCTCGACGATCGGCAGGGTGATCACCGGCGTGGTGAAGATCCGGCCCTTGTAGTTGAAGCCCCAGACCTCGTCGAGCCACTGGTTGAGCGAGTGGATGATGACGTGGATCGCGACCGGGTCGTCGCGCAGCCGTTCCTCGATCAGGCTGGCCAGGGTCGGGAACATCAGCGAGCGGTCGACGCCGAGTTCGTCCATCAGTTCCAGACGCGGCCCCGGCTCGAAGAACGCCGGAATCGACTTCATCGGCTCACCGAACAGCTCCCGCTTGCTCTTGCCGTCGGGGTTGCCGTACTTGAAGTACTCCTCCCAGGCGCCCGGCTTGGCCACCACGGAGAACGTCGGGTTGGGAATGTACTCGCTGATCTGACCGCGGATGGCGATCTTGGTACGCCCGTTGATCTCGACGTACTGGACGATGTCCTTGTACTCCTTGGGCAAGTACTTGGTCATCGCCTCCGGCGGCTCGTAGAGGTGGTTGTCGGCGTCGAACAGCGGGAAAGGAATCTCGACGCGGTGTGACAGTTGACCCATGAAATGCTCCTTTTCGGCTCGTGAGAATCATATTCTCACAAAGGTGTCGGTGCAACCTCGCCGGCGAGCTGCTGGCGCACCACGTACTTCTGCACCTTGCCGCTGGCGGTACGCGGGAAGTCGTCGACCTCGTGCAGCTGCTCCGGCCACTTTTGGCGAGCCACGCCGAGGCGCTCGAAATGGGCCTGCAGTTCCGGCATCGTCGGTAACGCGGACCCGGGCTTGAGGCGCACGACCGCCGCCGCCCGCTCCCCCAGGCGGGCGTCGGGCACCGCGACCACCACCGCCTCGGTGACGGCGGGCAGCGCCAACAAGACCTCTTCGACCTCGACGGCGCTGATGTTCTCGCCGCCGCGGATGATGACATCGGCCTTGCGGTCGGTGATGGTCAGATAGCCGTCGGCATCGAGCACCCCGACGTCCCCAGTGTGGTACCAGCCGTCGGCGTCGAAGGCCGCCTCGGTCAGGGCGTCGTCGGTATAGCCGAGGCACAGGTCGGGCCCGCGGCTCAGGATCTCCCCGTCGGGAGCCAGCCTGATCTCTACGCCGGGCCGCGCATTGCCGTCGGTGAACAGTCGCTTGTCCTCGGCAGCGCTGGGGGTGGAGCCGGTGATCGACGGGTGTTCGGTGCTGCCGTAAGACCGGTACACGAAGATGCCCAGATCCGCCAGCCGGCGGGTGACCGCCGCGGGCACCGTCGACCCACCCAGGCCGACGTGGCGGATGTGCCGTAGGTGTTCGGGAGCGAAATCCGGATGGTCGAGCAGGCTGGTGACGAAATACGGTGGGCCGCCGCCGATCGACACGCCCTGCTCGGCCATCAACGCCAGCGCCTTCGCGGGATCCCAGACGTCGGCGAGGTCGATCGGCGTGCCCTCCAGCACCGGGATCAAAAACGCCCCGATCATCCCGATGAAGTGCCCGACCGGGGTTGCGGTCAGTTGCCGGCCGCGGTCCTTGGGGTAGTTGGCGAGCAGCTGGCGCGTCTCGAAGCACAGCGTCTGGTGACTGTGGATGACGCCCTTGGGGTTTCGCGTGGTTCCGGACGTGAAGGCGATCAGCGCCGGCGCGCCGGGGTCGGTGGCCAGTGTGCCGGGCATCGGCTCGACGTCCAGCAGGTCCTCGAAGTGCTGTGCGGCACCACTCCCGCCCACCACGCTCGCACCGCTCCCGCCCACCACGCTCGCACCGCTCCCGCCCACCACCCCGACGATCGGGACATCCGCCACAAGTTCGGGCACAAACGTCATCCGCCCGAACTTCTCGGCGGTGATGAATACCCGCGGCTTGCTGGCGGACAGGATGTAGCCCAGCTCCTTGGCCCCGTAGAAGTGCACGACCGGCACCACCACCGCCCCCAGGAACGCCGCGGCCCAGAAGGTTGCGGCGGCCTCCATCCAGTTGGGCAGTTGAAACGCCACCACGTCGCCGGGTCCGACACCGCGGGCGGAGAGCCCGGCCGCGAGCCGGCGCGCGGTCTGCTCGACATCGCCGAAGCTGCCCCGCCATGGGCGGACCTCGGAGTGCACCTCGAAGCGGCAGTCCGCCGCCTCGGACAAGCACTGCGTGAGCAGGTCACCGAGGGTCTCGTGGGTCCACCACCCGTTGGCTTCGTAGTGCCGCGCCAGGTCGTCCGGAATCTTTCGCATGACGCCCGTGATGTTATTCTCCTAATCCGAGAATGCCAATATCTTCATTGGAGAGTCATGGTTGATGTCGAGTTGGATGAAGGATTGGCGGTCATCACGATCGATCGTCCCCAAGCGCGCAACGCGATCGCCCCGGAGACGATGGATCAGCTCGATCGCGCGCTGGACGCGGTCGCCGCGGCCCGGGCAGTGGTCATCACCGGCGGTGGCGATCGGGCCTTCGTCTCCGGCGGAGATCTCAAGCAACTCGCCGCCATCCGCACCGAGTCCGACGCGCAAGCCATGGCGTGGCGGATGCGGTTGTTGTGCGACCGGATCGCCGCCTTTCCGGCGCCGGTGATCGCCGCGCTCAACGGGCACGCGCTCGGAGGCGGCGCTGAGGTGGCCGTTGCCGCCGACATCCGCATCGCCGCCGCCGACGTCAAGATCGCCTTCAACCAGGTGTCGCTGGCGATCATGCCGGCCTGGGGCGGCGCCGAGCGACTGGCCGCCCTGGTCGGACACAGTCAGGCGCTGCTGCTGGCCGGCACCGGAACCATGCTGGACGCCCCGGCCGCCGAACGGATCGGCCTGGTCAACCGGGTGGTGCCCCGCGAGTCGTTCGAGGCCGAATGGCGTGGCCTGGCACGGTCGTTGGCCAACCCGTCAGCCGCCGAGATCAAGCGTGTGCTCGCCGGCGCGTCGGCCGACGAAGCGGTGGCGGCGTTCGCTCGGCTGTGGGTCTCCGACGAGCATTGGGCGGCAGCGGATCGCTTGCAGCAGGGCCGGGCGCAACGCTAATGCGCCGCGTGTCCCGAGGTCAGTGCGGCGCCGGGGGCAGGTTCCCCCGGCTCGCCCTCGAGTCGGCGCAGCCAGCGCTCGACGAACTCGACGGTCTCGGCGTGGCCGAGGGTCATGCCCAGCGCCTCTTGTTCGATGATCAGCATCCGCGACGCGCTGGTCATCAGCACCATCAACACCGTCGCCGGAAACTCTTGCGCGTCGATGCCGTAGCGCGCCAGCAGTCCGGCCACCGCCTCGATCTGTTCGGCGCGAAGCCGTTCGGCATAGGTCGCGATCTCCGTCCGCAACGCCTCCCGCTGGTTGGCCAGCGCCATGAACTGCATCGTCAGCGCGGTCCATGCCGGGTCGGTGTTGAAGCGCCACAGCGCCCACAACGGCTGCGGCGAGGCGAGCACCTCGGCCTGTTCGGCCAAACCCTGGTCCCCGCGCCGGCGGAACATCGCCAGGAACAGCTCGTCCATGGTGCGGAAGTAATAGTGCACGAGTTGGTGCTTGAGGCCGGCCTGCTCGGCTACCCGGCGCGAGCTCACCGCACCGTGACCGGCGGTCAGCAGCAGCTGTTCTGCGGCATCGAGCAGCAACGTCCGGTTCTTGGCGTCCGGGGCCCCAATTCTGCGCTGCCCCTTAGGTTCGGGCATATCGTCCGCTTTGCATCGTCGTCGTCCACCTTTACATGTCCGGCGGCCATCGTAATGCCGCCTCAACCCTTGACCCCCGGTGCCACCCATGCTAAGCAGATGCTCAGCACCTGTCAGCCCATTCTGCAGAGAGGTCCACGTTGACCGACTTCGACACCATCGACTTCTTCACCGATCAGTCCCTGGTACCCGATCCGCACCCGTACTTCGACTACTTGCGCGCCCAGGGCCCGGTCGCCCCGCTGAACGTCTACGGCGTGTTCGCCGTGACGGGTCACGAAGAAGCGAACGAGATCTACCGCGACTCCGACACCTACTCCAATCTCGTCGCGGTCGGTGGGCCCTTCCCGCCGCTGCCGTTCACCCCTGAGGGCGACGACATCAGCGAGCAGATCGAGGCGCACCGCCACCTGATGCCGATGACCGAGCACATGGTCACCATGGACCCGCCGATGCACACCAAGGCCCGGTCACTGCTGAGCCGGCTGCTCACCCCCAAGCGGCTCAAGGAGAACCAGGACTTCATGTGGCAGCTGGCCGACCGGCAGCTGGACTACTTCATCGACAGCGGCAAGTGCGAGTTCCTCTCCGAGTACGCCCGGCCGTTCGCGCTGCTGGTGATCGCCGACCTGCTCGGTGTGCCCGAGGAGGACCGCCCGACGTTCCAGGAGGTGCTGGGCGCACCGCAGCCGGGCGCTCGGATCGGCTCGCTCGATCACGAAGAACTGGCCCACGACCCGCTGGCCTGGTTGGACGGCAAATTCAGCAGCTACCTCAGTGAGCGGCGCGAGAATCCGCGCGCCGACGTGCTGACCGACCTGGCCACCGCCACCTACGAGGACGGGTCGATTCCCGAGATCGGCGACGTGGTCAAAAGCGCCACGTTCCTCTTCGGAGCCGGGCAGGAGACCACCACCAAACTGCTCAGTGCCGCACTGCGTTTCCTTGCCGAGGACCCGAGCCTCGTCGCGCAGCTGCGCGAGGACCGCAGCAAGATCCCGAACTTCCTCGAGGAGACGCTGCGGATGGAGAGCCCAGTGAAGACCGACCCACGGCTGGTGCGCAAGACCACCACGCTCGGCGGGGTCGAACTGAAAGCCGGCACCGTGGTTGTGATGTTCCCCGGCGCGGTCAACCGCGACCCTCGCAAATTCGACGACCCACACGAGTTCCGCATCGACCGGCCCAACGTGCGCGAGCATCTGGCCTTCGCTCGCGGCACGCACACCTGCCCCGGCTCACCGTTGGCGCGCGCCGAGAGCCGGATCTCGCTGGAACGCATCCTGGATCGCATGACCGACATCCGGCTCGACGAGTCGCAGCATGGCCAAGCAGGCGAGCGACGGTTCACCTTCGAACCGACGTTCATCCTGCGCGGCCTGACCGAGCTGCACCTGGAATTCACCCCGGTGGCGGCTCCCGTCCCCGCCGGCCTGTAGATCGCAGCTCTGCCGAAGGGACGGACACACACCATGACGGTCACCACCACCAGCGCAGCGCGCTACGACCCGTACGACATCGAACTCAACAACGATCCGTACCCGATGTTTCGCCGGCTGCGCGAAGAGTCGCCGCTGTACTACAACGAAGAGCACGACTTCTACGCGCTGAGCCGGTTCGACGACGTGCACGCCGCGTTCGCCGACTACCAGACATTCAGCTCGGCCAGGGGCGCCGTTCTCGAGATCATCAAGTCCGGCATGGAGATTCCGCCGGGGATCCTGATCTTCGAGGATCCGCCGATCCACGACATCCACCGCAACCTGATGGCCGGGATGTTCAGCCCACGCCGGATGAACGCGCTGGAAGCGCAGATCCGGGAGTACTGCGCGCGCTGCCTGGACCCGCTGGTGGGCACCGGGCGGTTCGACTTCGTCAACGACCTCGGCGCCCAGATGCCGATGCGGGTGATCGGGATGCTGCTGGGTATTCCCGAAGATCAGCAGGAGCATGTCACCGAACACGGTGACGCCACCATTCGCACCGAGCCGGGCCAGAAGATGACCGACAACCCGGACGGGCCGATCGCCACCGGTGACGTGTTCGCCGACATCATCGACTGGCGGGCCAAGAACCCCTCGGACGACTTGATCACCGAGCTGATGAACGCCGAGTTCGAGGACGAAACCGGCACCCGACGCCGGATGGGACGCGAAGAACTGCACCTGTTTCTGACCGTGCTGGCCACCGCCGGCAGTGAGACCACCACCCGGTTGATCGGGTGGAGCGGCAAGGTGCTGGCCGAACACCCCGACCAGCGGGCGGAAATGGCGGCCAACCCGGCACTGATCCCGCGGGCGGTCGAGGAGCTGGTCCGGTTCGAGCCGCCGGCGCCGCACGCGGCCCGCTACGTCACCCGGGATGTGGAGTACTACGGCCAGAGCGTGCCCGAAGGCTCGGCGATGCTGTTGCTGATTGGCGCCGCCAACCGTGATCACCGCCGGTTCCCGCCGGACGGCGACGTGTTCGACATCCACCGGGAACGGCGCCCGCACCTGGGTTTCGGCCACGGCACGCATTTCTGCGTGGGCAACGCGCTGGCCCGGTTGGAGTCGAGGATCGCCATCGAGGAGATCCTCAAGCGCTTCCCCGAGTGGGAGGTCGACCTGTCCGCGACGCAGCTCTCCCCGACATCGACGGTGCGGGGCTGGGTCTCCATGCCGGCGATAATCCCCTGATTCCACTGTCCCCCAGGCTTTTCCCCTAACTGACAGAATTGAGGTTTCCATGACTGGACGTGTTGAAGGCAAGGTCGCGTTCATCACCGGCGCGGCGCACGGGCAGGGCCGCAGCCACGCGGTCCGGTTGGCCGAGGAGGGCGCCGACATCATCGCGATCGACGTCTGCAAGCCGATCGTCGAGAACTCGCCCATTCCACCGGCCACCCCGGAGGAACTGGCCGAGACCGCCGAGCTGGTCAAGGCCCGCAACCGCCGGATCTTCACCGCGGAAGTCGATGTGCGCGACTATGACGCACTCAAGGCTGCAGTGGACGCCGGCGTGGAGGAGCTGGGCCGCCTGGACATCATCGTTGCCAACGCCGGCATCGGCAACGGCGGCGACACCCTGGACCAGTGCAGCGAACACGACTGGCAGGAGATGATCGACATCAACCTGTCGGGCGTGTGGAAGACGGTCAAGGCCGGTGTGCCGCACCTGATCTCCGGTGGCAATGGCGGGTCGATCATTCTGACCAGCTCGGTCGGCGGGTTGAAGGCCTACCCGCACTGCGGCAACTACGTCGCCGCCAAGCACGGCGTGGTGGGCATCATGCGCTCGTTCGCCGTCGAGTTGGGCCAGCACATGATCCGGGTCAACACGGTGCACCCCACCCATGTCAGCACCGGAATGATCATGAACGAGGGCACCTGGAAGATGTTCCGGCCCGACCTGGAGAACCCGGGCCCGGACGACATGGCCCCGATCTGCCAGCTTTTCCACACCCTGCCGATTCCGTGGGTGGACGCGGTGGACATCAGCAACGCGGTGCTGTTCTTGGCCTCTGACGAAGCCCGGTACGTCACTGGCGTCACCTTGCCGGTCGACGCGGGAAGCTGCCTGAAATAGCCGCGCCGACGATTCCCGATGACTGGGAGACGATCTCACCGGAGTGGATGACCGCGGCGATCAGCGGTCACCACCCCGGTGCGGTGGTGGAGGCGGTTTCGGTCGCCTCCCGGGACGACGGCACCAACCGGCGTGCGCGCCTGGCGCTGCGTTACGCGGCAGGCAGTGGACCGGCCACCGTCTTCGTCAAGGCGATCGACCCCGAGCACGCCGACCTGGTCGAGCTGACCAGCGGCCTCTACCATGAGCCGCGGCTGTTCCTCTCCGAGATCGCTCTGCCACTTGATCATCCCCGGGTCTACCGGGCCGTGATCGACGAGGAACGCCGGGATTTCCTGTTGCTGATGGAGGACGTGGTGGCACGCGGGGCAGACCCCCGCGACGCGACCCGGCCACTCAGCCTCGACGAAGCGGCTGCGGGGGTACGCGGGCTGGCCCGACTGCACGGCGCCTTCTGGGGGGAGCGCATCACCGGCAACCCCGCCCTGGGTTGGGTGGAGCCGTTCGTGCCGTTCGCCGGCTTGGAGCTTGCGCCGCTGGAGATCGCCTACCAGCGGCTGGGCAGCTCCGTACCCGCCGAGATCACCGCGATGAGCGGCGCGGAACTCTTCGGCGACATCTGGGCCCGCTACATCCGCAGCCTGACCCTGGGTCCGCAGACGCTGCTGCACGGCGATCCGCACATCGGCAACACCTATGTGCTTCCCGACGGTGAGGTCGGTTTCCTGGACTGGCAGATGGTGCGGCACGGCAACTTCTCCCTCGACCTGGGCTACTTCCTGCAGGGCGCGCTGAGCGTCGCCGACCGGCGTGCCGGCGAACGGGAGCTGCTGGAGGAATACCGTGGCGCCCTGGGTCTTCCGGAAACGGAGTTGCCCGCGGCAGAGCAGATCTGGTTGCACTACCGGGCCTCGGCAGCGCACGGGCTGGCGATCTGGATCGCCACGCTGTCCGGTGGCGACAGCTGGCAGCGACCCGATATCAGCCTGGCCTTCGCGCAGCGCTACGCCGCGGCGTTTACCGACCTCGACACCCGCGCGGCGCTGGATACCCTGGAAAGCTAAGGCTCGTCTCCGGGCCTCGGCTAGCCCAGTGCGCTGCCGATCACCCCGTCGGCCGCCAACGCGGCGATCTCGGCGTCGTGCAGGCCCAACTCGCGCAGCAGTTCGTGATTGTGCTGGCCCAACAGCGGCGCGTGGCTGGTGTGAACCGGGCCGGGCGACATCCGGGCCGGCAGCGTGCTGTAGGCGGCCCGGCCGTTGACCGGGTGTTCTACCTGCTCGAAGAATTCCCGGTCGCTCAGCTGCGCCAGTTCGGTCTGGCGGTGCGGTTGCATCACCTTGGCCACCGGAACCCCTGCGCCCCAAAGCGTTTCGACGACATCGTCTGCGCTGTGGGCCGCACACCAGGTCGCCAGCTGATCGTCGATGAAATCATGGTGGGCGCGTCGGCCAGCCACCGTGGACAGTGCCGGATCGGCGGCCCAGGACGGCTCGCCCAGCGCGGTGCACAGGCTCGTCCACTGCGCATCGGTGGCCACAGCCACCGCCACCCAACAGTCCTCGCGCCCGAACTCGTCGATACCGGCGGTGCGGTAGAGGTTCTGCGGGGCCGCGGCCGGGCCCCGATTGCCGTCGCGTTGCAGCAGTGCACTGTACGCCGAATACTCGATCACCTGCTCGGCGGCGATGTTGAGCGCGGCATCGATCATCGGCGCTTCCACCAGCACGCCCTCGCCGGTGCGCCGGCGATGCTCCAGGGCCAACAGCAGGCCGGTCAAGGCGTGCACGCCGGCGTTCGGGTCACCGATCGAGTACGGCTCGTACGGGTTGCGGTCCGGGAAGCCGGTGAGCCAGGCCAGCCCCGAGGCATCCTCGATGACGTAGGCGAAGGCCGGGTTGTCGCGCCACGGGCCGTCGAGGCCGAACCCGGGCATCCGCAACATGATGATGTCGCTGCGCAGTGACTGCACGAATCCGAAGTCCAGGCCGAGATTGTCGATCACTCGCGGGGTGAAGTTCTCCACGACCACGTCGCAGGTCGCGATCAGCCGGTGCAGGACGTCGCGGCCGGCCTCGGTCTGGAAGTCCAGGGTGAGGCTTTTCTTGTTGGTGTTGAGCGCAGCGAAGATCGGTGACTTCTCCCACCACTGCTCCTCGGTGGCCGGTATTCCGGCGATCAGCCTCGTGCCGTCGGGGTGGCGAGTCGATTCCAGGTGGATCACCTCGGCGCCGAGCATGGCCAGCAGATGGGTGCAGGACGGCCCCGCCCAGAAGGTGGTCATGTCCAGGACGCGTAAGCCGCCGAGCGGCAACGATTCCGACGTCGCGACCACCGGCGGGGCATCGCGCTGCGGCGGCGGTGACTGCCGGTAGTGCTGCGTGTGTTCACCCAGGCGCGGCGCCGGCGCCGGCGCCGGCAGCGGAACCCCGCTCAGCCGGTACGGGGGAAGCGGCTGGATGAACCCGTCCCGCGGGTTGCGGGTGAACACCTGGCGGTGCTGGAAGTGGTCCAGCGTCGGCACGTTTTCGCCGTTGCCGACCGGCGAATTGGGTATCCGGAACGCCGACGCCAGGTCACGGACATCGTCGACCTTGTGATTGCGGACCCATTCGTACAGGGCCGGTGCGTGCAGGTTGGCCTGCTCGGTGATCGACAGCGGCGAATTCTCGTCGATCCACTCGTCATGACCGGTCATCGCGCACAAGTCGAACCACTGCTGCGCGGTGCCGCATCCCAGCGCGACCAGCCCGTCGGCGGCTTGGGCCACCCCCGGCACCGTGGGCCTGCGTTCCGAGCGCCACGGGCGGTCGAGCACCTGGAAGTAGGTCACGGGATAGTAAGTGAGACCAAGGATCTGGACTTCCAGCTTGGACAGGTCGATCAGTTCGCCGCGGCCGTCGCGCTGGGCGCGGGCACGTGCGGCCAGCGTCAACGCCGCCGCATAGGCGCCGGCCAGCCAGTCCCCGACCTGCCCGCCGATGTGTACCGGCGCGCGATCCTGCGATCCGCGCCCGAGACCGACCGCTCCCCCCGACCACGCCTGCAGGGTGAACTCGGTGGCCGCGCGATCCCGCCACGGCCCGGCCAATCCGAACGGTGTTATCACGGTGACCACCAGATGCGGGTGGCGGCGGTGGATCTCGGCCGGCGCGAAGGACGGGTGAGAACCCAAGCCGCCCTCCGGTGACCACACCACTGCGTCGGCCGAGGCCAGCAACCGGTGGACGAACTCGATATCGGAGGGCGCGGCTGGGTCGCTGATGACGCTGCGCTTGGAGCACCCCAGGAAGCTGAACAGCGCACCCCCGAGGCCGACATCGACCTCGGCTCCCGATGCGGACCAGCTCCGCAACGAATCGCCTTCGGGCGCCTCGACATTGATCACCGTCGCTCCGCCGTCGGCAAGCATCTTGGTGGCGTAGGCGCCGGCGATACCGTCGGACAGATCGACGACGGTATAGCCGTGCAGCGGCGCCACGGCGTCACGAATCCTTGTTGCGGCTGGACTTGCTCAGCCGGAAGTCGGGCGGGAACCTCGCGTCGTTGTCCTTGACCGCGCCGGACAGGCCCGATTCGATGGCGTCGTCGAGCATCAGGTCGTCGGCGTCCGGCGCCACCCCCGAACCCATCGACTCGAAGAACGCCGACAGCAGGCTGCCCATGTACTCGCCCTGGTGCTGCTTGTAGACCTCGAAGAACATCTTCTGCATGAAGACGGTGTCGACTGGACGGTTACGCGCACAGGCCAGCGCGTACTTGTCGACTTCGGCTTCGAGCTCATCGCGCGACACCACCTTGTTGAGGAAGTTGCATTTCTCCATATCGGCGGCGGTGAAGGGCCGCCCGGTGAACACCATCTCGGAGAACTTGCGCAGCCCCATCATCTGCACCCAGGTCCACATCCGCGGTCCCCACCCGTAGTAGCGGAACGACGGGTGACCGAAGAGTGCGTCGTCGGACGAGATCACCAGGTCGGCATCGGCGGCCTGGTAGAAGTGCCAGCCGTAGCAGTAGCCCTTGGCCTCCACGATGCTGATCTTCTTGAGCTCCTGCAGCGGTCGGTTGCCGGCCTGCACATTGGCGTACCACGCACTGATGGTGGCGCCGTTGCGGAAGGTGCCCTTGGGCGGATAGGTGACGTCAGCACCCAGGTCGCCTTCCAAACGCAGTTCGGCCAGCCGCATTTCGGGCGCCTCGACGCCCTCCATGAACTCCGGCAGATCGGCCCCGCTGCCCAGGTTGTCCCCGACACCGCGGATCACCACCACCTTGACGTCATTATCGACACTGGCTCCGCGCAGCAGGTCCGCGTAGCGCAGCCGCGCCGCCGAGGTCGGCGCGTTGAGGTACTCCGGTCGGTCGAAGGTGATCGTGGCGATCTTGGTGGCCGGATCCTTGTGGTATCGGATGATCTCCTCGGCTGAGGGCCGTTCGGAAGCGCCTGGCGTACCCGACATTCTGCTCCTTATTTGGACGGACTGGTGGTCAACACTTCGTGGCCTTCATCGGTGATCAGCACCGCTTCGCGCTCGAACACCGCACCCACACCGGGCTCGAACACGTAGCCGGTGACGGCCAGCACCATGCCCGGCTCCAATCGTTCGGTGGCCGCGGTCTGGGGAAGGTGAGCCGATACTACCGGCAGATCGAAGCCCATTCCGAGGCCGTGGGCCACCGGTACCGGCGGCAACGGCTCCCCGGCCCGGGCGTAGGCGGTCAGCAGATCACTGCCCGGAGCGCCCGGTCGACAGGCTCCGGATAGCCGCTGCCACAGCGCTTCTGACCTGTCGTACAGCGCTGCGGCGTTGCGGTCCGGCGCTTCGCCGACCTGGTGAGTTCGCCCCACTTCGCCGACATAGCCGCCGGCCAGCACCCCGGCCGAGAACCCCACCAGGTCACCCGGGCGCGCCCGGCGATCGCCGCCGGCGCGACGCCAGGGGTGGCCCCGCGACGTCACCCAGGCGATGTCCTGGTTCGCCGGGCTGCTGACCCCGGCGGCGATCATCGCCTCCATCAGCACCCCGGCCAGGAACTGCTCGCTGACACCGGGTTCCAGTGCGGCCACGGTCGCCGCCAGCGCCGACTCGGCCACTCGGATCGCGCCCCGCAGCGCCGCCACCTCGTCGGAGGTCTTGATCCGCCGGGCCGAGCGCATGACCAGTTCGCCGTCAATGAGGTCGGCTTTGGGGAAGGCCAGCGGGAGCAGCTGCGCGAACATCGGTGACATCGCGTCGGTTCCGACCCGGCGCGCGGTGAACGCTCCCTCGATGTGCGCCAGCGCCGCGGTGATATTGGTCGGATTCCACGAGTTCTCGTAGATGTTCTCGTGCGGAATGTCCTCGGGCACACCGTCATCGGTGGTGTTCAGCAGGTGGATGGCCCCGGTCGCCCGCACCAGCACGCAGCTGGGGCCGAACGGGTGGGTTCCCGCCGCCCAGCGCTGCGGCGCCCCGGTGACATAGCGGATGTTGGCCTGCCGCCCCAGCACCAGTACGTCGAGATCGTGGGCTTCCATCTCGGCCAGCGCGCGCTCACGTCGTCTCCGGCGCAGCGCGAGGCCGTCCGGCAGCACCTCGGTGGTCATGGTCATCAGCACTCGCTGTAAGGGCTGTACGGGTAATCGGTCAGCGAGAGGAAACCGTCCTCGGTGATCACTACGACCTCTTTACCGCGGAATCCGCCGGTGCCGTCGGCCCACACCATCGGCTCCAGCACCAGCACCATGCCCCGCTCGAAGACGAAGTTCTCGTCGAACTCCGCACCCAGGTCGGTGCCGATCATCGGTGTCTCGGCGGGACTTACGCCCAGGCCGTGGCCCAGGTAGCCGTGCGGCAGCCAGGGCCGCTGCCGCCCGTTCGCGGCGGTGGCCGCGCGGGCCAGATCACCGGCGGTGGCGCCGGCGCGGGTCCGGTCCAGCATCGCCGACAGGATCTCGAGCCATCGGTGGAACTGCGCCTGCTGACGAGACGTCGGGGCGGCCCCGACGATCCAGGTCCGGCCGAAAGCCGAGCAGTAGCCGCCGTGGCTGATCGAGACGTCGGTCCACAAGACTTCACCCGCGGTCAACTCGCGACCGGTGGCCAGCAGCGGCAACGCGAGATCGCCGTAAGTGGTCCACACACCGGAGTTCCTGCTGCCGGGCATCACCTGCCAGATCGGCTCCACCATGCTGGCGTCGGCGCCCGATTCGAAAGCCGCCCGCAGAAAGTGCGCCGACAGCTCCATCTGACGGACGCCGGGTGCCAATACCTCCTGCACCCCGGCCATCGCCCGCTCGGTGATCCGGCAGGCGGCACGGATGTGGGACAGTTCGTCGGCGGTCTTGATCAGCTTGGCTGCGCTGACCAACTGAGCCGCATCGACCGGCCGCCGGCCCGGAAACAGCTGCTGGTGGGCACGTCGCATCGCGCCGGTGCACTCGTCGATCCCGAGCACGGCGGTACGCGGAACCAGATCGGCGAGCTCCCGGGCGAAATGGTCGACGCCCTCGTCGAATTCGAGATACAGCGGTCCGTGCACATGATCGGCGGGCAGTTCCGAATCACAACCGTCGGGAAACGGCGGGAACACGTGCGGCCACGGGTCGTCGGCGAGCACCACCGCGACCGGTCGTTCGACGTGGGACAGTCCAGCGTCGCCGAGGCGCCAACTGGTTCCGGTGGCGTAGGTGACCGCGTCGTTTCCCAACAGCACCAGGGCATCGACACCCCGGTCGGCCATCGCCGCCCGCAGCCGGGCGCCGGTCTCCCGACGCATCCGGCCCCGGTCGACAACATCCGAGATCTCGACGCTGCCGGCCTCGGTGGCCGGCGCGGTCGCCGACGCCACTGTCACAGTCCCAAAAACGCCTTGACGTTGCCGCTCACCACTTTCGTGGCGGCCTCCGGACCAAGCGCGTTCACCACACTGGCCAGCGACTTCTCCGAATAGCCGAAGGTGCTTTCGTTGTGCGGGTAATCCGACGACCACATCACGTGATCGACCCCGATCTGGTCGATCAGTCGCAATCCCAGCGGGTCGACCATGAACGACGCACTCATGTGGGTGTCCCAATAGTGCCGGATCGGGTGTTCCAACTGGTGGTTGAACATGTGCTGGTAGGAGGCCAGCAGGTGCTCGGCGTCCTGCAGCGCTGACGGCACCCAGGCGATTCCGCCCTCGAACCAACCGACCCGCAGCTTCGGGTGACGGTCCAGGATGGCCCCGAAGATGTACTTGGAGAACATCTCCCGGAACGAGTCGACATTGATCATCATGCCCACGACGACACTGTTGACCTCACAGGGAGTCTTCGGCGGGGTCTCACCGATGTGATGGGTCACCGGTAACCCGGCGTCCTCGATCTCGTCCCATACCGGGCGCATCGCCTCGCTGGAGTAGTCGATGATGGCGCCGTCGTCGCCCTTGCCGGGATTGAGCGGCAGCAGGAACGTTTTGAGCCCCAAAGATTTCAGCTCGGACAGCGTGCGCCGGGTGCCGGCGGGATCCCACCAGTTGATCAGGCCGACCCCGTGGAAGTGGCCACCGGAGCGCTCCTGCAACTCCGCCATGTACTCGTTGTAGATGCGAAAGACCCTCTCCCGCAGCTCTTTGTCGGGGAAGTGGAACAGCGCGAGCACGGCGTTGGGGAAGGCCAGCTCCTTGTCGACGCCGTCTTCAGCCAGCTCGGCGATGCGCGCCTCGATGTTGGTGCTGGCGGCGCCGGCCAGGTCGTCGTACTGCATCAGCACCGCGGAGAAGTCGCCGGGCAGGAAGGTCTGCCCCTTGCGCCCGACCATGTAGGCGCCGTCCTCGTACCAGATCCGCGGCGCCTTGTCGCGCAGTTCCTCGGGGAAGCGCTGGTAGAAGATGTCGTCGGCCAGCGAGATGTGGTTGTCGGCGGAGAAGATCTCGGTGCCGGCGGGTAGGCCGACCTTGCCGGCGACGCCTCGGGCCTGGCCGCGACGATCTTTGGGTGCCCCGTATCCGCCCGGCGGATAAAATTCAGCGGTCTGCGTTGCGCTACTTGACATCTCAATCCACTCCAATCGGGCGGGTTACCAGGTGACGGGGAGCTCGTAGACGCCGTAGGCGAGCCGGTCGTTCTTGAACGGGATCTCGTCGACGTCCACCGCGAGCTTCAGCGTCGGGATGCGGCGGAACAGGGTGCGGAAGGCGATCACCATCTCGGCGCGGGCCAGCTGCTGGCCCACACACTGGTGCGGGCCGAACCCGAACGCCATGTGCTGGCGGGCCGGCCGCGCCAGGTCGAGGACCTCGGGCTCGGGGAAGACGGTGCCGTCCCAGTTGGCCGGGGCCAAGTCGATGATGATGCCGTCGCCGGCCGGGATCGTCTGGCCACCGATCTCGATGTCGTCCAGGGCGACCCGGCGCTGGCCGGTGTGGATGATCGACAGGTAGCGCAGTAGTTCCTCGACCGCGTTGGCGATCGCGGCGTCGTCGTCACCGCGGAACACCGCGGTACGTTCGGCGATCTTGTCGGGCTCGTGCAGCAACGCCACGATGCCCAGGCCGATCATGTTGGCGGTGGTCTCATGGCCGGCGATGAGCATCCCGGTGCCCAGCTGGGTGGCCTCGCGCACCGACAGCTCGCCGTTTTTCACCCGCTTGCCCAAGTCGGAGACCATGTCGTCGGCCGGTTCGGCCATCCGGGCCTCCAGCAGCCGGACCAGATACTTGGACAGTTCGGTGGCGCCCTCGGCGAGGTCGTCGGAGGTGGCGTTGCGATCCACGCCCATGGTGGCGTGCTGCTGGAAGAACTCGTGGTCCTCGTAGGGCACGCCGAGCAGTTCGCTGATCACCAGGGAGGGAATCGGTAGCGCGAATCCCTCGATCAGGTCGGCCGGTTGCGGGCCGGCCAGGATCGCATCGAGGTGCTCGTCGGTGATCCGTTGCGCCACCGGGGTCAGCGCGTCGACTCGCTTCATGGTCAATGACGGGGACAGGATCCGCCGGTAGCGGATGTGCTCGGCGCCGTCGGTGGTGAACACCGACTTGGGCCGGTGATCGACGCTGGCGCGCATCATCTCGTTCCAGTGCGGGAAGCCGGGCTGGTGGTCGTCGACGCTGACCCGGGGGTCGGAGAACAGCGTGCGTACCGCCTCGTAGCCGGTGATCAGCCAGGGGGTGCTGCCGTCCCAGATCCGCACCCGGCTCAGCGGAGCCTGCGCGGCGAGCGCCATGGTCTCCGGCGGCGGGGCGAACGGGCACCGGCCGTCCCGGCTCATCGGGTACTCCGGTGTTTCGGTGGCCGCAATGGTGGTTGCGTCGGTCACGCTTGTCACTCCTCCACGATCTTGATGGCTCCGGATGGACAGACGCGTTCTGCCTGCCGAAGGGCTTCGGCCAGTTCTTCGGGTGGGTTCTCGTCAAGCACGACGACGACGCCGTCCTCGTCGCGCTGGTCGAATACCCGGGGCGCGAGGGCCACGCACTGCCCCGACGACGCGCAGATGTTCTGGTCGGCGGTGACTTTCATGCGGTTCCTCCCGTGACCGGGGCGCGCCACAATCCCACGATCGCGTCGATGAGGTTGGAGCTTGCCTCTTGCCAGCTGGTTTTCGGTTTGCTGCCGGCGGCCAGCCCGCGTTCCCAGTCCGCGCAGGTGTGCATCAACAGATTGCGGGCCATCACGTTGCGGGCCTGGCGGACCGGCGCCGGCAGGTCCGGCAGGCAGCGGTTGATCCCCTCGATGACTTCCACCAGTGACGGTGAACTCAGCGCGTCCTTGACGACGATGTCGTGGTAGGCGGGATCTGCCATCACTTGTGCGGCGAAGCGCGCATACCAGGTCGGATTACCCAATGCGGCAAGGTGATCGGTGAGTGGCCGGACCAGACACGACACCCAGTCCCGCAGTTCCGCCGAGCCCGCGGCGGTGGCGACCATCTGCTCGCGCAACCGCTCGACGGGCGCCCGGTGGCTGCGCTCGATCTCGCGCACCAGGTCGGTTTTGGTGCCGAAGTGGTAGCCGACCGCGGCGTTGTTGCCCTGGCCGGCAGCCTCGCTGACCTGGCGGTTGGACACCGCGAACACCCCGTGCTCGGCGAACAACTGCTCCGCGGCGGTCAGAATCGCTTCCCGAGTGGAGTTCGCCCGCTCGGCCCGCACTGCCCTATCAGCGGTGGTCACGGCCGCCAGTCAACCCCGTTCCGCGAATTAAGTCAAGCGCTTGATTTAACGGGCTTGGTCGCTGCGCCGGCGGATGGCCTTGCCGGCCACAGTCCCGCCGTCGACCGGTAGCACCACCCCGGTGACATACCGGGATCGGTCACCGGCGAGGTAGAGCGCGGCCTCGGCGACATCGTCGGCGCTGCCCTCGCGCTTGAGCGGCCGGTCTGCGCGCATCGTCTCGCGGATCGCCGCTTCGTAGCGCACGATGGCCTCTTCGTCCAGATTCGCCGCCGCCGACGACGCCACAAACGGTGTCGGAATGTTGCCGGGGGCGATGGCATTGACCCGGATCTCATAGTGGGCCAATTCGATTGCGGCGGATTTGGTGAACTGGATGACCGCGGCCTTGGACGCGCGATACGTCATCACCCCGCCACCGGCCTGAATCCCACCGATCGAGGTCAGGTTGATGATCGCCCCGCCGCCGGTCTTGGACATCTGCCGGGCGGCGTCGCGGGTGCCGGCCATCACGCCGAGCACGTTGACCGCCATGATGCGGTGAAAGTCGGCCAGGTCGTCGTCGAGGAAGCGTTTGTGCATGGTGCCCGAGACGCCGGCGTTGTTGACCATGATGTCCAGGCTGCCGAACTTCTCGACGGCGGCCTCGACCAACGCGCCGACTTGGGCCGGGTCGGCGACATCGACGACCCGGAACGACGCCTCGTCGCCGAGCTCGCGCGCCAGGTCCTCGCCGCGCTCGGGATCCAGGTCGGCGATGACCACCCGGGCGCCCTCGGCGAGAAACCGCTCGGCGATGCCACGGCCGAGACCCGATGCTCCCCCGGTGATGATCGCCGTTCGACCCGCCAGCTCGTTGACCATCGACACCCTTCGTTTCGGAGAACACCGCAGCGGTTCGACTCAACCCGCTTCGTGTCGATCAGTCAAGCAACTGATTTAACTGGGCCGGGGCGTTCGCTGTCGGCGGTCAGGGCGCGAACCGGATGTGCAGTCTGGTCAGCCCGCGCAGGATGAAGGTCGGCAGGTACCGGTACCTGCGCTGCCCGTGCGGACCGTGAACATCCTCGTCGATCCAGATCTGCGAGGTTCGGTCGAAGAGTCGCTGAAGGCTGACGACCGCCTCGGTGCGGGCCAGCGGGGCGCCGGGGCAGCTGTGCGGGCCGCGGCCGAAGGCGACGTGACTGCGTGCATTGACCCGCTCGGCGTCAAAGACATCCGGGTCGTCGAACTTGTCCGGGTCCCGGTTCATCGCCGCATTGACCAGCATCACGATGGTGCCCGCCGGGATATCCACGCCGCCGACGGTGACCGGCACCCTGGCCATCCGGAAATCGCCGCGCACCGGGCTCTCATAGCGCAGGCATTCCTCGATGAATCGCGGCAGCAGATCGCGGTTGGCCCGCAGCCGCCGTTGCAGCGCCTGGTCTTCGGCGATGATCATGACCGCCGTGGACAGCAGGCGCACGGTGGTCTCCTGGCCGGCGGCGAACAGGTTGGCCGCCACCCGGACGGCGTCGATCACCTCCGGCGTGCTGCCGTCCGGAAAGGTGGCCGAGGCGACCGAGGTGAGCACGTCGCCGCGCGGGTTGGACCGCCGGTCGGAGATGTACTCGGTGAACTTGCCGTAGAGGTACTCCAGCGGCGTATGAGCCATGGCGTCTCCGGTGCTGCTGCCGATTGTCCCGGCACTGCCCCGCAGTAGTGCGGAGCGGAACTCGCCATGGTCGGCCTCCGGGACACCGAGCAGGTCGGCGATCACCAGCATCGCGAACGGGTTGGCGAAATCATCGATGAATTCACATGATCCGCCGACCAGCACCTCATCGTAGCGTTGATTAGCTAGTCGCCAGATGAATTCTTCGTTCTCCTTCAGCCGTTTCGGGGTGATGATCCGTGACAGCAGGGACCGGTGGGCGGTGTGCTTCGGAGGGTCGAAGGTGGGCAGTTGGTCGCTGAACGGCAGTTCGTCCCGATATTTCTCGATCAGCGGCGAGACGTCTTCTCCCTCCAGCCGAACCGGGAAACCCGGGAAAGGACCGGTCACCGACACGCACGCCGAGAACCGCTCGGTGTCGTTGTAGATGGCCACGCCTTCGTCATAGCCCGTCACCATCACCACGCCGTGGTGCGGCTCCCGGCGTAGCGGGCCTTCGTCACGCAACTGCGCGAGGTAAGCGTACGGGTCATGCAGCACCGCGTTGTCGGTGAAGAAGTCGACCGCGTCGATGTCGGTTCGGCCGGTGATGGTCACTCGGATATCTCCACTCCCTGGTAACTGTCCAGCATCTCCATGTTCGGCAGCGCCATCTGCAGATAGAGGTCGATGTGGGAGATCTTTCCGTCATCGGCGAACTCGTAGACCGACAGCGAATTCACCACCGACGTGAACTCACCGACCTCGCTGCGCTCCTCGAGTTCGAGAAAAACCACACCGTCGACCTCGCTCACCCGCTTGAACGACGCCTCCCAGCTCGACGACGGCGCCCAGTTCGACAGAAACCCCAGATACTGCGTCCAATTCATCACCTCCTTGAAATTGCCGACGCGCTCGAACTCGCCGGTGTCGACCAGTGCCGCCAGCGGGGCCCAGTCGTCGGCGGTGAAACCGGGCCGCTTGGCGGCATCGGCCAGCCGCTTGACCATCTGGGTGTACAACAGCACGGTGTACGCGCGTCCGCTATAGCCATCGATGACCTCGTCAACGCCCTTCATCGCAACCCTTTTCTCGCAACGGTATTCGGTCAGATGGAGACTCCGGCCTTCTCCAGGCAGCGGTGCAACGCGTCCACATACTCGGTGGTGCCCTGGAACGGACCGCTGACTCCGATCGCGACCTCCAGGAACGGGCTGTACTCGTCGTTGACGTGGGTCTCCCAGCGCGACACCTCGCCCTTGTCGTTGGTCTCGACGAAGCTGTAGGAGTAGAAGCCCATGGTCTTGCCGTCTTTGGTAGTGCCCTGCCACCGGGTCTTCATCACGAATCCGTTGTCGGCGGACCAGTAGTCGAAGCTGGCCGGTTTCCAGTCGGGAAAGGTCAGCGAGTAGGCCTTGGCCTCCATCGTGGCGGCCTGCGCGGTGTCGGCGGGAAACTCCTTGAGTAAGAAGACCTGATCACCGGTAAAGTACGGCGAGACGTACACACCGTCGTCGGCGAAGGTCCACACCTCGTAGGTCTCACCATCCTGAACCCCTTGGCGCAGATAGGCGTTGCGGTATGCCTCGGCCATCCGGCGGTGGTGTTCGATACGTTCCCGGATATCCATGCTGTTCACCCTTCGCTTCGGTGGTTTGAGTTCCCGGACATGGCCGCGATGCAGTTGTCGACGACCGAGTGGAAGTGCGCTATCACGACTTCCTCCTTGACCAGTGCCATATAGCTGAGCATGCTGTTGCGCAACCCGGCCTGCTGGCGCGGCATCTGGTCGTAGTCCTGTTGCAGGGCCTCGAAGTACTTGTAGCTTCCGGGCTCGTCGACCACGATGGGTTCTGCGACGAACGACGCTTTGTACTCCTCGGGCAGGTACATGTAGCTGGCCACGTGCCAGACGCAGCAATGGGGATCGCCGTCCGGGTCCGGCAGCGCCATGATGATGTGGCATTCGCCGGCACGAATCGTCATGAAGAAGTTGGGGAACAATACCCAGCCGTGACTGTCGCTCATCTGGGCGTCGGTCAGTCCGCTGACGTCGAGCCCCATACCGGTCAACGTGTCACGCGTCGCCTGCTGCAGCAGGGTCCGGGCGGTCACCCCTTCGGGGAAGGTCAGTGCACCGTCCGGCGATTCGTACTGCGCCACCAGCTCTTTGAACCGCGGCAGCACAGCGGCCGTCGACGGGAAGGTGTCGGACAGCGCCATGGTTCCTTCGACCTGATCCACCGGGGTGGCACCCACGACGTCGAATGGGGCGACGGCGACACTGTGCCGGTCGAAGAACCGATACCGGGTGGTTGCCGGGTCGATGTTGATGACCCGCAGGAGCTGCGGGTGGATGCCGTTGATGTGGTAACCCTCCTGAAAGGCGTCCATGACCACCTTCCAGTTGCAGTCGATGCGCTCGGTCACGTCCATCACGGTGACCATCTCGTCGACGTGGTACGGGGCGAGCATCGTGGCGATCTCGTCACCGATGAACTCCGACAGCGGCGCGGCATCCGGGTCCGGGTTGAGGAAGATGAAGCCGGCGAAGGTGTCCACCGGGACCTCGATCAGGCCGTGGGTGTCCTTGTCGATCGGTCCGGCCAGATCTTCACGCAGCATTCCGGTGAGCTTGCCCTGCAGGTCGTAGGACCACAGGTGGTAGTTGCACAAGAAGTTGCGCTTGGTATTGCCGCGCGCCTCCGGGCAGAGCAGGTTGCCGCGATGACGGCAGGCATTGACAAAGCCGCGAATCTTGTCGTCCTTGCCGCGCACCACGATGAACGACTGGTCCAGAATCCGGTACTGCTTCCAATCGCCGGCCATGGCGAGTTCGTCGACCCGCCCGGCCACCTGCCAGGTCTTCATCCAGATCGACTCACGTTCGACCGCAGCGAATTCCGCGCTGGTGTAGCGCTCGGTCGGGATCTGCATCCGGTACCGGTCGGGGCCGATGTCGTCGAGGGACGTCGCGTTGTCGACCCAGGTCCCGGGGAGCGTTGTCTGCACGGCGTGCCCCCTCTGTTGTGACTGGCATCACGACTATACATCTCTGTATATTAAATACAAGGGTGTTTGTCAGTGGGCCGGCGATGGGCCGACCGTTCTCCGTCGTCCGTGGAAGGATCGACAGATGGCCGAACGCTGGACGATGCAACGACGCCTCGAACACACCCGAAACCTGCTGTTAGACGCGGCCGAGGAGGTCTTCGCGCGCCGAGGGTTCGACGGCGCCGCGCTGGAGGACATCGCGGACGCGGCCGGCTACACCCGGGGCGCCATCTACTCGCACTTCGGCAGCAAGGCCGAGTTGTTCCTCGCGGTGATCGAACGGCAGCGCCAGCAGTTTCTCGATGGGTTCGCCGACGTCATCGCCACCTTCCACCGGCTCGACGAACTCGACATCGACGAACTCGCCGAACGTTGGCGCCAGCTCATCACCAAAGAGGGCCCCGACCGTTCGGTGCTGGGGTACGAGTTCACGTTGTTCCTGCTGCGCAATCCCGATGCCCGCGAGCGTGTCGCGGCCCAGCGCGAGCAGACCGCGCAGGCCCTGGCCGACTACATCACCAAAGGCGCCGCGCGGCTGGGCGGTGAGCTCGCCATGCCCGCGCTGGAACTCGCCCGCGTCATCCTGGCGGCCAACGACGGCGTCACGCTGAACAGCCTGCTCGACGACCAAGCGGTGTTCCGGCCGTTTCTGCGCATGGTGGTCGCCAATATCGTTGCGCCGCGTGGTGGCTGAGCGCCGTTACGATCAGGGGACTTTCGGCTTGATCTCCTCGATCACCCACTGCGCGTAATCGAGGTACTCATCAACGTCGCGCACCGAGGGCAGTGGCACGGCACTGACCGTCACGCCCTGCTCGCCCAGCCAGCTCAGCCGATCAATGATCTGCTGACCGCTCATCCCTGATCGCGCGTTCGGGTCGTTGCGCGCAACGTGGCCCTCCCCGACCCGCGTGGTCGCCATGCCGTGCACCACCTCGAAGGGACGCCCGTCGTATTCCGGCTGGGACTTGATGAAATCCACGCGCTGCGCGATCTGCTCCGGCGGCGTCAGGAAACTCCACCACCCCGAGGCGTACTTCGCCGCACGCCGCAGCGCCGCGTCCGCGTCGCCGCCGATCCAGACCGGCAGATGCGGTTTGCGCACCGGCTTCGGCTCGAACGCCACCTCGTCGAAGGAGACATAGCGGCCCTCGAATCGCGGCGACTCGCTGGTCCACAGTTCGATGATCGCCGCCAGATACTCATCGGCGATGCGGCCGCGTTCAGCGAAAGGCACACCCAGCGCATCGAACTCACCCTGGAGCCAGCCCACCCCGAAGGTGACCATCATGCGGCCGCCGCTGAGCCAGTCCGCGGTGGCGAGCGCCTTGGCGAGCACGATCGGTTGGTGCAGCGGCAGCACGGTGACGCACGAGTTCAGCATGATCCGGTTGGTCGCACCGGCGAGATAGGCCTGGGCGGCCGTCGACTGGAAATAGTGCGGCCCGGACAGTTCCACGTGCTCGGTGGGGATCACGAAGTGCTCGGGGACGGCGATCATGTCGTAGCCCCACTCGTCGGCGCACTTGGCCATCCGGGTTTGGTCGGCTCCGGTGACGTCGGCCTCCCACGGTTGCATCATCGCTTTGAGCCGCAGCATGTGGGGAAGGTTGAATACCAGCTTCATCTCGCCGCTGACTCTACAACAGTAGAGACATTGCGGACTAGACTCGGCAGCACCATGCGACGCAAGCCCAATCCAGATCAGCGCCGGCGCGAGCTCTGCGATACCGCCATCCGGCTACTCGCCGATGACGGGATCAAGGGGGTCAGCCATCTCAAGGTGGACCGCAAAGCCGGTGTCCCCGATGGAACCACATCGTTCTACTTCCGCACCCGGTCGGCGCTGCTGCAAGCGGTGGCGGTCCGGGTCTCCGAGCTGGATCTCAAGGACCTGATCGCGGCGACTAGAGCGCAAACGCCGGCCGAACTCACCGCGTACGAACCGTCCGGGTTGGCCACCCTGGTGATGCGCACGGCGACCGGCGCGAGGCTGGCCCGCACCAAGGCCCGCTACGAACTCGCGCTGCAGGCCGGCCGGGACCCACTGCTCGACGAGGCACTCCGTAGCTACGGTGACCGGTTCCGCGCCCTGATCGTCGACGTGGTGCTGCGGCTCCAGGACAAGCCGGACCGAGCACTGGCCGACCGGCAGGCCTACGTGGTGATGATGTTCATCAGCGGCGTGATGCAGGCGTTCGCCAGCGGCGACCGCAGTATTCGCAGCGCCGCGGAACTGGACGCGCTCATTTCGGGGATCGTCGCCGGCGTCGGCTCTTCCTTCGCTCTACGTTAATAGAGTAGCGTTACCGCGCAGACGGAAGGATCTGCGATGACTGCGGTACAAGATGATTCGGGCGTGTTGGCCGGCGAGGCCCGGATGCTCGTCGACGGCGAGTTGGTGGAGACCAGCAGCGGGGCGACGTTCGACGTCGTGCACCCCGCCAGCGAACAGGTCGCCGGGACGGCCACCGACGGCACGGTCGACGATATGGAACGCGCGGTTGGCGCGGCCCGGCGCGCGTTCGACACCAGCGACTGGGCCCACGATGTGGAATTCCGCTACCACTGCCTGATGCAGCTGCACGCCGCGCTGGAGGCCGACAAGGAACGGCTGCGCCGCATCTTGATCACCGAGGTGGGATGCCCGGTCACGGTCACCGGCAGCCAGATCGAGTCCCCGATCGCGGAGGTGAAGCACTGGGCCGATCATGCCCGGGGGTTCGACTACCTGGTGGACACCGGACTGCACGACACACCGCTGGGCCCGGCGCGGCGCAAGCTGCACTACGAACCGCAGGGCGTGGTCGGTGCGATCACGCCGTGGAATGTGCCGCTGTACCTCAACATCGCCGAAACCGTGCCGGCGTTGCTGGCCGGTAACACGGTGGTGCTCAAGCCGGCGCAGCTCACACCGTGGTCCGGGAGCGAGCTGGGCCGGATCGTCGCCGAGAAGACCGACATCCCGGCCGGAGTGTTCAACGTCGTCACGTCGAACGCCAACGAGGTCGGCGCGGCGTTGTCGGCCGACCCGCGGGTCGACATGATCACCTTCACCGGTTCCACGGCCACCGGCCGGGCCATCCTGGCGGCCGCGGCACCCACGGTGAAGAAGACGCTGCTGGAGCTCGGCGGCAAGTCGGCCCACATCGTGCTCGACGACGCCGACTTCAACTCCGCCCTGCCTATGGCGGCGATGATGGCCTGTGTGATGTCGGGCCAGAGCTGTGTGCTGCCGTCGCGGATCCTGTTGCCCCGCAGCCGCTACGACGAAGGCCTTGCAGTTCTCAAGGCGTCGATGGAGAACTTCCCGATGGGCGATCCGTGGACCCCGGGCAACATGCAGGGCCCGCAGATCAGCGAGACCCAGCGACGCAAGGTGCTGGGCCTGATCGCCTCCGGCCTGGACTCGGGCGCGCGGCTGATCACCGGCGGCGGCGTCCCGGAGCACCTGCCCACCGGGTACTACGTGCAGCCGACCCTGCTGGCCGACGTCGATCCGGACAGCCAGATCGCCCAGGAGGAGATCTTCGGCCCGGTGCTCACCGTCACCCCCTACGACACCGACGACGAGGCGGTCGCGATCGCCAACAACTCGATCTACGGCCTGTCCGGCGAGGTCAGCAGCGCCGACGTGGACCGGGCCGTGGCGGTGGCGACCCGGATGCGCACCGGCAACGTCAGCATCAACGGCAAGAGCCACTTCGGCATCGACAGCCCGTTCGGCGGCACCCGGCAGAGCGGCCTGGGGTATCGCAACGGCGCCCAGGGCTTCACCGAATACCTGCACATCAAGACGATCGGGATGCCGGAATGACGCCGGTGGTCGCGACCGACGACCGGCTGGAGATCTCCGCGCTGTTGTACCGCTACGCACGCGCGGTCGATACCAAGGACTGGGCGCTGTACCGGACGGTGTTCACCGATGAAGCCGTGATCGATTATTCGTCGGCCGGGGCCATCTGCGGCACCCGCGATGAAGTGGCCGACTGGCTGGCCGCCGGCTTCACCGCGATACCGATGTCGATGCATTACATCACCAACATCGAGATCCTGGACTACGCCGGGGATTCCGCGCAGGTGCGGGCGATGTTCTACAACCCGATGCAGCTACCGGGCATGGCCGAGCTCAGCTACTGCGGCGGCTACTACCATCACGACCTGGTCCGCGCCGCCGACGGCTGGCGCAGCCGGAGCCTGCGCGAGGAGAATCTCTGGTTCACAAATCCGCCGGGCTAAATCAGCGCAGGAAGTCCAGCAGTAGCCGGTTGACCTGCTCGGCCTGCTCGATCTGCGGGCAGTGCCCGGCGCCGTCGACGACGACCGCCCGGCCACCCGGGATCTGATCGGCGATCTGTTTTGCCCAGCCGGGTGGTAGCAGCTTGTCACAGCCGCCCTCGATCACCAGCGCCGGCACCGAGATCCGTTCGTAGCGGCGATCACTGGATGCCGGCGGGGGCGGTTCGGCGCCGGGCCGGCGAAACCGGGCGGCCGCGATCGCCTCCCAGGCGCCGGGCGCGGTGCTGGAGGTATAGCGGCGCTGCACGTAGTCCTCGTCGGCGGGATAGGCCGGATCATGAAACAGCGCCTCGACGATCCGGCGCATCGCGGGCAGGGTGCCGTCGTAGTCGTAGAGCGCGGCCATGTGCTGGTTCTGCTGGATCTCGCCGCCGCCGCAGATGGCGACCATTCGGCGCACCGGCAACAGCGGTGCCTCCGAGGTGGTGTCGACGAGCAGCATGATCGCCCCCATCGAGTTGCCCACGAAATCGGCTGACTCGACACCCAGCTGGGCGCAGAACCGCGCGACGTGGCGGATCCGCATGCCGCGGCCGTCGTTGAAGTCGATGACCTTGGCCGACTCCCCGAACCCGAGCAGGTCGGGTGCCAGCACCCGGTGCTGCTGCGCCAGGGCGGTGATGTTGTGTTCCCAGCCGATTTCGGCGCCCGCGCCGAACTCCCCGCCGTGCAGCAGCACCACGGCCGGCGCGGCCGGATCCCCGGCTACGAGGTAGGAGGTGCTCAGGCCGTCTACGGCGACGGTCTTACGCTCGATCGGCAACGTCGGCTCCTTTAATCCGGGATCAGCGGGCCGACCGGGCGCGTCGTGGTGGCGTGCACCAGCAGTTCGGCCAGTTCGGCGGGTCGGCTCAAGAACGGCGAGTGTGAGGCGTCGATGGTCAGCGGTTCCACACCGAGTCGCTTGCAGACCAACTCGGCCAGCCAGCGCGGGTAGGCGCGATCCTGTTCGCAGCGAATGAAGCTGCGGCCGATATCGGCCGCCCAAAAGTTCGGTACCGACACCGGCGCCACCGTGGTCTCGCCGAAACGTTCCGGACCGAGCCGTTCAAAGGCCCACCGCACGGTTTCGTCATCGCAATCGTGGTAGAAGTACTGCCGCGCACCGTCGATGTCGGCGAAGGTCATGGCTCCGTCGTCGGCGAAGTGCAGATGCGACAGCATGTCAGCGGCGGCGGTGTCGAAGAACTCGGCTCCCTCACTGCCCATCGTCATCGCATCGGTGTAGCTGCGGCCCTCCCGGGGCAATGCCGCTGCCAGATAGACGATGTGGCTCACCAGCTCTGGGGCGCTGTCGGCCCCCAGCGTCGCGTCAAAACCACCGCCGGAGTGGCCGACCAGGACATCGCCGGGCTGCAGCACAGCCGCGACGGCCTTCCGCCGGTTCGTCAGCGTCGACTCCTCATCGAGCCGGGTGCCATGGCCGGGGAGGTCGATCGCGATACCGGTATGGCCGATCTTCTCCAGCTCCGCGAGGGTGTGGCTCCAGCACCAGCCGGCGTGAAACCCACCGTGGACAAAGACGAATCGCATGACGGTTCCTCTCGCCGGCTACTTGATCGCGATAGGGTTCACCGGCGACCCCACCCCGCCGGTCACCCGCAACGGCGGCGCCACCAATTGGAATTCGTACACGCCGTCAGCGGCGCAATCGGCGGCCAGCGCGCCGAGATCCCAGTACTCCCCCAGCATCATCCCCATGTCGCGCAGGCACAGCATGTGCATGGGCAGGAAGGTTCCCTCGACGCCGGACACCGGGTCCTCGACCATCAGGTTGTCGGCGGCCACTGCGGCGACGTCATGTTGGTGCAGCCACACAGCACACCGCCAGTCCAGCCCGGCGCCGGGCGCCGCGCCGTCACCGGTTTGCAGAAACCTTGTCCACCAACCTGTTCGGACCAGCACGATGTCGCCGGGGGCGACCGTGACCTGCTGGGCGCGGGCGACGTCGTCGAGTTCGTCGGGGGTGATCGGGGTGCCCAGCGGCAGGTAGGTGTCCGCCCCGCGGTGGGCGACCACATCGAGCAGCACGCCGCGGGAGGTGATGCCCTTGGAGTCGACCTTGTCGATACCGCAGTGATAGGCGCCCTGGCTGGTCACCGAGTTCGCCGGGAAGCCGTTGTAGAGCTGGTCGTCGTAGTAGACGTGTGACAGGGCGTCCCATTGGGTTGCCGCCTGCAGCGGCATGACGATCATGTCGTCGTTGAACCGGAACGGGTTGTCGACGAAGAACTTGCTCAACTGCTGGGCAACGATGTTGCGGTGCCATTCCGGCCCGTACTGCGCCAGCGTGCTCACGTCGCCGCCGTCGACGGTCATGGTGTGAATCGGGTTGTGCCGGAAGGCGAACGCGCCCTGCGGGCCTGACGAGCCGAAGTCCACCCCGAGTGCGAAGACCTTGCCGTGCCGCACCAGGGCGGCGGCTTCGGCGACCTTCTCACGCGTGATCAGGTTCAGCGTGCCCAGTTCGTCGTCGTCGCCCCAGCGCCCCCAGTTGCGCACCGCATCGCCGACTCGGCGGAACTCGCTCAGGCCGGCCACGGACGCGATCCGTTCGCAAGCGCGGCGGCGGTTCGTCCGGCGATGTTGCCTCCGTCGACCCAGAGCACCTGGCCGGTGATGTAACCGGCTGCCGGGCTGTTGAGGAACACCAGCGGAGCGGCCTGTTCGCCCGCATCGGCCACCCGCCCCAGCGGTTTGGGGATGTCGTCGAGATAGTCCTGGCCGTAGCTGCTGCGTAACTGGTCGAGGATCGGGGTTTCGGTGACGCCGGGTGCGGTGCAGTTGATCCGGATACCGCGACTCGCCAGCCGCTCGGCGTTGACCATGCTGTAGAGGATGACCGCTTCCTTGGCGAGCCGGTATCCGCCGTCGGCGAGCGCCTCGGGATGCGCTCGGCACCACCGCAAGCCGTCGGCCAGGTCTACGGAACTCAGCAGGCCGGCTGTGGTCTCGGAATTCTCCCGATAGGCGGCGGCGGCCAGCGATGAGACATTGGCGATCGCCGCTCCGGTCGGCATCGCCGGCAACAATGCCTCGGTGAGGTGACGGGTGCCCAGGAAGTTGATCGCGACCACCCGTTCGGGGTTCCCGATGCCCGACGACACCCCGGCGACGTTGAACAGCGCATCCACAGGTGCCCGAATCGCCTCGGCCGCCTGCTCGATCGAGGCCGGGTCAGCCAGATCCAGCCGGTGGAACTCGTCGACGGGCCCCGCGGGCTCGGCCCGGTCCAGGCCGATGACGGTCGCCCCGAGCTGACCGAGCTGGCCCACCAGCTCCGCGCCGATTCCCGACGCGCAGCCGGTGACCACGGCCCGTCGACCGTCATAGCGCCACAGCCCCCCGGGTGCGGTCATTGCTGGCCGCGTTCCCGCTCTTCCTTTGCGCGCTGCGCAGCCTGAACCCGCCCCTCGTTGATCTCGGCCATGGCCTCGGGAATCTCGGTGGCGGTGAACTTGTCCCGCCCGGTCGGCAGACCGCCGAACGAGTAGTCCTCGTCGAACTCCGGTGCGCTGGACTTCGGCCGGCGCGCCTCCAGCTTCTCGAGCACCGGCGCGAGCCGCTTGGCCTTGTCGGCCACCGCCTTCTCGTCACGTTCGATGAACTCCGGCAAGACCTGCGTACCCATCAGTTCGATGGCCTCCATGGTCGCTTCGTGGCTGCGGGGGTTGAGCAGCAGGATAATCTCGTCGACGCCGCTTTCCTCGTAGCCGCGCAGGAATTCTCGCACCATCGCCGGGGTGCCGATCGCGCCGCGGCCCGGACCGTAGGCCAGCGTCGGGTCTTTCTCGACCTCTTGGAGATAGCGCTCCCACACCCCGGTTCGGCCCGGTGTGTGCTGACCGGTCATGTAGTAGTGCATGATCCCGAAAGAGAAGAAGCCGCCGCCCACCCCGAGGCGGTCGAGGGCCTGCTCCTCGGTGGGGGCCACCATCATCGACAGGTCGCCGCCGATCGCCAGGATGTTCGGGTTCATCTGCGGGGTGGCCGGGACACCGATTTCTTCGAGTTGCTTGTAGTAGCCGTTGACCCGCTCGGCCAGCGGTCCGGGTCCGGTGTAGGCGAAACTCAGGGCGCCGATGCACTTTTCGGCGGCCATCTGGATCGATGCCGGTCGGGTGCAGGCAACCCAGACCGGCGGGTGTGGCCGCTGCAGCGGCTTGGGGACGACGTTACGGGCCGGCATCTGTACGTGCTCGCCGCTGAAGCCGGTGAACGGCTCCTCGGTCATGCAGCGGATCGATACCTCTAGGGCTTCCTCCCACTGGGCGCGCTTGTCGGCCGGGTCGATGCCGAAGCCACCCAGCTCGGCGATCGAGGAACCCTCCCCCGTGCCGAACTCGACACGACCGCCCGACAGCAGGTCCAAGGTGGCGACCCGCTCGGCTACCCGAGCCGGATGGTTCACCACCGGCGGCAGATGCATGATCCCGAAGCCGAGCCGGATGTCCTTGGTCCGCTGACTGGCCGCGGCCAGGAACATCTCGGGGGCGGTAGCGTGGCAGTACTCCTCGAGGAAGTGGTGCTCGGTGACCCACACCGTCGAGAACCCGGCCTTGTCGGCGGCCTCCACCTCGTCGAGGCCGTCTTGGAAGAGCTTGTGCTCGTCGTCATCCGACCACGGCCGGGGCAGCGCGAATTCGTAGAACAGTGAGATCTTCACGGGTTACCTCCTGATTGGTTGGGAGTCTGGGTGCCGAGGAGTCGACGGCCAACGGAAAGATGTTGGGCTGCAACGTAGCCGAATGTCATCGCCGGGCCGATGGTCGCTCCGGCGCCGGCGTAGCTGCGGCCCATCACCGGCGAGGCGGTGTTGCCCACCGCATACAGGCCGTCGATCACCGAGCCGTCGGCGCGCAGCACCCGGGCGTGCTCATCGGTGCGCAGGCCACCGGAGGTGCCGAGGTCGCCGAGGATGATCTGGAACGCGTAGTAGGGCGGCTTGCCCAGCGGGTGCAGGTTGGGATTGGGCAGGGTGGGATCGCCGTAGTAGTTGTCGTAGACACTGTCGCCGCGGTTGAAGTCGTCGTCGTGGCCGGCGGCCGCGAGCTCGTTGAACCGGTTCGCAGTGCGCCGTAGCATCTCGGGCGGCACACCGATCGCGGCAGCTAGCTCCTCGAAGGAGTTGGCCGCCTTGACCACCCCGGAGTCCAGCCAGGCCTGGGGAATTCGGCGCCCGGTGGGCACCGGCGCACCGGGTACCTTCGGGATCGGCAGGTGCCCGGCCACCACATAACGGTGGAAGGATCGCTGGTCGGTGATCAGCCAGCACGGGATGTGGGTGATGCCGGATTGCTGGCCGGCGATCATGGCGTGCGCGAAGTCCATGTAGGGCGCCGCCTCGTTGATGAATCGCTCCCCGTTGCCGTTGACGATGAACTGGGACGGCATCATGCGCTCGTTGAGCATGAACTGCAGGCGGCCGTCGGGCCAGCACAGCGCGGGGAACCACCATGCCTCGTCGAGCAGTTCGGTGGCGGCCCCGACGCGCTCCCCCGCCCGGATGCCGTCACCGGTGGCCAGCGGGTTGCCGAAGCTCCAATCCTGTTCCAGCACCGGCTGATACTGCTTGCGCCACGCCATGTCGTGGTCGAAGCCGCCGCTTGCCAGGATGACGCCGCGACGCGCGGTGATGCGCTGTGCTGCACCGTCGCGGTGCACCACGGCGCCGGTGACCGCACCCGAGCCGTCGGTGATGAGCTCGGTCATCGGTGTGTCGAGCCACAGCGGGATGTCGCGTTCGAGCATGGCCAGGCGCAGCCGCGCCGCCAGCGACTGGCCGATGGCGGCCATCCGGTCCCCGAACACCCGGGCGCGGAACATCCGCCACAGCAGTTTGACCAGCACGGCTTTGCCGCGCCATGACTGGCGCACCTGGTAGAACAGCCGAAGGTCTTTGGGCCCCAGCCAGATTCCCTTGGGCGCCAGCGCCAGTGGCGCCAGCAGGTGCTGCTCCTCGTCGCCGAGTTCGCGCAGGTCGATGGCCGGAACATTGATGGTGCTGCCCAGCTCCGACCCACCCGGCAGTTCCGGGTAGTAGTCGGCGTAGCCGGGTTTCCAGACGAATTCGAACCAGGTGCTGGTCTGCTCCAGAAACTCCATCATCCGCGGGGCGGCAGCGACGTATTGCCGTAGGCGTGCCTCGTCGACCAAGCCCTCGGTGATGGCACGCAGGTAGGTGACGACGTCGTCGGGGTCGGGGGCATAGCCCTCCCGGCGCTGCGCCGGCGCACCGGGCACCCAGATACCGCCGCCGGACAGCGCGGTGGATCCGCCGAAGTACGCCGACTTCTCCACAACCAGGGTGTCCAGCCCGCTGGCATCGGCGGCCAGCGCTGCGGTCATACCGCCGCCGCCGGAGCCGATCACCAGCACGTCGACGACATGCTCTGTCTCGGTCATCCGCTCACCTCCGTGCGTTCTGCGGTGCGGATGGCGAACCCGGCGATCAGTTCCGGGGCGGGGCGGTAGTAGCGGTCGACGGTGCGGTAGCCGCCCTGGGCCGCCAGGGCGGCGAACGCCGCGGCCCAGGTGCGGATCTCGTGTGCGGATCCACCGCCGGCCTCGGTGATGAACGCATTCGACCAGTCGGCGAGCTCGTCGAGCCGCTCGCTGTCGAGGAGGGCCAGGAACCGTCGGTCGAAGTCCGGGTTCAGCGGCGCGAGGTCGTTTGTTCCGGCCGCGAAATCGCGGGCCGCCGCGATGACCGCCTCCTGGCGGGCCTGCCGCTGCTCGGCGCTCATCGCGGTGCCGTGCAGCAGCCGGTCGCGGGTGACCGGCGGCGCGGTCGCCAGGGTGGGGATCGGCGGATCATGCGAGAGCCCACCGGATCCCAGAATCAGCACCCGCAGATCCAGGGTGGCCAGATAGTCGCCGACCGCGGCGCCCAGGGCGCGGGCACGGTGGATCGGCCCGAGCGGGGCGGCGACGGCGTTGATGAAGATCGGGATCACCGGGCATGCGGTGGCGTCACCGAACAGCCGCTGCAGGGGCTGCACCATCGCGTGGTCGACGTCCATGCCGGCCGAAACGGCCACATCCACACCGCGGTCCAGCACCGCCGCGGCGCAGTCAGCGGCCAGATCCGCGGCGACGTTCAGCGGACCGGCATAGGTGCCGTAGTCACCGATGCCCTGCGCGGAGGTGCCGATGCAGAACGGCGGCATCAGCCGCAGGAAGAAGCCGTTGTAGTGATCCGGCGCGAACACCACCGTCAGCTGCGGGTCGAAGTCGGCGACGAACGCCGCGGCCTGATCGATCGCGGTCTCGATGTCGTGCATCAGCTCAGGGGGCGGTCCTGGCAGATTCAGCAGCGGGCTGTGGGACATGCAGCACAGGGCCAGTGCCATCGGGGCGATCACCCCCTTCGGCGGTCAGCGCCAACACATCAAACAGTCGCGCGCTCACCTCGGCGGCGCGCTGGGCGATACAAGCCGCGGCGATGCAGCGATCCGGGCGCAGGAACAACACCGACTCGGCGTGGCGGTCGAACCAGGACTTCAACGTCCCGCTGCGATCACCGACGATGGTGATCGCCGGGTCTTCTTCGGCGCCCGGCGGGGTCCAGTGCAGCTGAGTCGAGGGCCGAACCGCGATGAAGCTGGCCCCCAGGGCTTTCCATCGCGCGAAGGCTTCTTCCCCGAGCAGGATGCGGGGATTGTTGTTCCAGGCCAGCACCGCGAAGCCGGTGCCGATCACGTCGTCGAGCCGGAGATCCGTTGCGGTGCGGGTGTCGACGCGGGGCTGAATGAACAGGGTGCCGGCCGGCGAGTCGGGGCGGCGGGGCTGGTCGTGGACGACCGCACCCTGTTCGTAGCGCGGCATCGGTTTGAACCGCATCTCCAGCACGTAGCGCTTGAGCGTCGGCACCGCCGAGGCGGCGCGGATCACCCGGTCCCGCACGGCGGCGACCCGGCGGTTGGTCGGGGAGATCACCTTGCCCACCATCGTGGACAGGTCGATCATCGCCCGGGCGTGCTTGCGGCGTTCGGTGTCGTAGCTGTCCAGCAGGCTCGGCTGCGCCTGCCCGCGAACCACGGCGGCCAGCTTCCAGCCCAGGTTCATCGCATCGCGGATCCCGCTGTTGTAGCCCTGGCCCTGCCAGACCGGCATGAGATGCGCGGCATCACCGGCCAGCAGCAGCCGGCCGCGCCGGAACGCCCCGGCGATCCGGGAGTGGTGGGTGTACACCCGGTGCCGGATCACGTCGACGTCGTGCGGATGCGGTAGGAACGGCGCCAGCATCGCCGCGACGAATTCGGGGTCTTCGGCCTGTTCGTCGGTTTCGTCGGCGTGGATCATGAACTCGAAGCGCCGGATGCCGTGGGCGATCGAGATGGAGGCGTAGGGCCGCGCGGGGTCGGCGCCGACCTCGCTGTTGGGGTGGCCCAACGGGTCGTTGGCGAGGTCGATGACCAGCCAGCGGGTCGAGGATGTGGTGCCGTCGAAGGACACCCCCATCAGTCGGCGGGTGGCGCTGCGGCCGCCGTCGCAGCCGACGACGTAGCGGGCGGTCACCTCGGCCGGCTCGCTACCACCCAGCTGCACCGTGACCCCGTCGGGTTTCTCAGCGCATCCAATCATCGGACGGCCCCACAGCACCTGGACGTGCTCGAAGCGCTCCAGGCCGCGCAGCAGCTCGGCGTCGACCAGCGGCTGCACGAAACCGTTGCGTTTGGGCCAGCCGAAACAGGCATCGGCGGGCGCCATCTCGGCCAGCAACCGTCGCCGCCCGTCGAAGAACCGCAGGATCTGGTTCGGAACGGTATGCGGCAGAACGGCATCGACCAGGCCGATCGCCTGGAACGTGCGCAAGGACTCGTCGTCGAGCCCGACCCCCCGGGGATAATCGATGAGCGTGTCACGGTCCTCGACCACCAGGGTGCGAACCCCTTGCAGTCCAAGGATATTGGCCAGGGTGAGGCCGACCGGGCCGGCACCGACCACTACGACGTCGACATCACTGCGTGCGGTCACCTCAGCGCCCCAGCAGGAAGTCCAGGTGAAGGCGGTCGAAGGTCTCGGCGTCCTCGTATTGGGGCCAGTGGCCGCAGCCGGGCATCAGCTCGAAGCGGGCGCCCGGGATCATCGACGCGATCCGCTGGCCCTCCGCGACGTCGGCGGTCGGATCGTCGCTGGTCCAGACCACCAGCGTGGGCGCGGTGATCTTGCCATACTCGCCGGGCCCCAGCAGGTTGCGGTCCCGAATGTCCGGATCCTGCAGCGCCATGATGTCGCGCATCGCGTCGACGAATCCGGGCAGCCGGTAGATCCGCTGCCGGCTGGCCACGATGTCGTCGTAGTCCTTGGACTTGTCGGCCATCAGCCACTTGATGCGAGCCTGGACGGTTTCCCAGTCGGGGTTCTCGACGGCGGCCATCGACAGGGTGATGATCCGCTTCATCACCTCGGGATCGGCCTGGGAGCCGCCGGCGGTGTTGAGCACCAGGCGGGCGACCCGGTCGGGGTGGTCGATGGCGGCGCGCGCGGCCACCCAGCCGCCCAGCGATTCACCGCTGATGCTGGCCTGCGCGGCGCCGATGGCGTCCAGCACCGCGATCAGGTGCGCGACGTAGTGGGGGATCTCCAGAAGATGGCCGGGTTTGTCGGTGTAGCCGTGACCGAGCATGTCGATGGACCAGGTCCAGAAATGCTCGGCGTGGGCGGCCAGATTGCGGACGTAGGCCTCGGCGTGCCCGCCGGAGCCGTGCAGCAGCATCAGAACCGGTTTGGTGGGATCGCCGGCCCGAAGATAGCGGGTGCGAACACCACCCGCATCCAGATAGCCCTGCTCGAACGCGACGCCCTGAAGATCGCTCCAGATGCTCTCAAACCCCGGCACCGGCCACCTCTTCCCCTGCACTGCGCGGAAACGTTATTCTCTTTTCCGTCATAGTTTGCGTGCTTTTATCGCACATGAACGTACGTTATATTGAAGAGCATCACTCTCGAATGGGGGGATGTCAAGGAGGCCGCTGCTGATGACCACGCTGAAGTCCGGCGCGGCCCCCGACACCGCTCCCGGGTCGCAGACCCTGGCCCGTGGGCTGGCCGCATTGCAGGCGGTGGCCACCACACCCGACGGGCTGACCATCCAGCAGGTCGCCGACCGGATCGGCGTCCACCGGACCATCGCCTACCGGCTGCTGAACACGCTGACGAGTCACCGATTGGTGGCCAAGGGCGAAGACGGCCGGTTCCGCTCGGCAGCGGCCCTGGCCGTCCTCGGTGCGTCGTTCGACAACAACGTCCGCCAGCTGAGCCTGCCGACGCTGCGCGCACTCGCCGACGAGCTCGGCACCACCGTGTCGCTACTGGTGGCAGAGGGGGACCAACAAGTTGCCGTCGCCGTCATCGTGCCCACCCAGGTCGGCTATCAGTTGGCGTTCCACGAGGGCAGTCGCCATCCGCTCAGCCTGGGCGCGGCCGGGATCGCGCTGTTGGCCGCGATGCCGCGGCGCCCGGACGAACGGGAGATCGTCCCGCAGACCCGAGAACGGGGCTGGGTGGTCACCCACGGCGAGATCGAGCCCGGCACGTTCGGGTTGGCGGTTCCGGTCCGTCGTCGCCCTCCGTCGCCGCCCACCTGTATCAACCTGATCTCGCACCGCGAGGACGTCGTGTTGCGCGGCCGGGACGCCGTACTCGCGGCGGCCGACAAACTGTCTGAGATCCTCAGCTGAAACCCGCTGTGCCCGAAAGGAAAACGTCATTGACAGTCGGTGATTGGGATGACGCAGTCGACGTGGTGGTGCTGGGTACCGGCGGCGCCGGGCTCACCGCCGCGCTCACCGCGGCGGTGAACGGCGCATCGGTCGCCATCTACGAGAAAGCCGCGACCGTGGGAGGCACCACCGCGGTCTCCGGTGGTATTGCCTGGATCCCCGCGCATAACCGGGTTCCCGGATTGACCGTCGAGGCCGCCTTGGACTACCTGCGGGCACAGTCGTTCGGCGCGATGGACGAGGAGTTGGTCGCGACCTTCGTACAGACCGGCCAGGAGATGGTCGACTTCGTCGAGAAGCACAGCGACGTCTGCTTCGAGGTCGCCTCCGGGTTCCCGGACTACAAGCCGGAGCTGCCCGGCGGGCGCCCGGGCGGTGGGCGTTCGCTGAGCCCACTGCCCTACGACATGTCCCGGCTGGGCCCCTGGCAGGACCGCATCACCGCGTTCCCGGCCGACTACAGCAACGTCGGGTTCGACGCCGAGACCCGCGCCCGGCTGCACGCCGACATCGACAACGGGGCCGACGATCGGTGCGTGGCGGGCACCGCGCTGATCGCCGGACTGCTCAAGGGCGTGCTGGATGCCGGCGTGACGCCGGCGACCACCTGTCGCGGCGTCGAACTCATCGCCGGAGCCGATCACGGCATCGCGGGCGTGCGGGTCGAGCACGACGGCACGTCGCGTCGGGTGCGCGCCCGGCGGGGCGTGATCCTGGCCAACGGCGGATTCGAATGGGACACCGCCCTGGTGGAGGCATTCCTGCGGGGACCGATGCGGGGCGCGGTATCACCGCCGGCCAACACCGGCGACGCACTGCGCATGGCGATGGCGCACGGCGCCGACCTGGCCAACATGGGCGAGGCGTGGTGGGTTCCGATCGTCCGGATCCCCGGCGACACCATCGGCGGCAAGCAGCGCAGCCGCAGTGTTCGACTGGAGCGCACCCGCCCGCGCAGCATCATCGTCAACCGGTCCGGACGCCGGTTCGTCAACGAGGCCTGCGACTACAACTCGATGGCCGGCGCCTTCCACTATCTGGATCCGCGCGGCGGCTACGTCAATGACCCGGCGTGGATCGTGTTCGACGCCGAGCACCTGCGCCGCTACGGCTTCCTCGGCGTCGCGCCCGCCGGCACCCCACCGGACTGGTTTTGCGAATCCCCCGACCTGGCCGGCCTGGCCGCCAAGACCGGCATCGACTCGGAGGGTCTGCACAGCACGGTCGCCGCCTGGAATCGCGGCGTCACGGCGGGGGTGGATTCCGAGTTCGGGCGGGGCGCCAGCGCCTACGACGGCTACTGGGGCGACGACAAGGCGGACACCCCGGCCGGTCGCACCCTCGGCCCGATCGACACCGCGCCGTACTACGCCGTACCGCTGTCGGTGGGGGCGATGGGCACCAAGGGCGGACCGCGCACCGACCGTGACGGCCGGGTCCTGCACGTCACCGGGCGGCCGATCCCGGGTCTGTTCGCCGCGGGCAATGCGATGGCCGGGGTGACCGGCCGGGCATACGGTGGGGCGGGCGGCACCATCGGCCCGGCGATGGTGTTCGGCTTCCGCGCCGGACGTGCGGCGGCCGCCGGCGATGCGGCGACGTGAGCGTAATTCGCTCGGCACCAGCCGAGCGGAAATGCTATTCTTCCGCGCAAAGAATTTGAATCTTTGGCAGTGCCGCTCCGGCTGGCGCCCAGCAGTGGAGGAGCCCGTGAGAACCCGGTTGAACCTCGGCGCGCCGCTGCTGGCGGGGGGCGTGGCGATCGCGGCCACGCTGACGGCCGCCGCGCCGGCGAGCGCCGACGATTCGGCACCGCACCGGGTCCGCTACCTGGTCAGCGCCACCCAAACCGCGCAGGCGTACGTCTACTACCGCGAGGTCCAGCCGCCCAACTTCGGCGAGTACAGCCACAACCCCTACCAGTACAGCCCGCGCGCGGACGTCACGGTCGGGCCCAACCAGCCCTGGATCTTCGAAACCACCCTGGCCGATCCGCAGGACTGGGCCATGGTGGTGGTGTCGCTGCCCGGGATGCATCCCGAGTTGGCCTCGCCCGGGTTCGTCTGCGAACTGCGCATCGACGACGTCGTGGTCGCCACCGACGCCGGTACCAAGGGGGCGCTCTGCTCGCTCCGCACCTGGTGAGAGCCCCGGTGCTACCGTTTCGGGCTGGGCGGACAACGGACAGGAGGGCGTATGCCGTCGCGTGATCCGGCGAAACCGGGCGGTCATGGAAAGCATGCCGCCGAGGGCGCCTCGAAGGATGCACTGAAGCTGGCGGAAGCCGAGGCGAAGGCCGCCGAGGCGGCAGCGGAGTTGGCCCGCGCCCGCGCGGAGCTGCTCAAGGCGCAGCAGGGGTCCGAGCCGGAATCGACCCGAACGGTGGAGCTGGAGACCACACCGGACGTCGAGGTGTCCGAGGCTGCCGAGCCGGACTCCGGCGCCGACGAGGGTGCCGACGAGGAACCGGCTGAGCAGCCGCGCAAGTCCATCGGCATCTGGAGACGACTGCGGTGGGTGGCGGCGACGCTGGCCGTGCTCGCCATCGGCGGGTTCCTCGCCGTTGATGTGCTGATGTTGTCCCACCATCGCGATGTCGCGCAGCGCCAGCATCAGTTGGGCGAGTACGCCGCGGCCGCTCGGCAGGGCGTGGTGACGCTGATGTCGTTGAACTACGAGACCGTCGACGACGACATCAAGGCGATTCTGGACAACGCGACCGGTGAGTTCAAGAAGGACTTCGAAGCCCACGCCGGCGACTTCACCAAGGTGGCCCGCGAGTCCAAAACCGTCACCACGATCGACACGGCGGTCGCGGGCGTGGAGTCGATGTCGGACAACGAGGCGGTAGTGCTGGTGGCGGCCACCACCAAGGTCACCAATACCGCCGGAGCGAAAGAGGAACCGCGCAGCTGGCGCCTCACCGTGCACCTGGCCCGCGAAGGCGACCAGGTCAAGATGTCGAAGGTGGACTTCGCGGCATGAGCGAACCCGACGAGGACGACGTGACACTCGAGGCGGCCGTCGACGAGTCCGCGACCGTTGAGGCCGACGATGCCTCGGAGCCTGCCGAGCAATCCCAAGCCGGCCCGACCGTCTCAACGGCGCGCTGGATCGCGGCCGCGCTGGGCGGGCTGCTGTTGGCGTCGGCGGGGCTGGCCGGCTGGCTGTACTTCGGTGTGCTGCGGGCAGATCAACAACTCGGCCCCGCGGGCGAACAGGCCGTGATGGCCGCTGCCGCCGACGGCGCGGTCGCGGTGTTGACCTACGCGCCGAAAACGATGGAGCAGGATTTCGCCGCCGCCGAGAGCCACCTCACCGGTGACTTCCTCTCGCATTACACCGATTTCACCCAGAAGGTCGTCACCCCAGCGGTCAAAGAGAAGGAAGTGCAGACGATCGCCGCTGTGGTTCGCAAGGGCATCGTGTCGTTGCGTCCCGGCTCCGCCGAGGTGCTGATCTATCTCAACCAGACGACGATCAGCAAGACGAACCCCGACGGCTCCTACTCGATGAGCAGCGTCAAGGTCGGCTTGGAGAAGCACGGCGGTCGGTGGCTGATCTCATCCTTTGATCCGGTGTAGCGGCGTCGCCCACCGTCTACATCCGCACCAGAGCGAACGTCCAGGTGTTCACTCCGGCGGGACCGTTCATACAGCCCACGTCGAAATGTGATTCGACGACGCCGGCCAGCGTGTTGGCATCCCAGATGTAGGTGTCGCGGGTCGGCATCGAGGGCCCGAACGGACAGTTCAGGCCGTTCGGGTAATCCGAGGTGAACGAGTACTGCCCGTTCACCAGCCGGGCGGTGCCGCCGTAGTATCCGCGGCCGAAGAAATGCGGCCGGTCAATCGCGCTGATCTGAACGCACCCGGCCGGCAGGTCATCGAATTTACCCATCGTCTCGCACGGGTAGGCCGCCCACACCCAGGTGGCATCGGTCCACCGATTGCTCAGCACGTCATAGTTGCCGTAGCGCATATCGGCCGCGGCGGGCGGCGCCACGGCCGTGGCAACCGCCAGCGCGCCGAGCGCTGCACCGACAGTGATTCGTTTCATGGACCGAACTCCCTCGACTTGCCAGAACTGGTGTGCCGCTACAGGTCTCCGCGACGCCACAACGACTCGCCATCGGCGACACAGGTCAAGAAAAGCCCATCGGGCGCCTGCGCCACCTCGCCGGAATATTCGTCGCACCTGCTGTTCTCCTCCTTGACGCCGTGCATCTCCGGGGAGCGGAACCAGCGCGGCTCATAGCGGCGCGGCGACGCGCAGTACACCAGCCTGCCCGGCAGGGTCGAGGGCCCCGCGACAGCTGACCCGAAGACGAAGTAAGTGGTGTTGGAGCACGGCGCACCCAGCACGACATCCGGCATGATTCCGGGTGTGCACGCCGGGACGTCGCACATCGGCACGTACGGGTCGGCAACCGACGGCGCCGCAGGCGCCACGGCGGCGACCGCCCCGGCGGCAAGTACCGCCGCGGCGAGCGATTTCATCACGTGGGTGGTCTGCATGGCTTCTCCTACCGCCTAGAGCCGCTGCACGCTCAGCGGCATGAGGATCACCGTGGGCTGGTTGCGTCCACATGCCCCCGAGACGCCGATCGTCCGGTCGTAGCCGACGAGCTGGTCGACGTTGCGTTTGTCGTACTGGCCGTTGAGGTCGCTGCCCTGGAACTGGTAGCGCTGCCGGCCCGGCGAGGTGGTGCCGTCCGGGCAGGTCTGCCAGTTCTCATGGAAGCGGTCGACGATCCACCGCGAGGTGCGAAATTCCAGCGGCGCGGTCCAGCCCTGGTCGCTGCTCACCTGGCCGGAACAGACGTGCGCGTTCTCGCAACTGGAACTGAACGTCCACACCGATGAGACGGTGACTTCGTTCATGAAAACCTCGTTGGTCTTGGCCCAGTCCCCGTTCGAGGTGACCCGGTAGGGGCCGTTGAGCTCGAAGCCCAGGGCGGCCTGCGCCGGCAGCGCCGGTGTCGACGCCAGGACGAGGCCGAAAGCCGCTGCGGCGACGGTCAACTCAAGTGGGCGCATGTTATGTCCTCCTCCGGCTAGGACGGCATCAGGTCGGTCCACGTCTTGGGGCCCGAACCGGGCACCAGGTTCGTCTGTTGCTCGTAGCGCCCGTCGGGAGTCATGTACTTGCCCGTGTTCGGGTCGTAGGGCAGCACCGCGACCGACGGTCCCGGGCCGGCGTTCGCCGAGGGAGCCGCACCCGGTGCTTCCGGGGGCGGCGCCGGCACCACCGGCCGCGGGGAATCCGGTGATGTCCCCGACGGCGTGGCCCACGGCGGCAACGGGGTGCCTCCGGTCGGGGCGAAGATCCGGTCGTTGAAATCGACCCGGTCATCGACCGGGATGCCTTGCTTGACCAGGTTCGGGTCGAACGGTCCGGGGCCGGTGAGGTGCTGACGCATCGCGATGGGCACGAACCCCTTTGGGTCGTCGCAGAGTTCGACGGTGGGCGCGCGCTTGCCCGGATGCTCGATACACGGGAAGTTGCGGGCGCCACGCACCGATACCGGGGAGTCCTGCGGCAGTTTGCAGTACAGGCCGTCGGGGGTGTCGATCGTGGTTGTGTCGGCCGGCGAACGCCAGGATGACGGCGGCAGGAACCCGACGGTGCACGGGTTGGGGTCACCGAAAGTGAGGGTGAAGTCGCCCTGCGGCAGACCGGTCGGGTTGTTCTTGGGGAGACCGAAAGACTGCTGGACGGCAATGTATCCGGGCAGCAGCACCATCAACTGTTCGAGCGACGGGTTGTAGACCATCAGCACTTGCCCGAGGGTGTTCAGGTTCGCCAGCAGGATCGGCAGGGTGGGCTTGAGATCCTGCATCAGACCGGACACTTCGTCGGCGAATCCGGGGCCTCGTTGCAGGATGGCGCGCAACTGCGGGTCGTTGACGGCGACCTGTTCGGAGATCCCGGCCACGCTGCGCGCCCAGGTCCGGATCGCGTCAGTGCTTTGTTCCTGGGAGTCCAGCAGTGGCGCAGCGTCATCGACCAGCCTGCGTACCTTGTCCGAGACCCGGTTGGCGTCACCGCTGATGGTGGTCGCCGAATCCAGCAGTGATTGGAAGTCGTAGCCGGCGCCGTCGAAGGCTTGGAAGGTCTCGTCGAGCAGGCCGCTGAGCCGGTCCTTGGGGATACTGTCGACCAGGGCACTGACCTGATCGAGCATCGGCCCGACCTGTTGGGGCACTTGCGCGTTGGACGCCGCGATCACCGAACCGTTCTGCAGGTAGGGGCCGTCATCGCTGCGCGGCAGCAGGTCGACGTACTGCTCTCCGATCGCCGACACGCTGCGCACCGCGGCCACCAGGTCGGCGGGGATCTTCGGCGATCGGTCCAGGGACAGCGTGGCACGCACACCGTTGCCGGTCAGCGTGACGTCGGTGACTGTGCCGATCTGCACGCCGTTGTAGGTGACGTTGGAGAATCGGTAGATCCCGCCGGTCTCCGGCAGGTCCAGCTTGACCGTGACCCGGCCGATCCCGAGCAGAGTCGGGACCTGCATGTAGCCGAAGAGCATGGCTCCGACGCCGATCACCGAGGCCACCAGGAACAGGATCAGCTGAATCCGCACAAAGCGTGTCAGCATCTAGCCACCGCCTTCCGAACCGAGCGCGCCCGGCGGTAGGCCTTGGCTCGACGACCGCAGAATCGGTTCTTGCAACGGGTCGTAGGAATAGTTCAGATACCACGGGTCGCCGGGCGCCGGAACGAGTTTCGCGTTTTCGTCACCCCATTGCGTGCCGGGGAACAGGGAGCGCTTGAGTCGCGGTTTGGTGAGGTCGAAGACGGCGAACAGGTTCAGGAAGTCGCCCCGCACGGCGCGCTCGATCGCATTGGGTCCGTAGGGGAAGGCCGAGGCGTAGGCCACTGCCGAGTTGAGCTCCGGGCCGATATCGGCCAGCGAACGCAACGCCGGCTCGATGTGGATGAGGTCGGAGACCAGTTGGTGCCCGGAGTCGTTGACCAGGCCGGCCGACAGGTCGCCGAACTGGCCCAGCTTGGTCATCGCGGTGATGAACTTGGGACGCTCCTTGATCAAGACGTCGATGGCCGGAGGAATCTTGTCCAGCGCACGGTGAATGGTGTCGCGCTGGCCGGCGAAAGTCGTGGCCGTCCGGTTCATCTCACCGATGGCGTCGACGATGTTGTTCCGCTGCCGGTCCAGCGCACCGGTGAAGTTGTCCAGCCGAACGATCAGATCGCGAATATCGGCTTCCCGTCCCGCCATGGACGCGCTGAAGTTGTGGATGATGTCACCGATCTGGCCGAGCCCGCCCCCGTTGACGATTACCGCCAGCGACGACAGGGTCTGCTCGGTAGACGGGTAGGTCGAGGAGTCGCTCAGCGGGATGGTCGCACCGGGTGCCAGCCGCCCCATCGGCGCCTGTCCCACCGGCGGATTCAGCGCCAGGTGCATCGAACCGAGCAGGCTGGTCTGCCCGACCGTCGCGACGGCATTGGCCGGTACCTCGACGCCGGGGTTGACCGCGATGTCGACGTTGGCATGCCAGTTGCTGACGGTCATCTTGCCGACGCTGCCGATCACCACGTCGGAGAGCAGCACCGGCGAATTAGATTCCAGTGTACCGACATTGGCCAGCTGCACGGTGAAATGCTGCGCCCCGGAACCGCGGCCCTGAACACCGGGCAGCGCCACCGAGTTCAGCCCACCGAAGGCGCAGCCGGTCGTGGTGACGGCGACCAAAGCTGCGACCGCCACGCCGCGCCGCAGGGAACGAAGACCGATCATGGCGTGGGCCCCCCTTCCGCGGGCAACGGGCCGGGCGGCGGCCCGGGCGGCGGCGGACCGCCCGGCAGCAGCATCCCGTCGAAGGTGGTGGGACTCGGCAGCGGCGCGCCGGGGATCAGCGGCGGCGTCGCCGCGGCCGGCAGCCCGTCGGGCGCAAGGGAACCGCGCGGTTGCAACGGATCCGTCCATCCCGGCGGGGGTGGGACATCGCCATGCAATCCGGTATAGGCCGAGACCGACGGCTTCTGTTCCGGCAGGTTTCCCGGGTGCTCGGCGTGCGGCATCAACGCCGGGTCGGTGTAGATCAATTTGTCCGGGCTGGCCGCTTTGGTCAGATACGGAGATATCGGCAACGGCAACCCGTTGAAATTCAGCAGCCGCATGGCCGGCCCGAGGTAGCCCTCGCACAGCTTGCCGGTCTCCGTCGACGTCACGTTGCCGACCGCGCCGGTCATCGTGCAGATCGCCTGAACCGGGTTGCTGAAGTTGGCGAACGCAAACGAACCCACCGGGGTCCCGGTGGTCACGTTGTACATGTTGAGCGTGTTGGCGATCGCGTTCGGGGTGATATGCAGAATATTGCGGAGCGCATTCTTCGAATCGACCAGCGTTTGACTGACATTGGCCACGCCCTGCAGCGCCTCGACGGTTTCGGCGCGGCTCCCCGCCACAAAATCCCGCACCGTGTCGATCGCGCCGGCGAAGTCGGTCAGAGCGGCATCCAAGTTGGATCGGCTGTCGTTGACCACGCTCGTCAACGTGGCGAGCCGCGACTCGAACACCACGATCTGCTGATCGCTGTCACGTAGCGCCGTCACGAACGTCTGCAGGCCCGAGATGATGTCGACGATGTTGCCGCTGCCCTCGGCGAAGATCCGGGCCATGCCGGAGAGTTGCGCCAAAGTCTCGCGCAGCTTGGCGCCGTTACCGTCCATCGCATTGGCCGCGCTGTCGATGAAGCGCGACGCCGACGTTCCCGAAACACCGCTGCGCGGGCCCAGTTCCGCGGCAAGCCGGTTCAACTGGGTCTTGACCTCATCCCACTCGACCGGGACCGCGGTGTGCTCGCGCGGGATCACCGCGCCGTCCGCCATCCTCGGCCCGTCGCCACGGTGGTAGGCGGGGGTCAGTTGGACGAAGCGCGCCGCCACCAGGTTGGGCGCGACGATGACCGCTTTGGCCGCCGCCGGGATCGGCACCTTACGGTCGACGCGCAGAGTGAGCTTGGCCTGCGTGCCCTGCGGTTCGATGCGGTCGATAGTGCCGACCTTCACCCCGGCGACCCGAACCTCGTCACCGGGATAGATCGCGGTGGCGGTGGAGAAGTACGCGGTGATCCGAGTCGGTTTCAAGACGGTGTGGCGGACCAGGATGCCCGCGCCCGCCAGCAGCAGCAGCGCCGCCAGGGCCGCCGCCGCGATCTGCAGTGGTTTACGAGTCTTCATCGGGGCGGCAGGTCTCCTGGTTGCGGAATCCCATTGATCGGGAACGGCAGTTCGGCACGCGGCCCGGCATTGTCCGGCGGCTGCCCGGCGTCGACGCCGCGCCGGAAGCCGAAGATGTAATCGAGGAACGGCTGGAGCAGCTGCGGCAGGAACAGGTTCGGCACATAGGCGCTGTAGTAGGCCCCGTTGGACACCGTCTCGCCTTGGGTGAGTTCGTATTTCGCCAGGCCTGGCAGCGCTTTGGCGAGGTTGTCCCGGTTTTTCTCCAGGATCTTGTTCAGCTCGATAATTTTCGCCAGCGTCGGTTTGAGCTGTTCGTTGTTCTGGGCGACGAGCTCGGTCAGCTGCCGCGACACCGCCGACGTGCTGACCAGCAGGTTGACGATCGCCTGCCGCCGGGTGTTGAGTACGTCGACGAGACTGTCGGCGTCCAGGATCAGCGAGTTGATCTGCTGGCTCCGTTCGGAGAGCACACCGGTGAGCTCGGCGGCCGACTTCAGCAGGTCGGCAAGTCCCTCGTTGCGACTGTTCACCGCGCGGGACAGCCTGCTCAGGCCGTCGAACGTCGGCCCCAGCTGCGGGGCGATCTGGTCGATGGTGTCCGAAAGGGTGTCCAACGACCGGTTCAGCGACTCGGTGTCGGTGCCGGCGGTATTGGAGCTCAGTTCGCCGACCACGTCGACCAGCGAATACGGCGATGACGTGCGGGTGAGCGGGATGACCTCGAGCGGACGCAACTTGCCGCTGCCCGCCGGCTCCACCGTCAGCACCCGCTCGCCGAGCAACGACCCGGTGCGGATGTGCGCGGTGGTCTGTGAGCCCAGCGGGTATTTGCCGGCCAGGGTGAACGTCACCAGGGCGTCGCCGTTGTCGAGTGCGACATCGGTGACCGAGCCGACCTTGATCCCCGACAGCGTGACGTCGGCACCAGTGCTCAGGCCACCGGCTTCGGCGAACCGGGCCTGGTAACGCACGCAGGTGGCCCATTGGATCAGTTGCTCGGGCTGCAGCCCGATCGCGACGACAAAGGCCACGACCACAATGCCGATCAGGCCCATCCTGCTCAGCTGGCTGCCGCGGTATTTCAGCATCAGCGCGCCCCCCGCGGTACCGGCGCGGCACCGGGCAACATGCTGCTCAGTCGATGTCGGTGCATCGGCCCTCCTCCGCTTTGATCCAGGGGAACACCGCCGTACGGCCCTGGGTGTCGCTGACCCGGATCTGCACAGCGCAGAGGTAGTACTGGATGAACCCGCCGTAGGCGCCGAGGCGGATGGCCTTGCGGTAGTTCTCCGGCGCTTTCTGCAACGACATGTCCAGGCCGGCCAGGTCGGCGTTGATGGCGGTGGTCAACCGATCGACCTGAGTGATGGTTTTGGTCAACGGATCCCGCGCGTTGCCGAGCAGATCGGCCAGCGATGCGGTGCCGCGGTCCAAGGCCGTCACCGCGGTCCCGATCGGGTCGCGGTCGGCCGCCAAGCCGGCGACCAGTTTGTTGAGTCGATCGATCGCCCCGGCAAATCGCTTGTCGCCGTTGGACAGGGTGGCCAGCGTGGTGCGCAGTTGGTCGATCAGGGACTCGATCACCTGGTTGTTGTCGGCCAGGGAGCTGGAGAACGACGACGTCCGAGACATCAGTGATTCGATGGTGCCGCCTTGGCCCTGCATGATCTGGATCAGCGAGGCGGTGAGCGAGTTGACGTCCTGGGGATTCAGTCCGCGGATCACCGGCTTGAGGCCGTTGAGCAGCAGGTCCAGATCCAGTGCGGGCGCGGTCCGCTCCAGTGGGATCTCCGAGCCGGCCGGCAACAGCCGGGTCGAGCCCGGTCCGTCCGTCAGTTCCAGGTAGCGGTCGCCGACCAGATTCAAGTAGCGCACCGAGGCCTGCGTCCCGGTGGTGAGCGAAATGTTGCGGTCGGCCTGGAATTTCACCAGCACCGTGCCGTCTTTGCGCAGGGACACGCCTCCCACCGTGCCGACGCGAACGCCGGCCACCCGCACGCTGTCCCCGGATTTCAGCCGGGAGGCGTCGGAGAACACCGCCTGGTAGCCCACGGTCGGACCGGTGCGGACCTCGGCGAAGATCGCGAACAGAAATATCGTCGCCAGCACCATCACCGCGGCGTAGATGCCGAACTTGACCAGGGGTCCCAAGGAGCGTGTCATCCCGGCATCCCCACCTGGGCGCTGTTGCGCGGCGGCCCGCCGATCGGTCCGAACAGCGCCTGCTTGAGGCCATCGGAGTTGAGCAGGATGCCTTGGTTGCCGTATTCATACGGGTTGGCTCCGGTGTCGGCGACCAACACCGGCGGACTGAACTCCGGCGGCACGTCGGGCAGGCCCAGTTCCGTGCAGTAGGAGCGGTCGGAGCGGGCCGCCACCTTCGGTAGGTGGTCGGGGTAGCGGTAGCGTTCCTTGGCCAACGTGAAGCTGGCGGTGATGATGATGCCGGGGACGGTGAACGGCGGGGATTTGGCGAAGGGCACCAAGCCGCCGATCGAACAGCCGAGTTCCTCGTGATATTTGTCCAGCAGCTCAGCGGTCGGCTCCAGCACGTGCGTCAGGTCGGTCAGGGCCTGCCGGTTGTCGCCCAGCACCTCGTTGCCGGTATCGGCCAGCCCGATGGCGCTGAGCAAGAAGGTGTCCAAGCTGTTCTGCTCGGCCACGATGCTCTCACTCATGGTGCTGGTGGCGTTGAGCGCAGCGATGAGGTCCGGTGCCGCGTCGGCGTAAGACCGGAACACCGGCGGCATGGTGGCGGCCTCGTGTTCGAGCGTGTTCAGGCTGGGCTCGATCTCGGCCAGCAGCTTGTCGAAGTCGGTGAGCGCCTGACCGATCTTCTGCCCGCGACCGTTGAAGGCCGTCGAGACCGCGCTCAGCGTCTCGTTCAGCTTCTTCGGGTCGATCTTGTCCAAGACCCGGACGAGCTGCTGGAACACCGTGTTGATCTCGACGGTGACATGTTCGCCCGCCAGCACCTGACCGGCATGCAGCCGGGTGGCCTCCGGATCCGGCGGGGCCACCAACTCGACGGACTTGGCCCCGAAGACCGTCGTGGAGGCGATCCGGGCGGTGACGTTCGCCGGAATCAACCGCAGTTGGTCGGGTTGCATCTCCAGCCGCAGCACCGCGGTGCCGTCCGGTCGAGGATCGATGGCCCCGACCTTGCCCACCTGAACCCCGCGCAGCTTGACCTTGGCGTCGGGATACATCACCAGACCGGCCCGCTGCGACACCACGCTGACCGGGACCGTGCGGGTGAAGCTGCCCCGGAACAAGCCGATCGCCAGCCCGACGACAGCCGCGATCGTCACGATGGTCACCAGCCCGATCAGTGGCCGCAGGTAGGCCGGTTGCTTCCCTAGCTGCGAGCCGGGCCGCCGTCGTCCCGCGGCGGAGCCCCGGTGAATCCCCTCGTCGGATTCCCGGTCCATCGGTGGATCTGCGGTCGCCCCGAGAACCATTAGGCCGCCGCCACCGCGACGTCAGCGTGATCCATCGCCGCCGCCCCTTTCCACGATGGTGACCGCCGATACCGCAGTCGGCCCCCCGATGTTGTGCGCCAAGCCAATCCGGGCGCCATCGACTTGATTGACCGCTGTACCGCGCAACTGCTCGAAGAGTTCTACGCACTGTCCCACACCGGTGGCACCCGGCGGGTGGCCTTTGCACTTCAAGCCTCCGCTGGGGTTCACCGGCAGCGCGCCCCCGGCGCTGGTCGCCTCGGTTTCCAGCAGCTTGTAAGCCTCGAACCGGTCGGCGAAGCCGAGATCTTCGTAGCTGATCAGCTCCACCCCGGTGAAGTAGTCGTGCACCTCGGCGACGTCGATGTCGGCCGGCGTCAATCCGGCCATGGCGAACGCCTGCTTGGCGGCGCGCACCGTCGCTGGAAACGTGGTCATGTCGCGCTTGTGCTGATGCATCACCGAGTCCAGCCCCAGGCCGACGCCGCGGATCCACACCGGCCGATCGGTGAAGCGGTCGACCACGTCCTCGGCGGCCAGCACCAGCGCCGCGGCGCCGTCGCTCTGCGGCGCGCAGTCAAAGACACCGAACGGCGACACCACCGTGGGCGCATCGAGGGCTTGTTCCAGGGTGATCTCGAAGCGCAGCCGGGCCTTGGGGTTGGCCACCCCGTGCCGGTGGTTCTTCACCGCCACCATCGCCAGATGTTCCCGGGTGGCGGGCGATTCGTGCAGGTAACGCTGCAGATGCAGGGCGAAGCCGGCGGGGGCGACCAGGCCGAGCGGGTAATCCCACGCCATGTCGCGCACCGCCCCCTCCCAGGCCCACAGCATGTCCTTGGTGGCGATCTCGCGTAGCTTGTCCGCGCCGATGACCAGCGCGACGTCGATCGCCCCGGAGGCGACCGCGAACAGTGCGTTGCGGACCGCGTCGTTGCCGGTGGCGCAGGAGTTCTCCACCCGGGTCACCGGCAGCTCCGGCAGCCCGAGGGTGTCGGCCAGGATCCCGGACGGAAACCCGTCGGTGGTGCCCAGCGCCCCGAACCAGGCCGCCTGCACATCGGTCTTTTGCAGGCCCTTGTCGACGGTGGCGGCGCACTCGGCGAAGGCCATCGGCAACAGGTCCTTGATGCCCAGCGCGAAATGCTCCCGAAATGGCGTCATACCGGCGCCGACGATTCCTACGCGCCGCATGCGACCGCCTCGGGTTGATCCGCCGGGTCGAAGGGTTCGAAGGCGTAGCCGTAGTCGGGCACCCCGGAGCGCACCGCGATCCGGCGCAGCACCAGCCGGCCGCGGTCGCCGATCCAGGCGCTGCCGGCCGGGGCTCCGGTCACTTTCACCAGCGCACGGACCGCCACGTCGTCGAGTTCGACGATCACCAGCGAGTAGGGCGTCCGCAGGCCGGGCACCGGCAGGTGCACGCTGACCTCGGTGTAGACGGTGCCGGTGCGCGGTAGTTCCACCAGCTCGTAGTCGGTGCTCAGCGTGCTGTCGTCGCCGACCCGGTAGCGGGGCGGGAAGTCGAGTTCGTCGCTGTCGGGGTGCTTGCCCGCCTCCCAGCGCACCTTGGCCTCGAAGGCCCGCTCGTAGGCCGCCAGTGAGATCGGCAGGTCCGCTCCCGGCGTCATCACGCTCGGCGGTACCGGCCGGGCCACCGGTTCGTGACGGTGCACCGCGACCTCGCCGCCGGCCACATTGATACCGGACAGGTTGGCCTGCTCGACGGCGACCAGCGGTCCCTCGGTCTGGGTCTCGGCCAGCGCCGCCAACGCGAACAGCCCCGAGCTGGCGCCGGTCGTCGGCAGCGCTGCGGGCTCGCCGCTGCACAGGGCGACCGCGCGCTCGTGCTCGACACCGGCCAGCATCACCGGGGTGTCGGCCCAGGCCTGGGCCAGCGATGTCACCACCCCGCGCTCGTGCAGCAGCCGCGGGTCGCCATAGTCGTGCACCACCCCGACCGCATTGCGGGTACGCACCGGCAGGCTGCGCGCGATCCGGGCCGCGGTGCGGATGCGCAGGCCGTCGTCGGCGGTCAGGACCGCGACCGCGCCGCTCGGATCCAGATCCACGCCGATGACCAGGGTCCGCGGCCGGGCCGAGCTCAACGCATCGAGTGCGGCGGGCGCACCACCGAGTCGTTCGACCACTTCCAGTTCCGGATCCAGTCCCAGCCCCGCCAGCAGCACCGCGGCGTTGCTGCTCTCGGTCAGCGGAAGATCGCGGCTCACGACCACGAGCCGTTCAACCGCACCGCCGGCGGCCAGCGCGGCGCGGCCGGCCTCGACAGCCAAAGTGATGGCGTCCTCGTCGTCACCGGCCAGCCGCCGCAGGGGGGTTCCCCAGCACGGCAGGTAGGTGCCAATTGAAGCTACGTGCGGCATCGCGACCCCAGACTTCTCAGGTGACCGCGCCGACGGTCTTCAGCTCGATGATGCGGTCCCAGTCCAGCCCGAGGTCGGTCAGGATCTCGTCGGTCTGCTCGGCGAAGCCGGGGGCCGGGCCGGTTTCCGCGGCGGTGACGTCGAATTGGACCGGGTTGGCGACCAACTCGAGCTCGCCGGCCTGCACGATGTAGTCGTTGGCGCGGATCTGCGCGTCCTGGGCGGCCTGCAGGGTGTCCTGGACCGGCGCCCACGGGCCGGCCAGGGTGGCGAAGCGCTCACTCCACTCGGGCAGCGTCCGCTTGGCCATCGCCTGGCGCAGGATCTCCACGGCCGCCGGGGTGTGCTCGGCGAACGACTGCGCGGTGGCGAACCGCGGATCGTCGATGTAGGCGTCGAGTTCCATGTGTTGGCACACGTCGGCCCAGAACTTGGTGGGCTGCATCATGACAAACGAGATGTAGCGCTCGTCGGCGGTCGCGTAGACCCCGACCAGCGGGTTGATCGGCGAGCCGTGCACACCGGGCGGCTGTTGGACCAGACGCTCGCCCAGATGACTGGTCAAGGCGACGGTGTGGCCCATCGCCCACAGGCCGCTGCCCAGCAGTGAGACGTCGACGACCGAGGGCTCACCGGTGCGCTCACGCTTGAACAGTGCCGCCGCGATACCGCCGGCCAGGTTGGTGCCGGAGATGGTGTCGCCGTAGGCGGGCCCCGGCGGTGCGATCATGCCCTCGATACCGGGCGGGGTGATGGTGGCCGCGGTACCGGCGCGACACCAGAAGGCGGTCATGTCGTAGCCGCCCTTTTCCGATTCGAGGCCGCGGGGGCCCAGCGCGCTGCCGCGGGCGTAGATGATCTTCGGGTTGACCGCACGGATGTCCTCGACGTCCATGGCGAACTTCTTGCGGTGGCCGGGAAGGAAACTGGTCAGGAAAACGTCTGCCCGCTTTGCTAATTCGAGCAACACTTCGCGGCCTTGCGGTATCGACACGTCCAGGCCGATGCTGCGCTTGCCGCGGTTGGCGTGCTCGATGTTGGGGTTGGGGTCGCCCTCGACGCGCAGCATGCCGGTCTGGCGCAGCCCGCGCTGCGGATCCCCGGTGACCGCGTGCTCGACCTTGATGACCTCCGCGCCCCATTCGGCCAGCACCGCACCGGCCGACGGGACGAAGCCGTACATCGCGACCTCGAGCACCCGGATGCCCTCCAGCGGCCTCATTCGGCGGCTCCCACGGGCGCGGCGAAGGTCTTGCTCTCCAGGAATTCCTCCAGGCCGGCGACGCCCATCTCCCGGCCGATGCCGGACTGCTTGTATCCCCCGAACGGGGCGTCGGGACTGAAGTAGTTGCCGCCGTTGATGGAGAACGTTCCGGTGCGGATCCGCCGGGCCAGCGCCACCGCCCGGTCCTGGCTGCCGAAGACCGCGCCGGACAGCCCGTAGATCGAGTTGTTGGCGATCCGCACCGCGTCGTCGTCATCGTCGTAGCCGATCACCGTCAGCACCGGCCCGAAGACTTCTTCCTGGGCGATCTCGCTGTCCGGGTCGACTCCTGTGAGCAGCGTCGGGGTGTAGAAGAAGCCGGGGTCGACCTTTTCGCCACCTGTCACCAGGGTGGCTCCCGCGGCGACCGCGCGCTGCACCATGCCGTCGACCTTGTCGCGCTGCTTGGCACTGATCAGCGGGCCCATGTAGGTCTTCGGATCCGTCGGGTCGCCGTAGCGCACGTGGGAGAAGTTGGTCTTGATCAACTCGACGATCTCGTCGTGATGGGAGTTGGGCACCAGCAGCCGCGACGTCAGGGCACAGCCCTGGCCGGCGTGGGTGACCATCGAGAACGAGGCGAAGACCGCGGCCATGTTGAAGTCGGCGTCGTCGAGCACGATCGCCGCGGACTTGCCGCCGAGTTCGAGGAAGACCCGCTTGAGGGTCTCGCTGGCGGCGGCCATGATCGCCCGCCCGGTGGGGGTGGATCCGGTGAAGGTGACCATGTCGACGTCTGGGTCGGTGGTCAGCACCGCGCCGACCTGCGCGTCTGACGAGCTGAGCACATTGACGACGCCGGCCGGGATGTCGGTGTGGTTGGCGATGAGCTCCCCGAGCGCCAACGTCACCAGTGGGGTGTCGGGGGCGGCCTTGAGCACCAGGGTGCAGCCGGCGGCCAGCGCGGGGGCCAGCTTCGCCAGCGCCAGCTGGTTGGGGTAGTTGTAGGCGATGATCGCGGCGACGACGCCGGCGGCTTCTTTCTCCACCCAGCGGTGGTGCAGCATCCCGCGACTCTCGACGTTGCCGAGGTCTTCGGTCATCGGATAGTCGCGGAGCAGGTCGGCGTAGTAGCGCACGATCGCGATCGGCTGATCCAGCTGAGCGCCCTGGGTCAGCGCCGCCGTGGCTCCGACCTCGGCGATGGTGAGCGCGGCGAGTTCGTCGCGGTGCTCGACCAGAGCCTTGTGCAGTTGATCCAGGCAGCGGATCCGCAGCGCGGTGTCGGTGGCCCAGTCACCGGTGTCGAAGGCCCGCCGCGCCGCCGCGACGGCTGCGGTGGCCTGCGCCACCGCGGCGTCCGGCGCGTAGCCCAGGACCTCACCGGTAGCCGGGTTGAGCGATGCGAAGGTACGGTCGGCGCCCACCAGCTTGCCGTCGATCAGCAGTTGCCGGGCGGCAACCTGCTCGGTGGCCTGCGCACCGCCGTCGGCGATGGTCGCTGCCGTTTCCTGCGAACCCATGCAAGCCTCCCGCCGGATAACTACATTCTCATGTGCGGCGAATCATACATCTCGCCAGGGAGAACTCAAGCGGAGTCGGAATCCTGTCAGCCCTATCTCGGGGCGACACCTCAGCACCGCGATTCCGCATCATCCCTGCTGGGAGCCGGTTCGTCCGAGCCTTGCCAGAAACAGTTGTACGAGAGTACGATTCTCACATCTTGGAAAGGGGATTCTTTGTGGGCGAGACGGGCCTCGTGAGAACGGCCGTAGTGACCGGGGGCGCCTCGGGCATCGGCGCGGCCGTGGTGAGCCGCTTGCGCGCCGACGGGCACCGGGTGGCGGTCATCGATGTGAAACCGAATGATCACGAGGAGCTGGCCTTCGCGGCCGACGTCACCGACCGCGGACAGATCGACGCTGCCTTGACGCAGATCCGCAAACAGCTGGGGCCGGTCACCATCCTGGTCAACGCCGCCGGAAAAGACGGCTTCAAGAAGTTCAGCCACATCAGCTTCGAGGACTGGCAGCAGATCATCGACATCAACCTCAACGGTGTCTTCCACACCGTCCAAGCGGTGCTGCCCGACATGGTCGAGGCCGGCTGGGGACGCATCGTCAACATCTCCTCATCGAGCACACACTCCGGCACCCCCTATATGGCGCACTACGTCGCGGCCAAGTCCGCGGTGAACGGACTCACCAAGACCCTGGCGCTGGAGTACGGGCCGAGCGGCATCACCGTCAACGCCGTACCGCCGGGCTTCATCGACACCCCGATGCTGCGCAACGCCGACCGCCAGGGATTCCTCGGCAACATCGAGGACAACATCGCCAAGACCCCCGTGCGCCGGATGGGCAGACCCGAAGACATCGCCGCGGCGTGCGCCTTCCTGATCTCCGAGGAGGCCGGCTACATCACCGGGCAGATCCTGGGCGTCAACGGCGGTCGCAACACCTGACATTCGCCGCACCGAGGCATTCGATAACGAAAGGAACAGCTGTGGGACGCGTTGCCGGAAAGGTCGCATTCATCACGGGGGCAGCCCGCGGGCAGGGCCGCAGCCACGCGCTGCGGCTGGCCGAGGAGGGCGCCGACATCATCGCCGTCGACCTGTGCCAGGACATCGAGACGATCGGCTATCCGATGGCACGGCCCGAAGACCTCGAGGAGACCGCCAAGCTGGTCGAGAAGACCGGTCGCGGCATCGTCACCGCGCAGGCTGACGTGCGCGACGCGGCAGCGCTGAAGAGCGCACTGGACGCCGGGATCGCCGAGTTCGGCAAGCTCGACATCGTCGTCGCGCAGGCCGGCGTGGCCGGCATGAAGGGAAATCCGCCCCTGCAGGCCTGGATCGACGTCATCAACACCAACCTGGTCGGCACCATCAACGGCATCCAGGTCGCACTGCCCCACCTGGGCGAGGGGGCGTCGATCATCGCCACCTCGTCGGCGGCGGCGTTGATGGACGCCCACCAGAAGGCCAATCCCGGTAACGACCCGGGCGGCATGGCCTACATGACCTCCAAACGCCTTATCGCGCAGTACGTTCACGATCTGGCCACCGAGCTGGCGGTGCGCGGTATCCGCGCCAACGTCATCCACCCGACCAACTGCAACACCGACATGTTGCAGAGCGAGCCGATGTACCGATCCTTCCGCCCCGACCTGGAGCACCCGACCCGTGCCGACGCCGAACCGGTGTTCTATGTGCAGCAGGCGATGAAGGTCCCGTTCATCGAACCCGAGGACATCTCCAACGCGGTGCTCTGGCTCGCCTCCGACGAGGCCCGCTACGTCACCGGGATGCAGTTGCGGGTCGACGCAGGCGGATACCTCAAGTGGTACGACTACCACGTCTGATGCGGCGCCGGAAAATTCGGCACGTTCGATAGGAGCAGCATGAAAGTTTGGGTTGACCCGGAGCGCTGTCAGGGCCACGGCCTGTGCAAGATGATCGCGCCGGATTCCTTCGACCTCGACGACATCGACGGTCACTCCACGGCCGCAAACGAGGTCGTCCCCGCCGACCAGCAAGACCTGGTACGCGAAGCGGTCCGGTCATGCCCGGAGCAGGCCATCATCCTCACCGACGACGACAGTTAGTAACAAGGGAGACAATGCCTTGAGCATCAACGAAGCCGTCACCAACAGTGCTCACAAGAAGGAACGGGCCTACCACTTCGACCGGCACACCTCGGAGTATCGGCTGAACTTCCAGGCCATCACCGAAGAGATGCACGCCAAGTGCCCGATGGCGTGGACCGAGACCTACGACGGCCACTGGGTCGCGGCCGGCGCACAGGAAGTCTTCGAACTGGCCCGGTGCCCGCATGTCTCCAACGACCACGACGTCAACAACGAACGCAAAGGCTACAAAGGGATCTCCATCCCGCCGGCCAAACGAGCCGTCGGGGTACGTGGCGGCATGCTGGAAATGGACGGCGAGGAACACCGCTTCTACCGCAACGTGGTCAACCCGTACCTGTCCCCGGCCGCCATCAAACGCTGGGAACCCTTCATCGACGACATCGTGCGCGCCTGTATCAACGAGAGGATCGAGGAAGGCCACATCGACTTCGTCGATGACCTGGCCAACATCGCGCCCGCGGTGTTCACGCTGGCGATGCTCGGCATCCCGCTGAAGAACTGGACGATCTACTGCGAACCGGTCCACGCGGCGGTCTACACGCCCGAGCACGACCCCGACTCGGTGCGGGTCGCCGAACTGCACCGGCAAATGGGCATCGACCTCCTCACCAATTACTTTGAGATCAAAGAGAACCCGCGCCCGGGCATCGTCAATGCTCTAGCCACCGCCCGGATCGACGGCGAACCGGTTCCCGACATCGATGCCCTCGGCATGGTGGGGCTGGTCATCGGCGGTGGTTTCGACACCACGACGGCGCTCACCGCGCACTCACTGGAATGGCTCTCGGAGAATCCCGACCAGCGAGAGCTGCTCAGCACCAAACGCGACACGCTGCTGGACCCCGCCACCGAGGAGTTCCTGCGTTACTTCACTCCCGCCGCCGGCGACGGGCGCACCTTCTCCGAAGACGTCGAGGTGGTGGGAACCCCATTCAAGGAGGGCGAGCGACTCTGGCTGTCCTGGGCGATGGCCAACCGCGACCCTTCGATATTCGAGGACCCCCACAGCATCATCATGGATCGTAAAGGGAACCGGCACTTCAGCTTCGGCCTCGGTGTGCACCGCTGCATCGGCTCCAACGTGGCCCGCACCGTGTTCAAGTCGATGCTGACCGCGGTCCTGGACCGCATGCCCGACTACCGCTGCGACCCGGACGGCACCGTGCACTACGACACCATCGGTGTCATCCAGGGCATGCGGCACCTGCCCGCGACATTCACCCCGGGCAAGCGGATCGGACCGGGGCTGGAGGAGACCTTGGAGAACCTGCAGCGGATCTGCGACGAGCAGCAGTGCGCGCTGCCGATCACCGAGCGCAAGGAAGCCGTCGTTCTCGACTGAATCCTCGGTCAATTGTTTACGACACACGAAGGGGCGTAGGCGGCGGTGACGACACGGTGCTCCGGGAAGGTAGCTCTGGTCACGGGGTGCAGTCGCGGTCTGGGCAAAGCGATCGCCCAGCGCCTGGCCGATGAAGGCGCGACGGTGGTGCTGACCGCCCGAACCGCTCAACCCGATCCCAAGTACGACGGTTCGCTGGCGCAAACCCAGGCTGAGATCTCCGACCGCGGCGGTACCGCGATCGCTATCGCCGCAGATCTGTCCAAGGCCGCCGACCGCGAACGGCTGTTCGCCGAGACAGCGGCGCAGGTCGGCCCGCCCGACATCCTGGTCAACAACGCCGCCGTGACGTTTCTGCGCCCGCTGGATACCTTTCCCGAGCGGCGAATTCAGCTGATGCTGGACATGCACGTGCTGGCACCCTTGCATCTGGCGCAACTCGCGATCCCCGGCATGCGCGAGCGCGGCCGAGGCTGGATCCTCAACATCACCTCGGTGGGAGGCGACTTGCCTTCCGGCCCGCCGTTTTCCGAGTTCGACCGCACCGCCGGCTTCGGGATCTACGGCATGGCCAAAGCCGCCTTGAACCGACTGACGAAAAGCCTTGCCGCCGAACTGTTCGACGACGGGATCGCGGTCAACGCCGCAGCCCCCACCAACCCGGTGGCCACTCCCGGAGCCGGCAGCCTCGACCTGGCGAAAACGGATACCGAGGACATCGAACTGATCACCCGTACGGCCCTGCTGCTGTGCACCGCCGACCCGGCCACCATGACCGGCCGCATCGCCCACACCCAGTCGTTCCTGCGCGAGATGGGCGCGCTGAGCTGAGTGCCGATGTTCTCGCCGGCCTGCAGCAGCGGCTCGCTCCTATCTCGGATCTGGTGGCGCTGGCCGGCGGGGCGTCGAGCCTGACGTTCGCCGGTGCGCTCGCCGGACGCCGGGTCGTGGTCAAAGTCGCCCCACCCGGCCTGCCGCCGGTCGCCCACCGTGACGTGTTGCGCCAGGCCAGGATTCTTCGCACGCTCAGGGGCACGGCAGTACCGGTACCCGAGATCCTCGCCGAAGACCACGGCGATCCACCGGAAGTACCGCCGCTGTTCGTAATGTCCTTCATCGATGGTGCGGCGGCCGAGCCGCTCTTCGACGCCGTCGACGCGGGTCCCGCTGAGGTGATCGCGGAACGGTTTCAGCACGCCGCGCAGCTGCTGGCGGCACTGCATCGGCTGGTCCCGGCGGAACTCGGGCTGGACGATGAGCCTGTGGTGGCGCCGAGCGCCGAACTCGACAAGTGGTGCCGCAGCCTGACCACCGTGCCTCAGGAACTGGTGCCGGATTGGCAACGCGTCGCCGCGGCGCTGCGCTCGACGACTCCGGCCGCCGGTACGCCGGCACTTGTGCACGGCGACTTCCGATTGGGCAATCTGCTGTCCGTCGGCGGGCGCATCACCGCCGTCGTCGACTGGGAGATCTGGTCGGTGGGCGATCCGCGCGTCGACCTGGGCTGGTTCCTGATCAACGCCGACCCGGACACCTACGGCCGGGTCACGCCGTACCGCGGGCGCACTCCCCCGGTGCACGAGCTGGCCGCGCACTACCGGCGCGCCTTGGGGCGCAGCGTGCCCGATCTGGGCTGGTTTGCGGCACTGGCCTGTTTCAAGTCGACGGCGACCTGGTCGTTGATCGTCAAACACAACCGTCGCCGCACGACACCGGACCAGGAGCTCGAGAAGATGGCCGCGGCGCTGCCCCGGCTGCTGGGCAGGGCGCTGGACCACCTGGCGTGCTGAGTGTGCAGCGCAGCGCTATTCGCGCGGGATACCGGCGAGCTTGTCCGCGAACTTGGCTTCAGCGGCTGCCCGCAGCCGCAACAGGTGCTCGCTGGGGAAGACGTCCGGCGCCGGCGTGGTGTCGGCGAGCAGCAGCCGTGCCAGCGTCACCTTGTGCACCTCGGTGGGCCCGTCGGCCAGCCCCAGTACGAAGGACTCGGTCAGATACTGGACGAACGGCATCTCGTGCGAGGTGCCGAGCGAACCGTGGATCTGCAGCGCCCGCGCCGAGACATCATGCAGCACCTTCTGCATCATCGCCTTCACCGCGGAGATATCGGCGCGTACCGCGCGGTAATCGTTGTGTTGATCGATCTTCCACGCCGTCTGCAGGGTGAGCAGGCGGAACGCCTCGATCTCCATCCACGAGTCGGCGACCATCTCCTGGACCAGCTGCTTGCGGCTCAGCGATTCGCCTTGGGTGTAGCGCGAGACCGCCCGTTCGCACAGCATGTCGAAGATCCGCCGGACCAGGCCCACGGTGCGCATTGCGTGGTGGATGCGCCCGCCGCCCAGCCTGGTCTGTGCCACGGCGAAAGCTCCCCCGCGCGGGCCGAGCATGTGATCTGCCGGCACCCGGACATTCTCGTAGCGGACGTAGCCCTCCCGTCCCCCACCGCCGAGCGGCTGGTAACCCAGTCCGACATCGCGCAGCACGTTGATTCCCGGCGTTTCGGCCGGCACCACGAACATCGAATGACGTTGGTAGGGGGGCGCATCCGGGTCGGTCACGGCCATCACGATCAGAAACGACGCCATCGACGCGAACGATGAATACCATTTCTCACCGTTGATCACCCAGTGGTCCCCGTCGGGGACCGCGGCGGTGGTGAACACCTTAGGGTCGGCGCCGCCCTGGGGTTCGGTCATCGAGAAGCAGGAGATGATGCGGTTGTCCAGAAGCGGTTCCAGGTAACGGGCCTTGAGTTCCGGGGTGCCGTAGTGCGCCAAGATCTCGCTGTTGCCCGAATCGGGCGCCTGCGACCCGAACACGATGGGCGCGCATTCCGACCGGCCGAGGATCTCGTTGAGCAGAGCCAACTTGACCTGGCCGTAGCCCGGGCCGCCGAGGTGCGGACCCAGGTGAGTGGCCCACAGCCCGCGCTCCTTGACGATTTCTTGCAGCGGTGGAATCAGCGCCTGGCGCACCGGGTCGTTGAGGTCATGGGATTCCTTGACGATCAGGTCGATCGGCTCGCATTCCACACGGACGAATTCACTCACCCACTCCAGTTGCTCCGCCCACTCCGGATCCGTGGAGAAATCCCATGCCACTGAATCAATCCTCTCGCTACCGCTGTGTCCATTCACTGCGACGGGCACCGGCATCCTCGGTGGCGTGGCTGAGGACCTGGTTGCGGTTCTCCAGTTCCAGTGCCGCGCGCAGCCCGCCGGCATCGATATTGACCTGCAGGGCCCGCTTGGTCAGCTGCACTCCCAACGGCGCCAATCCGGCAACGTGCCCGGCGATTTCCAGCGCCCGGTCCATCAGCTCCTCCGGGCCGACCAGCTGGCTCACCAGCCCGCGCCGATCGGCCTCCTCCGCCGACACGGTGCGCCCGGTGAGCATCCAATCCGCCGCGACCGAGGCGCCGACAATGCGGGGCAGGTGATAGCTCATGCCCATCTCCGCCCCCGAGAGCCCGAGCAGGATCGCGGCGTTGCCGAACGTTGCGGCGGTGGAACACAGCCGGATATCGGCCGCCAGGCACATCGCCAGGCCGGCTCCCACGCACGGGCCGTTGACCGCGGCGATCACCGGCTGCGGCAGGGCGTGTATCGCGTGCGCCAAGCCGGCCATGGCCTCCTGGAAGCGCAGCCGGTCGATCGCCGGATCATCGGCGTCGAGCATCCCCGGCCCGAAGTCGCGCATATCGATACCGGAACAGAATCCACGGCCCGTCCCGGTGATCACCACCGCCTTTACCGCGGCATCGGCGGCGATATTCGCCAGTGTTGCCGTGATCTCGTCGCGCATGGTCTCGTTGACGGCATTGAGCCGGCTCGGGCGATTCAACCGCAACACCAGCACACCGGGAGCCGGGGACCCGATGTCGAGGGTTTCGGCTGTGGGCGTCATCAGATTCGCTCGATGATCGTCGCGGTGCCCATGCCGGCGCCGGTGCACATGGTGACCAGACCGGTAGCCAGGTCACGGCGCTCCAGCTCGTCGAGCAGTGTGCCGATCAAGATGGCGCCGGTCGCGCCGATCGGATGCCCCAGCGCGATGGCGCCGCCGTTGACGTTGACCCGTTCCGGATCCAGGCCCAGATCGCGAATCGTCTTGAGCGGCACCGCGGCGAACGCCTCGTTGATCTCCCACAGATCGATGTCTGCGACATCCATTCCCGCCTTGGCCAGGCATCGCTGCGCCGCAGGGCCCGGAGCGGTGAGCATGACGATCGGCTCGCTGCCGATCGCCGCGGTGGCCCGGATCCGGGCACGTGGGGCAACGCCGTGCGCGTTCGCCCAGCTGTGCGAAGCGATCACCGCCACCGCGGCGCCATCGACAACACCCGAAGAGTTGCCGGCGTGGTGAACGTGGTCGATCCGGTCGATTCCGGGGTAGCGGTTCACGCAGATCTCGTCGAAGCTCAGCTGCTCGCCGGGGACTCGGGCACTGCCGGCCTGCTCGAACGCCGGCCGCAGCGTCGCGAGTTTGTCCGCGGTCGTTCCCGGCCGCGGGTGTTCGTCGACACCGGCGATGATCTCACCGGACTCCGAACGGACGGCGATCAGCGACTTGTCGAAGTACCCTGCCGCGATGGCCTTCGCCGCGCGTTGCTGGCTCGACGCGGCGAAAGCATCCACGTCGGCTCGGGTGAAACCTTCCAGCGACGCGATCAGATCCGCCGAAACCCCTTGCGGAACCGTCGGGTACATCGCACGAAAGGACGGGTTGGCGCCGTCGATGGTCGGTACGCCGACGGTGACATCCCACCGGGACATCGATTCGACACCGCCCGCCACGACCAGATCCTGCTGCCCGGCGGCGATCCCGGCGGCGGCCACGGTGATGGCCTGCTGGCCTGATCCGCAGAACCGGTTCAGCGTCATTCCCGGCACGGTCTCCGGCCAGCCGGCCAGCAGCAGCGCCAATCGGGCGATGTCGTCACCGTGCTCACCGGCCATGATGCCATTGCCGGCGATCACGTCGTCGACGTCGGTCGGCTCGAAGCCCACCCGGTCGGCCGCCGCGGTGAGGCATTGGGCCAGCAGGTCCTGGGGATGAACACCGTGCAGCGCGCCGTCGGGACGGCCCCGGCCACGCGGTGTGCGCACCGCGTCAACGATTAGTGCATCCAAGATCTCCCAATCCTTCCCGTAGCGCAGACTCCCGCGGTGTCACAGCGGAAACCTAGTGCTAATACCGTTGAAGCGCTCCCACATCAGTGCGCGGCGCTCGGCCACCGTGACCCGCGCGGTATCGCGGGGCAATACCGCGCCGAGGTTGGCGTGTCTGACCAGCCGGGTTTCCAGCGGCACCGGGTGACCGGCCAGCATGTGCCGGTAGGTGAGGTTGCCGCGTTCGAAACCCTGCGTGTCGAGCCAGTTGCGCACACCCGGGTCACGATGCGCCAGCACCAGGCGCACCTTGCCGTCGGAGTCAACCGAGGCGCGGCTCGGGGTGTAGCTCACCGGCCGGTACAAAAAGTCCATGCTGGTGAAGAACACGCCCATGTTCGTCACCATCCACAGGCCTTCGTGGGCGTCGAACTCGACCACCAGCGCCTCGTCCGGCGCCAGCTCCCAGTACATGTTGGCGGCCGCACGACCGCGTTTGGCGTCCGCGTCCGTGGTGGTGATCTCGGGGAATCGGTTCGGGCGGGTCTCGTCGACTCCGCCGTAGGTGAAGGGGAACTCGGGCCAGTCGGCCATCGCCCCGGTGATGAACTCCGCCGCCCATCCCATCGCCTCGATCAACGCCTCGGGGCCGGGCACCGGTTTCGGTGCGGTCATGTCCACCCGCTCGATGCGCAGGCGCGCGGGCTGCTCATCCCAACGATCGAAGCCCTGGCGGATGAACAGTTTCCGCGTCTCCGGAGTGGTCGGCAGCCAGTTCGGCGCACGTTCGGCTCCACCGAGGTAGAGCTCGAAGGTGCCGTCCGGTTCGGCGGTCAGCTGGTGGCCGAAGAGGTTGGCTTCCGGCACATCGCCGAACGGCTCGTGGAGGACGCCAGGACCCGGCGGCCGCTGCCCCTGCACGGTGATATTGAAAAACGGTGCGGTGCCGCGGGTTCCGCTGATCCGGTAGGTGGATTCACCGTCGATCCAGGCTTGCTGGTAGGTGAAGTCGGCGCAGTCGCCGCCCAGTTTGCGGATCGGGTTGCAGAACGTGTGCAGCATCGGATAGCGGGTGTCGCGGGTCTCCAGCGCCAGGTCGAACGCCTGCCCGAGGTTCTGGGTGAGGAATCGGAACGCGTCGGCTCGCTGCACGCCGGCGGTCGCGTTGTAGTCCTTGAAGGCTTGGCGACCGGCCACTTTCAGCTGGTCGCAGAACCGGCGCCACGCCGCATCGAGCGCCACATCGTCGGGACCGTCGCCGAAAGCCATCGTCGAAATTCCTTCCTCAGCAGCCCAGTTCGGCGAGCATCGCGGTGACCGTTGTCCCCGCCCGCTGCGCAGCGGCCAGCGGTCCTTCGCGGTCGATTCGCGGCCCGAGCAGCTCGAGGTCGAACCCGAACGGGTAACCGGCGGCCAATGCTTGCGCCAGCACCGGCCGGATCGGAATCGCGCCGTCGCCGGGGACGGCGCGGGCCGGAAGCGCACGATCGCCGAGCACGTAGTCGCTCAGTTGGATCAGCCGGGTCCGGGGCAGCGCCCGGGTCAGCAGCCCGCTCAGCCCGGCTTCGGCCCAGCAGTGGAACAGGTCCACACAGATGCCCAGGCCCGCCATCTCGGCCAGGGTGATCGTGTCGCGCAGGCTGTGCCCCAGATGAAGGTCGGCGTACAGGCTTGACGCGTTCTCAACCGCGAGGTCGACACCGGCCGCCCGCGCGTGCCGGACACAGGGTTCGATTGCGGTGCTGAAGCGCTCGGCGGCCTGCTCCCAGGTGAGTTGGCCGCGGCCGCCAGTGAGCAGGTAGATGCACCGGGCCCGAGCGACTGCGGCGGCGTCGACCAGCCGCGCCAGCTCTGTTCGGGTGGTGCGGATCTGCTCGGCGTCCACCGGTACCCGGCCACCGCCGAACAGGTGATAGACCGCCTCGATGCGGTAGCCGCCGGCGGTGACCAAGCCGGTGAAGCCGCGATCGAGCAGTTGCGTATCCAGGATACTCAGGCGCCGCACCCCGAGCGTTTCCCAAAAACCGCGCAGCTCGGCGGGACTCGCGCCCAAAAAGGTGACGCTGTGCACCGACAGCCGCTCGTGCATCACCAACTCACTCGCGCTTCTCGATACGGACACCGAAACGTTCCCGGAACAGCGCGAATTCGTCGTGCAACGCGTCGAGGTCCTCCCCGATGTCGGTCAGCACGCTGGTCGAGTAGTGGAACTTGCCGTGCCGGTCGCCACGGTTGTGGGCCAGATAGTGGCGCATCGCGGTTTCGGCCTCGCCGGTCAGCGGCCGGCCGCAGAACCGGTAATAGCGTTGCACGGTCGCAACCGGGTCGGCGATGAAGTCGGTGTAGGGGACGTGCAGGATGCGCGGGTCGTCGACCAGGGGATGCGACATCGTGTTGGCGATGCCGGCCCGAGTCATTTCCAGGTGCTTTTTGGCCTCGACCGCCAGGTCGACCGGCCCCGCGATACCGTCGAGGATGTCGGCCATCATCATCGTGCGTGATGCCGCGACCTGTACCGGGTCCCGGTGCAGCCATACCAGGTTCGCATCGGGATAGGCGGCGAACAGCTCAGTGAGCCGAAAACCGTGGAACCCCTTGAGGACCCAGTACTTGTGCGGCCGGGCGTACTGGAATTGCTGCAGCATGGCCTTGTGCAGGCGGTACTGTGCCGCCGCGTCGACGGGCAGACCACCGACCACCGCCGGCATCGGCACCCGCCACCACGCCGTCGGGGTCATCACCCGGAAGTCGAACGCCCAGGTGCGTTCGTCCTCGGGCAGGCCGTCGCCGAGCATGTCGTTGTAGGGATGGCTGTGCAGCCACTTGGGCAGCCGGGCGTTGATCTCGCGCCAGTCCGCATCGGCGCGAGCACGGCGCGGGTCATCCGGCCCGGCCAGGCCCGGCGGCGGCGAGGGGTACATCACCTCCCAGAACCGCAGTGCGCGGGCGTTCGGATCCACCGACATCAGCGCGTGCATCAACGTGGTGCCCGAACGCGGTTCACCGGTGACGAACATCGGCCGGTTGATGACTTCCTCGGCGATCGGGTGCCGGCCGCGGTCGGCGATCAACTCCAGCCGGGAGGTGAGCAGCCAATGACAAACCTGCCGGGCTTGTTCGGCGCCGTCGGCGTCCAAGCCGAAACCATTCAACTGCGCCACGGCCACCGAGAAGCGCTCCGGCAGCGACAGATCGCCGTAGTCGTCACATCCGGTCTCGCGTTGGGCCCGGTCAAGCATCGCGGCGGCATCGAGTGTGCTCATGCGGTCCGGCCTTCGCACAGCGCCGCGAGTTCGTCTTCGGTCTGGCGGACCCGGGCCGCGGACGCGGCAGCGTAGTCCAGTCCGGCCATCGCCGAGTAGTCCAGGATCTTGGGCACCCGCAGGCCCGCATCGACGTAGCTCTTGATGATCCGGGCGACATCTTTGGATGTGCCGTGCGGCACGATCGCCAGCAGCGCCTCCGGCTCGAACCGATCCAGGAAGCCCAGAATGCGCTCACGCGTCAGCGCTGCCGGGTCGATGTCGTGGAAGCCGCCCCAGTCCTCGCCCATCGGATGATCGAACCCGAAGCGCTGCAACACCTTCGCGGACACCTGCAGCAGAAAGGACGCCACCAGCGGCGTCCGGGCGATCTCGGCAAGCGCGTCGTCGTCGTCGCCGATGAGACAGACCTGGACGAAGCACGGCGTGATCGCCATCGGGTCACGGCCGGCGCGCTGCGCCGATTCGCGCACTGCGCCAAGCATCTCGCCGTACTGCTCGGGGGTCCACGCCCCGGCCGGCCACCATCCATCGGCGTAGCGTCCGACGATGTCGAGCATCCGCGGGCCGCTGGCACCGATCCAAATCGGTGGGACACGCCCATCGTGGGGCTCGGTGTCCATTCGGGCACGGTCCAGGCGGTAGAAGGCGCCCTGGAAGTCCACCGGTCCGTCGCTGTCCCAGAGCAGCCGGATCACCTGCAGCGCTTCCTCGAAACGGCTCACCGGCCGGTCGAAATCGAAGCCGTACGGCACGATGTTCTCCCGCTCACCGCTGCCGAGTCCGAGGATGAAGCGGCCGCCGGACAAGTGGTCGATGGTCAGCGCGCTCTGGGCCAGCGATGCGGGGTGGCGGCGCACGGTGTCCACCACACTGGTGGCCAGGGGCACCCGCTCGGTCAGGACGGCTGCTGCGGCCGCGACTGCCAGGGCATCGAGATGGCGGTGCGGCGAAGGCGAGACGGTGGCCAGATCGGTGAATTCCGGTGTCCACAAGGCATCCGGCCAGAAGCTGACCATATGGTCGGGCATCCAGACGGAATGGTATCGGCCGGTGTCGAACTCGGTCAGCGTCGACAGGTCCAGGGGGAGGGTGGTCCGCAGGAACGCGGCCGGCCGAACGCATGACATCGGCGTCCTATCGCGTCAACCGCGGGGCAGGCCCAACACCTGCTGGGCGACGATGTTGCGGTGGATCTCCGAGGTGCCGCCGGCGATGGTGCCCGAGAAACTCCGGGCGTGCCGTTCGAACCAACTGGCGAAGTAGCTGTCGAGGTTCATCGGCGCATACGGCCCGGAATTGGCCGGATGGATCAGACCCGATGACCCCGCGGCGTCCAGTGCGTAACCGGTGGCGTACATCTCGGCTTCGGAGCCGAGCAGCTTGAGCACCGACAGGGCGGGCACGTCCTCCTCGCCGCGGGCGGCCCGGGCCAGCGCCCGGGAGCCGAGCAGGCGCAGCGCCTGATAATCCATGACGGCCGTGGCGAACTGGTCGCGTTCCAGCGCACCGTCGGGGCGAAAATCGGCGATCACATTGTCGAGTCGGTCGGCGAAACCCAGCCACATCATGGTGCGTTCGTGCCCGAGGGAACCGTTGGCCACCCGCCAACCGCCGTTGAGCGGGCCGACGAGGTTCTCCCCAGGCACCCGCACATCGGTGAAGAACACCTCGTTGAAGTCTTTGTCGTCGATCCCGCAGATGGTGGGGAACGGGCGGCACACCACGCCCGGGGTGTCGGTGGGGATCAACAAGACGCTGATGCCCTTGTGCTTGGGTGCATCGGGATCGGTGCGCACGAACGTCAGCAGCACATCGGCATCGTGAGCACCCGAGGTCCACACCTTCTGGCCGTTGACGATGAAATCCTCACCGTCGCGGTCCGCCCTGGTCCGCAGCGACGCCAGGTCCGAGCCGGCGCTCGGCTCGCTCATCCCCAGCGACGCGGTGATCTCGGCACGCAGAATCGGCACCGCCCAGCGCCGCTTCTGCTCATCGCTGCCGAACGAAAGCAACGACGCCGCAATGATATTCACACCCTGTGGATTGAAGCTGTGATAAATCCGGCGCCGACACAGTTCGTCGGCGTGGACGAACTGCTGCAGCAGGGTGGCGTTTCGGCCGCCGAACTCCGGCGGATTGCCGGGCAGCAGCCAGCCGTTGTCGAACAGCAACCGCTGCCAGCGGCGCGCCCACTCCGGCATGTGCGACACCGACCGCGGCCGCTCCAAGGTGTCGGCCTCGGCGGGCAGATTGGCGTCGAGGAAGGCCGCGAACTCGGCACGGAACTCCTCGACCTCGGGATCAAACGTGAGCTGCAAGGTACTCCTCTGCGATGGCCGCGCGGTGCTCTGCGGCACCACCGAGCATCAGCTCACCGGCTTTGGCCCGCTTGAGCGCGAACTGCAAGTCGTTCTCCCAGGTGAAGCCCATCGCGCCGAACAGCTGCAGCCCGTGCCGGAAGACCACCGACTGACATTCCCCGGCCGCCGCCTTCGCCATCGCCGACGCCATCCGCCGCCGGGGGTCGTCGGCCGCGATCGTCAGCGCCGCGAAATACGCCAACGCCCGGGCACGTTCGATCGCCACGTGCATGTCGGCCGCCTTGTGCTGGACCGCCTGGAACGAGCCGATCGGCACCCCGAACTGCTGACGACCGCGTACGTGCTCGAGTGCCAGATCGAGGATCCGCTGGCAGGCGCCGACCATCGTCATCGCCATCCCGGTGAGCGCGACATGGCGGGCCCGCTCGACGTCGACGCGCATCCGCGCGGTGTCAGGCACCTCGACTCCGCTGAACGACACGTCGGCCACGTGCAGCGTCGGGTCGAACACCGAGGCCGTCCGCGTCGTCACCGCGGCGGCGTCGACCAGAAACACCCCGGCATCGGCGACCACCGCCAGCCGTTCAGCCCGATCACCATCGAGCACGTTCAGCGCGGTTCCGTCCAGCACCCAGCCGGCGGCGTTGCGGTAGGCGCTCACGCCGCGGTATACCGCCGCGCCGGCCGAACCGTCGCCGCGATGGTGCTCACCGACCAGGGGGGCGAACTGGGTCATGGTCGCCAGGAACGGCGTGGGGTCGGTGGCGCGGCCCAGTTCTTCGAGGACGATCGCCAGCTCTACCGCGGTCTCCGGCTCGTGCAACTCGGTCCAGCCCAGATCGACGTAGACCTTCCACAACGAGTCGATCGCATCATCCGAGCCGGCCACGGTCTCGGCCACACCGCGCACCAGCGAGGGCGAGCATTGCTTGCCCACCACGTCGCGCACTGTGCCCTGCCACAGTCGCTGATCCGCATCGAACTCCAACAGCATTGCGTCACCTCCTCCACGCGCCCGTCGAGAATAACATTCTCGTTAGCGAATGTAACGATCTCAACCTGAGATACCGTGCTGTCACGCCATCGCGGGCTGGCAGCGGTCGCCGTGCCTGCTGGCTGCACCGACGGACCGTCCCGCGGATGAGAATCCAGTTCTTGCAAGCAAAGAATACAGCTATACAATGGGGTCCGGCTCGTGGTGACTCCCCGCAGCACGCTCCGTGGCGGGCGCAGGGTCCGGCGAATGAAGGGCGGAGTTGATGATCGAACACCCGGACGGCACCGGGACGCCCGTCATCGACGCCAGCGTGCACATCTTCGCGGCGTCGAACAAGGATCTGCGCAACTACCTGCGCGAGCCGTACCGCAGCCGCGGCTTCCCCGACTACGAGATGGACTGGTATGGGGCGCCGGGCGGCGAGTACGCCCCCGGCACCGAGGGCGCGGAAGGCCAGTACCCGGGCTCGGACCCCGACGTGGTGGCCCAGCATCTGTTCGCCGACCGCGGTGTCGACGTGGCGGTGCTGCACCCGATGACGCGCGGAATCATGCCCGACCGGCACCTCGGGTCGGCGATCGCCGCGGCGCACAACGAGATCCTGGTGTCACGCTGGCTGGACCACCCCGAGCACGGCGAGCGCTTCCGCGGCACGATCCGGGTCAATCCCGACGACATCGCCGGCGCGCTGAAGGAGATCGACCGGTGGAAGGACCACCCGCGGGTGGTGCAGATCGGCGTCCCGTTGCAATCCCGTGAGCTGTTCGGCAAGCCGCAGTTCTGGCCGCTGTGGGAGGCGGCGATCGACGCCGGCCTGCCGGTGGCCGCGCATATCGAGGTCGGCTCGGGCATCGCCGCCTCGCCGACGCCGTCCGGTGTCCCGCGCATCTATGAGCACTACGTCAGCTTCATGGCGTGCAATTACCTGTACCACCTGATGAACATGATTGCCGAGGGCGTCTTCGAGCGGATGCCGGCGCTGAAGTTCGTCTGGGCCGACGGCGGCGCGGATCTGCTGACCCCGTTCATCTGGCGGATGGACACCTTCGGCAGACCGCACCTGGAGCAGACCCCGTGGGCCCCCGAGATGCCCAGCGACTACCTGCCCGAGCACGTCTATTTCGTCCAGGGCGCCATGGACGGTCCCGGGGACACCGAGTTCGCCGGGGAATGGCTCGGTTTCACCGGCAAGGACGACATGGTGATGTACGGGTCGAGCTATCCGCACTGGCAGTCCAACGAATTGGCGGTGCCGAGCGCGTTCAGCGCCGAACAGCGCGACAAGCTGTGCTGGCGCAATGCCAGCCGGCTTTACGGGATCGACGTTCCGGCCGCCGCGGGCGCACACTAGAGAACAGCTGGGATCAAGGGAGAGCACCATGACCGTGACAGCCACAGAGCGCAAGCCGGCGGCCGAGCGCGTTGCCGTGCGATGCGTGGACTCCGACGTCCATCCGGTGCCGCGGCGCGGGGAGCTGACCCCGTACATCCCCGAGCCGTGGCGTAGCAAGTACTTTCTGACCCGCCGGGTGGGCGAACAGATCTACTACGACGCCCCCGACTACGCGCACGCGTTCGCGATGCGCGTCGATGCGTTCCCGGCCGACGGCGAGTTCCCCGGCAGCAGCCCGGAGTTGGCGTTCAAACAACTGATCATGGAGGCGGGCTCCGACTTCGCGATCCTGGAGCCCGCCGCCTACCCGGCGCGGATCCCCGAAGCCCAGCACGCGATGTCGTGTGCGCTCAACGACTGGCAGGCCAACCACTGGCTGGACAGCCACAACAACTGGCATCAGCGGTGGCGCGGGTCGATCTGCGTCGCGATCGAGGACCCCTCCGGCGCGGCCGCCGAGATCGAGAAGTGGGCCGGCCACCCCTACATGGCGCAGGTCCTGATCAAGGCCGAGCCGCGCCCGTCGTGGGGCGATCCCAAATACGACCCGATCTGGACCGCGGCCACCAAACACGACATCACCGTCAGCTGTCACCTGTCGCGCAGCCACCACGAGGAGCTGCCGATGCCGCCGGTGGGGATGCCCAGTTACAACCACGACTTCATGGTCACCTACTCGCTGCTCGCGGCGAACCAGGTGATGAGCCTGGTGTTCGACGGCGTATTCGACCGGTTCCCGACCTTGCGCATCGTGCTCGTCGAACACGCCTTCACCTGGATCCTGCCGCTGATGTGGCGCATGGACGCCATCTACGAGGCGCGCAAGTCGTGGCTGGACATCAAACGCAAGCCCAGCGAATACGTCAAGGACCACATCAAATTCACCACCCAGCCGCTGGACTACCCGGAGGACAAGACCGAGCTGATGCGCGCTTTCGAGTGGATGGAGTGCGAGAAGATCCTGCTGTACTCCTCGGACTACCCGCATTGGACGTTCGACGACCCGCGCTGGCTCGTCAAGCACCTGCCCAAGGCGGCCCGCGAAGCGGTGATGTTCAAGAACGGCTTGAAGACCTACCACCTTCCCGACACGGTCCCGGCCCTCGAGGGTCAGGTACGGGTGTTTTAGAATGAGCCACGACGACCAGCGGCCCCGGCTGGCCCAGGGCCGCGAGCACATCGTTGCCACCGTCGACGAAATCCCGCCCGGCACCCATAAACTCGTGCCGATCGGGCATCACGGCGTGGGCGTGTACAACATCAACGGGACGTTCTACGCGATCGCGAACTTCTGTCCGCATCAAGGCGGACCGCTGTGCTCCGGGCGGCTGCGCGGTCGCACCGTCGTCGATGAGACCGCGCCGGGAGACGCCGCCATGGTCCGAGACCTGGAATACATCTACTGCCCCTGGCATCAGTGGGGTTTCGAATTGGCCACCGGCACCACCGCGGTCAAACCCGAGTGGAGCATCCGAACCTACCCGGTGCGGGTCGTCGGCAACGACGTCCTGGTCCAGGCCTAGCACACAGGAGTATTCGGTGCCCGCTGTCGAAATCAACGGTGGAAACGTCGTCTACGAGATCCTCGGTAACACAGGCGATCTGATCGTCCTGACCCCCGGCGGCCGGTTCTCCAAGGAGATCCCCGGGTTGCGCCCGCTGGCCGACAAACTCGTCGAGGGTGGCTACCGGGTGCTGCTGTGGGACCGCCCCAACTGCGGGGCGTCCGATGTGCAGTTCTACGGCCAGTCCGAATCGCATATGCGCGCCGAAACGCTGCACGGACTGCTCACCGCCCTGGACACCGGACCCTGCATCATCGCCGGCGGCTCGGGCGGTGCCCGGGACTCCATGCTGACCACCATGCTCTACCCCGAGCTGGCCACCAAGCTGGTGCTGTGGAACATCGTCGGCGGCGTGTACGGCTCCTTCGTGCTGGGGTCCTACTACGTGGTGCCCAACATCCTGGCGGTACGCGGCGGCGGCACCCAGGCGCTGGTGGGGCTGCGCGAATGGCAGGAACGGATCGAGGAGAACCCGGCGAACAAGCAGCGACTGCTCGAGCTGGATTCCGACGAGTTCCTCAAGGTGATGCTGCGCTGGCTGAACGCCTTCGTCTCCAAGCCGGGGCAGACGATTCCCGGCGTCGACGACGAAATGTTCGACCGCATCACGGTTCCCACGCTCATCATCCGCGGCGGCGAGAACGACTGGGACCACCCGAAACGCACCTCGCTGGAGGTGAGCTGCCTGATCAAGGGGTCCGAGCTGATCGACCCGCCGTGGCCGGAGGACGCCTGGGAGCGGGCCGGCGAGGAGCGTGCCGCCGGAAAAGTCAGTCACTTCAACATGTTCGACACCTGGGTGCAGGCCGCCCCGGCCATCCTGGAATTCCTGGGCCGCTGATGACCTCAGCGGGTGTGGATATGGACCTCGCAGTTCAGCGAGGCCTCCAGCGCGGTGTGGATGCGACTCTCGCCGACGCGCTGCAGATCCGGTTCGGCCAACGTCACGTGGACGACGTCCAGACCGTTCGTTCCCGGCGTCCGGCCGATCTCGCCGGTCAGTCCCAGCCCGGCCAGCACTCCGTGCACGTCATCGTCGGTGCCCCTGCTCACGTAGGTCACCACCCCGGGCGTCGGCGCGGTGCCGAACGCGCTGGCGCACAAGCGTGTTCCGATGTCGACGATGTCGATGTCGGCCCCGCTGATCAGCAGCCGGACCTGGCGCCGGCCCACCGGCATGGCCGCAACATCGGTCTCCACCAGCTCGACACCCGCTTGCCCGGCCAGGTCACGCAGCGTCGCCATGCCGGCCGTCAACTGCTCAGGTATCAGCTGACCGGTCGGGTCGACGTCGACACGCACCACCGCTGTTCTCACGTCCGCGAGCCTAGCCAAACGAGGTGGCAATGACGACAACTGCCGCGCGACCGGATATCACAGTCGCCGCCTGGCCGGACTGTGCACTGCGCCTGCTGCGTGACGGCGTCGAGGACGGTGCAACCTACATCGCCGAGGGCGGCTACCGTGCGCTTGCCGACGCCGACGCGTTCCTTCAGGAGGTGGAACGCAGCGGGCTGCTCGGGCGCGGGGGCGCGGGCTTCCCGCTGGGAGTCAAGCTGGCGTCGGTGCGCGCCGCCGCCGCCCGCCGCGGCCGGGACGCCGTAGTCGTCGCCAACGGCGAGGAGGGCGAACCGGCGTCGGTCAAGGATCGCTGGCTGCTGCGCAACCGCCCCCACCTGGTGCTCGACGGGCTGCGACTGGCGGCCGCGGCCGTGGCCGCCAGCCGCGCCTACGTCTACGTCTCCGACCCGGCGGCGGCCCGCAGTATCGAGCACGCGCTGGCCGAGGTCGGCACGGAAGTCTTTGCTGGGATGGCTATCAGCGTGTTCACCGTCGACGCGGGTTATGTGGCCGGTGAGGAGACCGCGGCGGTGCGGGCGATCAACGGCGGACCGGCCAAACCGACCGACAAGCCGCCGCGCCCCTACCAGCACGGGGTGGCGCAGCGACCGACACTGGTCTCCAATGTCGAGACGCTGGCGAACCTTCCGTATCTGCAGCAGCACGGCGCGGCGGCGTTCCGCTCGGCCGGGACCGCGTTGTCACCGGGAACGTTTCTGGCGACGGTGACCGGCGGTGGCCGGCCGCCCGTGCTCTACGAGCTGCCGCACGGTATCGCGGTCTCCGAACTGCTTCAGCTGCACGGGATTCCGCTCGACCAGGTCCGCGGGTTGCTGATGGGCGGCTACTTCTCCGGCCTGCTGAACCGCGAAGCGCTGGACGCCACGCTGGATCACGAGACCCTGCGTGCCGGCGGCAGCGGCCTGGGCTGCGGGGCGATGGCGGTGCTCACCGACGACTGCCCGGTCGCGGTGGCGGCTTCGGTGCTGGCCTATTTCGGGCGGGAGAACGCCGGCCAGTGCGGGTCGTGTTTCAACGGCACCGCCGCGCGGGCGGCGGTCGCCGAGGCGCTGCGCGATGGTGCCGCGACCGCGGAGGAGGTCGAGCGGCTGCAGCGCTGGGCCGGGGTGCTTCCCGGGCGCGGCGCCTGCGGCACGCTGGACGGCGCCACCAATGTGGCGGCGAGCCTGTTGATCCGCTTCCCGGAATCGGTGGCCGAGCACCTCGACGGCGCCTGTGCGACCTGCCGTGGCGGCGCCTTCCGGGCCGAACGTCCCTACGCGGTCGAGGAGGCGACGCCATGAAGGTCCGGCTGGATCGCACCATGTGCGACGGATTCGGGTTCTGCGCCAAACACGCACCGAAGTACTTCTCGCTGGACGACTGGGGCTATGCGTCCCTGACCGGCGACGGCACGGTGGACGAGGCAGACGAGCATGACGTCATGCGGGCCCTGCTGGACTGTCCGGTGCACGCCATCATCGAGATCGATGCGGAGGACGACGATGTATGAGAAGCCCCGTATGAGCGCACCGGGCCGACCACTGCCGGCGATCACCATCGAGAACGAATTCTTCTGGACCGCAGGCGCCGACGGGGTGTTGCGACTGCAGGAGTGCCGGGACTGCGCCGCGCTCATTCATCCGCCGCAACCGGTGTGCCGGTACTGCCACAGCACCGAGATGGGCGTGCGTGAGGTCTCCGGGCGGGCCACCTTGGCCGGTTTCACCATCAACCACCGGTTCAGCCTGCCCGGCATGCCGGCGCCCTACGTAGTGGCGCAGGTCGTGATCGACGAGGATCCGCGAGTTCGGCTGACCACCAACATCATCGACTGCGATCCGGACCAACTGGAACTCGGCCAGCAGGTGGAGGTTGTCTTCGAGAACATCGAGGACGTGTGGCTGCCGCTGTTCCGCCCGGTGCCGGACAGTCCGGAAATCAGACCGCTGCCCACCGACGAGATCGCCCCCGAGGACTTCGCGCAGCACGTGCGCCCGATGGCCAGCACCGAGAAATTCGAGGACAAGTCGGCGATCACCGGGATCGGCGCTTCACGACTGGGCCGTCGGCTCATGGTTGCACCGCTGGCGTTGACCGTGGAGGCATGCCAGGCGGCCGTCGCCGATGCCGGGCTGACCTTCGACGACATCGATGGGCTCTCAACGTATCCGAGCTTGGACGTAGCCGGCATGGGCGAAGGCGGCGTTACGGCGCTGGAGGGCGCGTTGGGATTGCGCCCGACATGGATCAACGGCGGCATGGACACCTTCGGGCCCGGCGGCTCTGTCATCGCCGCGATGATGGCCGTTGCCACCGGACTGGCTCGCCATGTGCTGTGTTTCCGAACCGTGTGGGAATCGACATTCAGCGAGCTGCTCAAGGCCGGTAAGGCCTCGCCGCCGGGCGGAAAGCGCACCACCGGCTGGCAGATTCCGTTCGGGGCCACCTCGGCGGCGCACACCTTGGCACTTAATGCCCAACGGCACTTCCACCGCTACGGCACCACCCGCGAGACGCTGGGCTGGATCGCGTTGAACCAGCGAGCCAACGCCGCGCTGAATCCGACAGCGATCTACCGCGACCCGATGAGCATGGACGACTATCTGTCCGCCCGGATGATCACCACCCCGTTCGGGCTCTACGACTGCGACGTCCCCTGCGACGGCGCCGTGGCGGTGATCGTCTCCGCGATCGACACAGCCCGCGATCTGGCCAAGCCACCGGTCCTGGTAGAGGCGGTCGGCACCCAGATCATCGAGCGCACCGACTGGGACCAAAGCACCTTGACCCACGAACCGCAGGTGCTGGGCCAGGCCGCGCACCTGTGGTCGCGGACCTCACTGCGTCCAGCCGATGTCGATGTCGCGGAACTCTACGACGGGTTCAGCTTCAACTGCCTGTCCTGGATTGAGGCGCTGGGTTTTTGCGGCATCGGCGAGTCCAAGAGCTTTCTGGACGGCGGCACCAACATCGCCCGGGACGGCGTGCTTCCGCTGAACACCCACGGCGGTCAGCTCTCCCATGGCCGCACTCACGGGATGGGGCTGATCCACGAAGCTGTCACCCAGTTGCGCGGCGAGGCGGGCAAGCGTCAGGTGGCCGGCGCCCGGGTCGCGGTGACGAGCAGCGGCGGGCTGACCCCCAGCGGGGTCATGTTGCTGCGGATGGACACATGAGCCCAGCAGTTCGCCCGCGCACGGTCAGCGCCGACGGCATCCCGATGTCGGCGCTGTTGGCCGAAGTTTCCGAGCCGCGCGCCGTCGTGGTCGCCCTGCACGGCGGCGGCACGACGTCGGCGTATTTCGACTGCCCGGGCCATCCGCACCTGTCCCTGCTGAGAGCCGGTGCCGCGCTGGGCTTCACGGTGGTCGCACTGGACCGCCCGGGGTACGGCGCTTCGGCGCTGTATCCGGAGTCGGTGGACGCCCCGGAGCAGCGCGTCCGGCTCGCCTACCGGGCGCTCGACCGGATCCTCGGCGATCGGGACCGGGGCGCCGGACTGTTCGTCCTGGGCCACTCCAACGGGTGCGAACTGGCGTTGCGGATGGCCGTCGATGAACGCGGCGACGAATTGCTCGGCCTGGAACTGGCCGGCACCGGGCTGCACTACCAGGCCGCCGCGCGCGACGTGCTGAGCAAGGCCGGTCCCGGCCAGCGACCGGTCGGCCTACGCGAACTGCTCTGGGAGCCGGCATCGTTGTATCCCGACGCGGTGCTGCGCGGAATCATCCACGCCTCTCCCGGTGCAAACTACGAGGCCGCCATGGTGGCCGCTTGGCCGCGCAGCGCCTTTCCGTCGCTGGCCGGCCAGGTGCACGTCCCGGTGCGCTTCACCTTCGCCGAACACGAGAAGATCTGGGCTGCCGACCCGGCCGCGCAACACGAGATCCGCGAAATCTTCACCGCCACACCGCGCTTCACCAGCAACGACGAGCCCGGGTCCGGGCACAATCTCAGCGTCGGTTTCGGTGCGCAGCGCTACCACGAGTCGGTGCTGGCATTCGTCGAGGAGTGCGCCGCAACCGCCGGCGCCGAACAGGATTCGGAGATCAGCTGATGCGCGTCGGTTTCATCGGACTGGGCAGTCAGGGCGCGCCGATGGCGCGACGCATCGTCGAGGGCGGCTATGCCATGACGCTGTGGGCTCGTCGGCCCGAGTCCCTCGAACCCTTCGCCGACACCACGGCCGCCGTCGCCGACACCCCTGCGGAGCTGGGCCGGGCCAGCGATCTGGTCTGCCTGTGCGTGGTCGGCGACGCCGACGTCGAGGAGGTGATCCACGGCGAGAATGGCGTATTGGCCGGGTTGCAGCCCGGCGGCATCATCGCGATCCACAGCACGGTACACCCCGACACCTGTCGCCGGTTGGCCGAACACTGTGCTGATCACGGCGTTTCGGTAATCGACGCACCGGTCAGCGGTGGTGGGCCGGCGGCCGAAGCCGGAACGCTGCTGGTGATGGTCGGCGGGGACGAGGACGTGGTGCAGAAGTGCCGGCCGGTGTTCGACACCTACGCCGACCCGGTCGTGCATCTCGGCGGGATCGGATCGGGGCAAGTAACCAAGTTGCTCAACAACCTGTTGTTCACCGCGAATCTGGGCACCGCCGCCACCGCTCTGGCGCTGGGCGAACAGCTCGGGGTGTCGGCGGGCCGACTCGCCGAGGTGGTGTGTCGCGGCAGTTCGAACAGTTTTGCGCTCAACAGCATCCGTGGCTCCGGTGGCAGCCTGGATCGTCTCGCCGGAATGGCCGGGGCGCTGTTGCGCAAGGACGTGCGACTGGTAGCCGATTTGGCGCAGCAGGCCGCGGCAATGCCCGGCGCGGTTCTCGACGCCGCCGACGCCGCACTGTCGCTGATGGATCATCCGCGATGATCGCGCGACTTTGGCGAATAACCTTCCGGCAGCTACCCGTATGTCTTACAGTTGGACCTACGGTCTGACGGCCGGTCACGGCGCTTTATCCAGCCGCTTCTTGCCGCTGAGGAGGATTCAATGACCAAGCCGAAGCTCGTCTTCGACCCGTTCTCCGAAGAGTATTTCAACGATCCGTTCGACATCTATCGGCGAATGCGCGCCGAAGCTCCCCTTTACTACAACGAGGAAGAGGACTTCTATGCGCTGAGCCGCCACGAAGACGTGGCGGCGGCGCTCAAGGACTTCGAGACCTATTCGTCGGCCCGCGGCTGCGACCTGGCGATGGTGCGGTCGAACGAACCCCCACAGAAGTCGATCATCTTCATGGACCCTCCGGATCACCGGCACATGCGCAGCCTGCTCAACAAGGCATTCACTCCCCGCGCGATGCAGGCGCAGCGCGAGACCATCATCGGGCAGGTCGAACGGTTCCTCGGCGCCGCGGACCCGGATCGCTTCGATGTGGTGCAGGACTTCTCCGGGCCGTTCCCGGTGGAGGTCATCACCAGGATGGTCGGGGTGCCCGACGAGTTCCGGCAGCAGGTGCGGCACTGGATGAACATCTCGCTGCACCACGAACCCGGGCAGATCGAAATAAGCGAAACAAACATGCAGGCCAACATCGATACTGCGATGTACTACTACGGGTTGGTCCAGGAGCGGCGGGTCAACCCGCAGGACGACATGCTCAGTAGGCTGATCGCCGCCGAGATCCCCGGCGAAGACGGTCAGCCGCGCCGGCTCGACGATATCGAGATCACCGGCTTCGCCGCGCTATTAGGGGGCGCGGGCGCCGAAACCGTCACCAAGCTCGTCGGAAACGCGGCGGTGCTCTTCGCCCGATACCCGGAGCAGTGGCGGAAACTGCTCGACGACCGCAGCAAGGTTCCCGCTGCCGTGGAGGAGCTACTGCGCTACGAAGGCCCGGTGCAGTACAACGTTCGCTACACCCTGAAGGAGGCGCACGTCAGCGGCGGCACCATCCCGGCGGGCAAGCCGGTGTTCTTGCTGAACGCCGCGGCGAACCGGGACCCGGAGGCATTCACCGACGCCGATACCTTCGATATCGATCGGGATCAGACCGAGGCACAACACCTCGGCCTCGGCTATGGGATCCACAGCTGCCTCGGAGCGGCCCTGGCCCGGATGGAGAGCACCATCGCGCTGGAGAGGTTGTTGGACTTCATGCCTCGCTACGAGGTGAATTGGGACGGCCTGCAACGGGTTCACATGCAAAACGTGGCCGGCTGGCAGAACGTTCCGGTCCGGGTCCTGCGGTAGGGGTATCAATGGCCAGACGACGGCAAGTGGTAGTCGATTACGGGCTGTGCGAGGCCAACGCGATCTGCATGGGCATCAACCCCGAGGTGTTCGACCTTGATGACCAGGACACCCTGCACATCCTCAAGCCGGACATCACCCCGGAGACCGAAAGCGATGTCCACGAAGCGGTCCGCAGGTGCCCCCGGCAGGCGCTGTCGATCGTCGAGGAAGGCGACTAGCGCGCCGGGAAGCCGGAGAGGATGACCGCGTTGCAGTCCGCGGCGGCCTGGCGCAGCTTCGCGGCCTGCTGGTAGCCCTCGGAGTGATACCAAGCCCGGGCGGCTTCCACCGATTCGAACTCCAAGACCACGGTCTGGTTGCCGTGCCAGTCGCCCTCTACCACCTCGGGCTGGGTCTCGACGGCCAGGATCGTCGCGCCACCCGAGGCCATCGTCGGCTGGGCGGCCTTACCGTAGGCGACCATGCCCGACGGGTCGTTGATGGCCTCGGTCAGAATGACATATCCCTTGGGCCCGTTGGACATCAGTTCTCCTCTTGCGAATCGGTGACTTCGTCGATGGCGTGTTCGGGGCACTGCTTGATGGCATCGCGAACCGCGTCCTCGAACTGCGGCGGCACCTCGTCGACGGTGACCTCCGAATACCCGTCGTCGTTGATGGCGAACACCTCGGGGCAGATCGTGGTGCAGATACCGTGCCCGGCACAGCGGTCCGGGTCGACCCAGGCCTTCATCGCGCGGCCTTCGCGGCGGGCGTGAACTCCAGGTTCAGATCGATCAGACCACGCAGGATGTAGGTCGGAATGTAGCTGAACCGCCGTGCGTCGGGCGGACCGTGCCGCTCTTCGGAGATGCTGATCTCGGCGGTGCGATCCAGCAGACGCTCGATCGCGATCCGGGTTTCGGCCCGGGCCAGCGGCGAACCGGGGCAGCTGTGGATGCCGCGTCCGAAAGTGATGTGCTGGCGGGCGTTGGTGCGGGCGGGATCGAAGGTGTCGGGGTCGGTGAAGCGGCGCGGATCCCGGTTCGCGCCGGCGCTGATCACCATCAGCGTTGTGCCGGCGGGGATGTCGACTCCGCCGACCTCCGTGTCGACCCGGGAGAGCCGGAAATCGCCCTTGACCGGGCTTTCGAAGCGCAGCACCTCTTCGATGAAGTTCGGGATCAGGCTGCGGTCGTCGCGCAGCCGCTGCTGAATCTCGGGCTGCTCCCCGATGATCCTGAGCGCGGAGCCGAGCAGGCGCACCGTGGTCTCCTGGCCGGCCGAATAGACGTTGGCGGCCACCCGGGCCACATCCATCGGGTCCGGGACGGAGCCGTCGGGGAAGGTCGCCTCGGCCATGCCGGTGAGTACGTCCTCGCGCGGCGTGCGGCGGCGATCAGCGATGTAGTCGGCGAAGGTGGCGTAGAGGAACTCCAGCGGACTGTGTGCCAGCGCTTTGGCATCGGTGCTGCCGATCCCGCCGCCGACGTTGTGATGCATGTTCTTGACGAACTCGTCCCGGTCCTCGTCGGGGACGCCCAGCAGGTCGGCGATGACCAGCAGGGTGAACGGCGCCGCGAAGCCGCCGATGAACTCACCGGCACCGGGCGCGAGGAATTCGTCGAGTACCGCATCGGCGAGCTCCCACATGGCGTCCTCGTTCTCCTTGAGGCGCTTGGGAGTGAGCAGCCGCATCAGCAACGCCCGATGGTTGGTGTGCGTCGGCGGGTCCAGCGTCGGCAGCTGGTCACTGAACGGCAGTTCATCGCGGTGCTTGTCGATCAGACCGGACACCGTCGCACCGCCCAGGTCACCGTCGAGTGGCACCGGGAAGCCGGGGAACGGGCCGGTTACCGCGATGCACGAGGAGAACACCTCGGCGTTGCCGGCCACCGCGCAGGCCTCTTCCCAACCGGTCACCATCATCACGTTGTGGTGCGGCTCCCGGGTGACCGGCGAGCGCTCCCGCAGTGCGCGCAGGTACGGGTAGGGATCGGCCACCACCGCGGCGTCCTGAAAGAAGTCAATCGTGTCTGGATCCATCACGAGCCGGCTGCACTCCCTCCAAGCAACACTCTCATATCCGAGAATGCGATTCTCACCTGTGGTCAACAGACTTTCACACGGGCGGGTGCCCGTCAACGTCGGCCCTGCTCAGCTGTTGGACCGCGCGGCGTCCATCAACGCGTTCGCCTGGCGGTCGCCGTGCTTGTGCTGGCTGAGCGCGCGAATCTGAACGTCGTGCCCCTCGGCGGCTTTGCGCAGCGCGCCCACAGTGGCCTGATCGCGGGCGATGTGGGCGAAGGGGTCGAACGAGTACCAGCGCATGGCGTTCTCGTGGGTCATCTTGTTGATCTCGGCATCGGTGGCGTTATTGGCCGACAACACGTTCCACAGCTCCTCGGGCGCGCCCGGCCACATCGAATCGCTGTGCGGGTAGTCGGCCTCCCAGGCGATGTTGTCGATGCCGATCTCGTGGCGAAGCTTGACCCCGACCGGGTCGGAGATGAAGCAGGTCAAAAAGTGCTCCCGGAACACTTCGGACGGAACCTTGCCGCCGAAATCCTGACCCGTCCAGACCGAGTGCATCTCGTAGGTGCGGTCCACCCGCTCCAGGAAGTACGGAATCCACCCGGTGCCGCCCTCAGACAGCGCGATCTTGAGATCCGGGTATTCCTTGATCGGCCGGGACCACAGCAGGTCGGCTGCCGCCTGGACGATGTTCATCGGCTGCAGGGTGATCATCACGTCCATCGGCGCATCGGGTGCGGTGATAGCCAGCTTTCCCGACGACCCGATGTGCACATTGAGCACGGTGTTGGTGTCACACAGCGCCCGCCACAACGGGTTCCAGTATTCATCGTGGAAGCTCGGGTATCCCATCGCCGCCGGGTTCTCGCTGAAGGTCAGGGCGTGCACGCCCTTCTTGGACACCCGCCGCACCTCCTCGGCACACTTCTCGGCGTCCCAGATCACCGGCAGCGCCATCGGGATGAAGCGCGCGGGATACGCCCCGCACCACTCGTCAATGTGCCAGTCGTTGTAGGCCCGCACCAGCGCCAACGAGAAGTCCGGGTCGTCGGTGGCGAACAGCCGGCCGGCGAAGCCGGGGAACGACGGAAAGCAAATCGAGCCCAGGATGCCGCCGGCGTTCATGTCCTTGACCCGCTCGTCGACGTTGTAGCACCCGGGGCGAATCTCATCCAGGCCTTGGGGCTCCAGGCCGTACTCCTCCTTGGGACGCCCCGCGACCGCATTGAGCGCGACATTGGGGATCACCACGTCGCGGAACTGCCAGGTGTCGGAGCCGTCGGCGTTGTGCACCAGCCGCGGCGCGTCATCGAGGTACTTGCGCGGAAGGTGATTGGCGAACATGTCCGGCGGCTCAACGGTGTGGTCATCGACGCTGACCAGAATCATGTCGTCCTTGTTCACGGCCATCCTCCGATCCGGGCCGGCGCGGCCGGCCGACCCCACGACGTCTCTAATGAAAACTAGCTTCCCGTTTTCGGAGAATCAACCTTCTGGGCAATCCGGCGGTTCGGGACGCCCGCGCGGTCAGGCGACACCCGAGAAACAGCCCTCCGCGCGGTCCTACCTGCATCGACGGCGCAGTGTTGACCAATCGCGGGAAACATGGAAATCTGTTGGTCAAATATGAGAATGTGATTCTCGCATGCGAGGAGGAACGATGCGCTTGACTCCGCTGTCGGCGTCCCAGTGGGACGACGAGGAGGTTCAGCGTGCTCTCGCCCAGGTGCTGACCGCGGATCGGCGCAACTCGCGCGACGCCGGCTCAGCGATGACCATGCTGGTCCATCATCCGAAGCTGGCCAGGGCGTTCCTCAAGTTCAACGTTGAGCTGCTCTACCGCGGGACGCTCCCCGGCCACTTGCGCGAACTCGCGATCCTGCGCACCGCTCACCGCCGCGGCTGCGAATACGAGTGGGTTCACCACATCACGATCGGCAAGCAAGCCGGCCTCACCGACTCCGACATCGAAGACCTGCAGCACGGCGCCGGCCGCGACGAACTGCACCAGGCGGTGGTCAACGCCGCCGACGAACTCGACGAGGCCTCGCGGCTGTCCCCCGCCACCGAGGCCGTCCTCACCGAACACCTGGACGAGCACCAACTGATGGAACTCGTCTTCACGGTCGGCTGCTACAGCATGTTGGCCATGGCCTTCAACACTTTTGGCGTTGAACTCGATGAAGAACCCGAATCAGGGAGGTAATTTCCGTGGCACATTTCCCCAAGCCGGCGGCCGGTAGCTGGACGCAGGCCTATCCCGAACTCGGCACTGAGCCGGTCGATTACACCGACTCGTTCGACCCGGCGCATTTCGCCGACGAGCAGGAGGCGATCTTCAAGCGCACCTGGCTACAGGTCGGGCGAGTCGAGCGGCTGCCCAAGACCGGCAGCTACTTCACCCGGGAACTGCCCTCGGTGTGCAAGGGCACCTCGATCATCGTCGTCAAGGGCAAGGACGGCGTGGTCCGGGCGTTCCACAACATCTGCCGCCACCGCGGAAACAAGTTGGTGTGGAACGACTTCCCCAACGAGGAGACCGAGGGCACCTGCCGCCAGTTCACCTGCAAGTACCACGCCTGGCGCTACAGCCTGGACGGCGACCTCACCTTCATCCAGCAAGAGGGCGAATTCTTCGACGTCGACAAGAGCCAGTACGGCCTGGTCCCGGTGCGCTGCGAGGTCTGGGAAGGTTTCATCTTCGTCAACTTCGACGACAACGCCGGCCCGCTCAACGAATACCTCGGTCCGCTGGCCAAGGGCCTCGAGGGCTACCCGTTCGGCGAGATGACCGAGGTCTACTCGTACAAGTCCGAGATCGGCAGCAACTGGAAGTTGTTCCTCGACGCGTTCGTGGAGTTCTACCACGCACCGATCCTGCACCAGGGCCAGTACACCAAGGAAGAAGCCGCCAAGATCCAGAAATTCGGCTACGAAGCGCTGCACTACGAGCTGGCCGGACCACACAGCCTGCAATCAACGTGGGGTGGTCAGTCGCCGCCGGCCGACCTCAACATGGTCAAGCCGTTGGACCGGGCGCTGCGCAGCGGACTGTTCGGCCCTTGGGACAAGCCGGATCTCATTGCCGACCTCAAGGAATTGCCACCGTCGGTGAACATCAAGCGAGTGCCGCAGTGGGGCATCGACTCGTTCGTGTTCTTCCCCAACTTCATGATTCTGATCTGGGAGCCGGGCTGGTACCTGACCTACCAGTACTGGCCGACCGCTGCCGACAAGCACACCTTCGAAGCAAGCCTGTACTTCGTGCCGCCGCGCAATGCCCGGGAACGTCTGGCTCAGGAACTGGCCGCGGTGACCTTCAAGGAGTACGCGCTGCAGGATGCCAACACCCTGGAAGCAACCCAGACCATGATCGGCACCAAGGTCGTGGACAACTTCTTGCTGTGCGACCAGGAGGTCCTGATTCGACACCTGCACAAGACCGCCCGTGACTACGTATCCGAGTACAAGACCAAGGAGCACGCCAATGGCGCTACCGTCTGACTTCGCTGACCTGCAGCCCTACGCCGACTGGGCGCTGGCGACCGAACCGGAGCGCTACGCCAAACGGCTGGCCTCCACCATGCCGCAGATGCAGGAGTTCTACGACGCGGCGTTCGGGCGACTCGAGGACGCCATCACCTACTTGGACAAGTTCGATCTGAATGACCTGCCCGACGACGCGCGGTCGTTGATGCACCTCATGCAGTCGCTGGTGATGGTTTCCTTCCCGATCGAGGCCTGGAAGCAGCCGCGCGTGCCGGACAGCGGCGCGGCCTGGATCGACTGCATCAAGGAACCGGTCGTCTAAAGGTGCTGACGCTCAAGGCAGCCGGGCTGCTCGACGTCGACTCCGGTGAGATCATCCGGCCCGGGGTCATCCGGGTCGAGGGCGACAAGATCGTCGGCATCGGCGGATCCCCGGCGTCCGGTTCGGACGACGAGGTGCTGGATCTGGGCGACCTGATCCTGCTGCCCGGGCTGATGGACATGGAAGTCAACCTGCTGATGGGCGGCCGGGGTGAGAACCCCGGCCTGTCCCAGGTGCAGGATGATCCACCGACCCGGGTGCTGCGTGCGGTGGGCAATGCGCGCCGCACGCTGCGGGCCGGCTTCACCACGGTGCGCAACCTCGGGTTGTTCGTCAAGACCGGCGGGTACCTGCTCGACGTCGCACTGGGCAAGGCGATCGACGCCGGCTGGATCGAAGGCCCGCGGGTGGTGCCGGCCGGCCACGCGATCACCCCGACCGGGGGCCACCTGGATCCGACGATGTTCGCGGGTTTCATGCCGGGCGTATTGGAGCTGACCATCGAGGAGGGCATCGCCAACGGCGTCGACGAGATCCGCAAGGCGGTCCGCTACCAGATCAAGCACGGCGCGCAGCTGATCAAGGTGTGCTGCTCGGGCGGTGTGATGTCGTTGACCGGAGAGGCCGGCGCTCAACACTATTCGGACGAAGAGCTGCGCGTCATCGTCGACGAGGCGCACCGGCGCGGCCTGCGGGTGGCGGCGCACACCCACGGCGCCGAAGCGGTCAAACACGCGGTCGCCTGCGGGATCGACTGCATCGAACACGGGTTCCTGATGGACGACGAGGCGATCGCCATGCTCGTCGAGCACGACCGCTTCCTGGTCACCACCCGGCGCCTGGCCGAGGCGATGGACGTCTCCAAGGCCCCACCCGAACTACAGGCCAAGGCGGCCGAGATGTTCCCCAAGGCCCGCACCTCGATCAAGGCCGCCTACGAGGCGGGGGTCAAGATCGCCGTCGGCACCGATGCGCCGGCGATCCCGCACGGCCGCAACGCCGACGAACTGGTCACCCTGGTCGACTGGGGCATGCCGCCCGCCGCGGTGCTCAAGGCGGCTACGGTGACGGCGGCCGAGCTGATCAACGCCGCCGACCGCGGCCGGCTGGCCCAGGGACTACTCGCCGACATCATCGGGGTGCCGGGAGATCCGTTGTCCGACATCAGCGTTACCCAGAACGTGAGGTTCGTCATGAAAGGCGGTCAAGTGTATGTCAACAAGAACTGACGAGCTCGTCGAGATCCAGCAACTACTCGCCCGCTACGCGGTGACGATCACCCAGGGCGACATCGACGGGCTGGTGGGGGTGTTCACCCCGGACGGCACCTACAGTGCTTTCGGCGAGACCTATTCGCTGGACCGGTTTCCGGTGCTGGTCGACGCCGCCCCCAAGGGCTTGTTCCTGACCGGAACCCCGGTGATCGAGTTGGACGGCGACACCGCGACCGGCACCCAACCGCTGTGCTTCATCGACCACGCCAGCCACGACATGCGGATCGGCTACTACAACGACACCTATGTGCGCACCGCGGACGGTTGGCGGTTGAAGACCCGGGCGATGACGTTCATCCGCCGCAGCGGCGTACACGACTCCGGCCGGCCGCACGCGATCGGTCGCCCGTCATCGAAATGAATGTCTCTGAATTCCAAGCAGATCTGCGCGCATGGCTCGACGACAACGACCTGACCCCGGGTGCGGATCACTCCCTGGAAGCCCACATCAAACAGTTCGGCCGGGTCTGCGCCGCGCTGTATGACGCCGACTGGATGCGGTACGGCTGGCCGGTCGAGGCCGGCGGCCTGGGGGGTCCGGTGATGCTGCGGGCGGTCGTCGGTGAAGAGGTCGTCGGCCGCGGGCTCGCCGAGCCGGGCCCCTACTCGATGCTGGAAGTGCTGGCGCCGACCATGATCGACTATGCGCCGCCGGAACTCGCCGCGGAGATGGTGCCCCGGTTGCTCTCCGGCCGCGAACTCTGGTGCCAGGGCTTCTCCGAGCCGGGCTCCGGCAGCGATTTGGCATCGCTGTCCACCCGCGCCACCCCCGACGGCGACAACTGGATAATCAAGGGCCAGAAAGTCTGGACCAGCTTCGCCCAGTATTCGACGCGCTGCGTCCTGCTGACCCGCACCGCTCCCGGACATGACGGCATCACCGCGTTCTTCGTCGACATGGACACCCCCGGCATCACCGTGCGCCCGCTGCGGACGATGCACGGCGTGGACGAGTTCTGCGAGGTCTACTTCGACGACGTGGTGGTCCCCGCCGAGCGCATGCTCGGCAAGCCCGGCGACGGCTGGCGGCTGGCGATGGATCTGCTGCCCTTCGAGCGCTCCACCTGCTTCTGGCAGCGAATCGCCTACCTGTACTCGCGGATGGATCGACTCATCGCCGAGACGACCGAGACCGATGATGCCGAGTTGGGCGAGGCCTACCTCGCACTGCACACGCTGCGCTGCCGGTCCCGCGCCACCCAGCACCGGCTGGACGGCGGCACCCGGCTGGGCCCGGACACCTCGATCGACAAGGTGCTGCTGGCCACCGCCGAACAGAAGCTCTTCGATACGGCGCGCGGCATGTTGCCGGGCGCCATCGAGCTCAACGATTCATCCTGGCGCACCGAGTTTCTTTACTCCCGCGCGGCGACCATCTACGGCGGCACCTCGGAGATCCAGCGCAACATCATCGCCCGCCGACTGCTCGACCTCGGGAAGGAATGACGATGGCCACCGGGATGGACACCGCTTCGGTCGCTCTGCTGGAAGACGCCCTGCGCAAGACCATGGCCTCGTGCTCCGGCGCCGAGCTGGACCAGGCCCTCGCCGAACTGGGTTGGGCCGAAATGCTTTCCGAGGATCCGGACCTGGCCATTCCGCTGGTGTTCCGGCTGCTCGGCGAAACCGGGGCACACGCCTCGGTGCTCAACGACGTGATACTGGAGACCATCGGCGGCCTGCCCGGCGGTACTCCCCCCATGCCCTACGCCGGCGGCAGCTGGGTGATCTGGGAACGGAGGGAAGGCGAGGGCAATCCCGGCGATCCCGTTCTTGGCGGGCTGCCACTGCGCGTAGTGCCCGGCGGGGAACTGATGCGCGTGGGTGAGGCACAGCGCGCGCTGGGCTGGTGGCTGGTCGGCTCGGCGCGGGCAATGCTGGCGCTGGCCCGCCAGCACGCGCTGGACCGGGAGCAGTTCGGTAAGCCGATCGCCTCCTTCCAGGCCGTCCGGCACCGGCTCGCCGAAACCCTGGTCGCCATCGAGGGCGCCGAGGCCACCCTCACCGTGCCCGTCAGCGAAAGCCCGGACCTGACCTCCATGCTGGCCAAAGCCGCCGCCGGCAAGGCCGCGGTGACCGCGGCCACGCACTGCCAGCAGGTGCTCGGCGGCGTCGGATTCACCGCGGAACACGAGCTGCACCGCCACATCGAGCGCGTGCTGGTGCTGGACGGATTGCTCGGCAGCGCCCGGGAATTGACCCGCCGGGTCGGCGGCGGACTGCGCGCCCGCCGCTCGGCGCCGCGACTGGTCAATCTCTAGCCTCGAGCGCTGGTTTTACCGCGGGAGCCCGAGCACCCGCTGCGCGATGATGTTGCGCTGGATTTCCGAGGTGCCGCCGGCGATCGTCCCGGAGAAGCTGCGCAGGTAGCGATCGAACCAGCTCGAGGTCGCGTAGTCCTCGTTCATCGGCGTGTAGGTCCCCGAGTTGGCCGGATGCGTCAGGCCGCTGCTGCCGGCCGCGTCGAGCGCGTGCTCGGCGGCGGACTGCACCGCCTCGGAGCCCAGCAGTTTGAGCACCGAGAGCGCCGGGACGTCCTGCTCGCCGCGAGCCGCCTGCGCCAAGGCCACCGAGCCGAGCAGCCCCAGCGCCTGGTTGTCCATCAACAAGGTGGCGAAGCGGTCGCGGTTGAGCGCACCGACCGGCCGCAGGTCATGGATCAGGTCGCGCAGCCGGTCGGCGAAGCTCATCCACAGCAGGGTGCGTTCGTGTCCGAGTGAGCCGTTGGCCACTCCCCAGCCGCCGTTGAGCGGACCCACCAGGTTCTCGGCGGGCACCTGGACATCGGTGAAGAAGACCTCATTGAAATCGACGTCGTCGTGGCCGCATGCCGAGGCGAAGGGCCGTCGCACTACTCCCGGGGCGTCGGTCGGTATCAGCAGCACGCTGATGCCCTTGTGCTTCGGGGCATCCGGGTCGGTGCGGACGAACGTCAACAGTACGTCGGCGTCGTGGGCACCCGAGGTCCACACCTTCTGGCCGTTGACCACGAAGTGGTCGCCGGTCAGCACCGCGCGGGTCTGCAATCCGGCCAGATCCGAGCCCGCGCCGGGCTCGCTCATGCCCAAGGAGGCGGTGATCTCGGCCCGCAGGATGGGAACGGCCCACCGCCGCTTCTGCTCCTCGGTGCCGAACGACAGCAGGGACGCCGCGATGATGCCGACCCCTTGCGGGTTGAAGCTGGGGTAGATCCGCCGGCGGGAGAGCTCCTCGGAGTGCACGTACTGCTGCAGAATGCTGGCGTTGCGGCCGCCGAATTCGGGCGCGTTGCCGGGCAGCAGCCAGCCGTTGTCGAACAACAGGCGTTGCCAGCGCCGCGCCCATTCCGGGACGTGCGAGCACGACCGGGACCGCTCGAGCGCCTCGGCTTCGGTCGGCAGGTGCTCGTCGAGGAACGCCGAGAACTCGGCGCGGAAACTCTCGACGTCGGCATCAAAGGTGAGTTGCACCGGCACTCCTCGACTCGTGCGCCCGGGGTCTTCCGCTGGCGGACCGGCTCGGATCTTGCGAGTCCGCTTCCATAGACGCACCGATGAGAATATCATTCTCGAATGGAGAAGTTGCGATCTCTGAATCGTCATCCCCTAGTCGGTGGCCTGCGGCGCCGGCAGGTTACCGTCCAGTACAGTTGCGCTGTGCCTCGCCTACCGCACACCAGGCCGGAGCGCCGGTGACCAGCCCGAGCGAAGAACCCGCCTGGAAGCAGCGCGCGGTCGAACGCTCGATCAAAACCGCGAAAATTCGTGCGGCCCAACGTGTCCAGCGCTTTTTGGATGCTGCGCAGTCAATCATCATCGAAAAGGGCAGCACCGACTTCACCGTCCAGGAAGTCGTCGACCGCTCGCGGCAGTCGCTGCGCAGCTTCTACCTGCAGTTCGACGGCAAGCACGAGTTGCTGCTGGCGCTCTTCGAGGACGCCCTGAGCCGAGCGGCCGAACAGATCCGCGCCGCGACGGCGAACTATCCCGACCCGCTGGAACGCCTCAAGGTCGCGGTCGAGCTGCTGTTCGAGTCGTCCCGCCCGGACCCTGCCGCCAAACGGCCGCTGTTCACCGATTTCGCCCCGAGCCTGCTGCTGACCCACCCCGCCGAGGTCAAGGTCGCCCACACCCCGCTGTTGGCGTTGCTCGCCGAGCTGACCGAGCAGGCGGCGGCCGCCGGGCAGCTGCGCGCCGGCCCCAACCCCAGGCGGGTGGCCGCGATGATCATGCAGACGGTCATGTTCAACGCCCAATCCAGCCCGGCCTCAACGGATCCGGCGGTCAAGCCGCTGACCGCTGACGAGGTCTGGGACTTCTGCGCACACGGCTTCGCGCGCAGCTGAGCGGCCGCCCCCGCACGCCCGTCGGCGCCGCCGCTGATGCCGTCCGGCGGCCCCGAGACTATCTTTCCCCGACGCTGCTTCGCGGCGCACCGCCAACCCTGGACTTCCCATGCCGAAACGCATAACCTCATTCTGCAAACGTAATTATCGCTGAATGAGAAGGTGATTATCCATGTCGGTGCGCACGGTGTTGGACGACATTCGGAAGGTCCCCGGCACCGGTGACGTGATTCCGATCATCGACCCGGCCACCGAAGAACAGCTCACCGAGTTCACCGACTGCGGTCCCGAAGCCGTCAACGACGCCGTCGCCCGCGCCAAGGCCACCGCCGAATCCGGGGTGTGGTCGCAGATGGCCGACTACGACCGGGCCAAAGTGCTGTGGCGGATCGCCGACCTGATCGACGAGAACGCCGAGATCCTGGCCGAACTCGAGTCGGTCAACGCGGGCATCCCCGCTTCCCAGGCCGCGATCATCACCAAGGTCGGATCGGAGTGGTTCCGCTACTACGCCGGCTGGTGCACCAAGATCGACGGGATCGCCCGCGACGTCAACACCGGCGGCCTGACCGGCATCGAGTCACATCAGCACGTCTACACGCTGCGCGAGCCCTACGGCGTGGTGGGGCTGATCTTCCCGTGGAACGGTCCGGTCTTCAACTTCTGCGCCAAGCTGGCCCCGTCGCTGGCCGCCGGCTGCAGCAGCGTCGTCAAGCCCGCCGAGGAGACCCCGCTGTCTGCGCTGGTCTTGAACCGGATCCTGTCCGAAGCCGGAGTGCCCGACGGCGTGGTCAACATGGTGCTCGGCTACGGCCACACCGCCGGCGCGGCGATCACCGCCCATCCCGACGTCGAGAAGGTCGCCTTCACCGGATCGACCGAAGTCGGCCGGGAGATCGTGAAAGCCTCGGCCGCAACCAATCTCAACAAGGTGACCCTGGAACTCGGCGGAAAGTCGCCGGTGCTGATCTACGACGACGCCGACCTGGACATGGCCATCACCATGGCGGCGTTCGGCACCTTCGTGCACTCCGGGCAGGCCTGCGTCTGCGGGTCGCGCATCTTCGCCCAGCGCGGCGTCTACGAGCGCGTCGTGGAGGGCATCGCCAACATGGCCAACAGCATGCAGCTCGGCGGCCCCAACGACGACGGCGTCATGGTCGGGCCGCTGATCAGCCAGAAACAGCTCACCCGGGTGCTGGGCTATCTGGAGCAGGGCAAGGCCGACGGCAATGAGCTCGTCACCGGCGGGCACCGGCTGGACCGCAAGGGCTACTTCGTACATCCCACCGTCGTCACCGGCGTCGACCCCGACTCCAGCCGGCTGTTCCAAGAGGAGATCTTCGGGCCGGTCGTCACGATCCTGCCGTTCGATGACGACGACGAGGCAATCGCGTTGGCCAACAACAGCACCTACGGTCTGGCCGCCACCGCGTGGACGTCCAACCTGGGCCGGGCCCACCGGCTGGCCAAGCGGCTCAAGGCCGGAACGGTTGGCCTGAACTGCCAGATGCAGTTCGACCACTCGATGCCGTTCGGCGGCTACAAGCAGTCCGGCTGGGGCTACGAGTCCGGCAAGGCCGGCATTGAAACCTACCTCCAGACGAAGATCGTCTGGGCGCAGATGTAGCGAAGGCCGAGAACACGAGGTGATGCACATGCCCACTGTCCCTTACCGAATCGTCCAATGGACCACCGGAAACGTCGGGAAGAGCTCCGTCCGGGCGATCGCGGCCAATCCGGATTACGAGCTCGTCGGGCTCTTCGCGTGGTCGGACGACAAGGTCGGTCACGACGTCGGCGAGCTGGCCGGCATCGACCCGCTCGGCGTCGCGGCCACCAACGACACCGCGGCGCTGCTGGCGCTGAAACCCGACTGTGTCGTCTACAACCCGATGTGGATCAACGTCGGCGAACTGGTCGAGATCCTTTCGGCGGGCGTCAATGTCGTGACGTCGGCATCGTTCATCACCGGCCGCAATCTCGGCGAGGATCGAGCCCGGCTCGACGAAGCGTGCCGCAAGGGCGGGTCCACCCTGTTCGGTTCCGGGGTCAGTCCCGGCTTCGCCGAGCTGCTGGCGATCGTGGCGGCCACGGCCTGCGACCGGATCGACAAGATCACCATCACCGAATCGGCCGACACCACGCTGTATGACTCCCCCGACACCGAGCGTCCGGTCGGCTTCGGCGTCGCGATCGACGACCCGGAGCTGGCGCCGATGGCCGCCAAGGGCACCGCGGTGTTCGCCGAGGCGGTGCAGCTGGTCGCCGACGCGATCGGCGTCGAGCTCGACGAGATCACCTGCGTCTCCGAGTATGCGCAGACCACCGAAGATCTGCCGATGGCGTCGTGGACCATCCCGGCGGGCCATGTCGCGGGGGTGTTCGCCAGCTGGCGGGGAATCGCAGGCGGCGAGACCGTGGTCGACATCAACGTGCGGTGGCGCAAAGGCCAGACGCTGCAGCCGGATTGGGAGATGGACGGCGACGGCTGGAAGATCACCATCGACGGCCGCCCGACGGTGAACATGCAGGTCGGCTTCACCCCGCCACCGGACATGATCGCCGCCGCCAAGTCCATCGACGATTTCTTCGAGCTCGGCCACATCATGACCGCGATGCCGCCGATCAACGCCATTCCGGCCGTGGTGGCCGCCGAGCCCGGCATCGCCACCTACAACGATCTGCCGCTTCCGCTGCCGCGCTGGTCGGCCCGCAACCGGTCGTAGAACTACTCGCCGCCGGGCGAGAGCAGCCGCTCGGCCGCCGAGTACGGGTCATCGCTTCCATCGACGACCAACTCGGCGAGCCGGTGCAGCGCCGGGTGGGTCCGCAGCCGGGTCTGGGCCAGCGACAGGATCTGTGACCGCGCCCGTGCCAGCCGGCGCTCCCGGCTGTCGGCGCGGTGGTGGGCCTCGATGGTGTCCACCAGCTCACCGACCCCCTCGCCTCGCGCGGCGATCAGCGTGAGAATCGGTGCGCCGGTGTGCTTCAGCTCGACCCGCAGCTCGCGGACGGTCTGCTGGGCACCCTCGCGGTCGGCCTTGTTGACCACCACGATGTCGGCCACCTCCAGCAAGCCGGCCTTGGCGGCCTGGACCGCGTCGCCGGCACCGGGATTGAGCACGACGACCGTCGGGTCAGCGATCGCGGCGATCTCGATCTCGGATTGGCCCACCCCGACCGTCTCCAGCAGCAGCACGTCGTAACCGAGTCCGGCCAGCAACTGAAGGGCCGCGGGCACCGCTTCGGCCAGACCGCCGAGGTGGCCGCGGGAGGCCACCGACCGGATCAGCACCGCCGGATCGTTGATGTGCGCGGCCATACGGATGCGATCGCCGAGCAGCGCGCCGCCGCTGTAGGGCGAGGACGGGTCGACGGCGAGCACCCCGACCCGCAGCCCGCGTTCCCGATACGCCCCGACCAGTGCGGCGATCGTGGTGGACTTGCCCGCGCCCGGCGGCCCGGTCACCCCGATGACCCGGGTGGTGGCCGGCCCGACGGCGGACAGCACCTCGACCCGCCGGCCGCTTTCGACCAGGCTGAGCAGCCGCCCCGTCGCCCGGACAGATCCGTCACGCGCGGCGGCGAGCAACTCGGCGATCGTCATCGCAGCATCAGTTCTTGTTCGCGGTGAGCCGATCGATGATGTTGTTGAAGTCCTCGGTCTTGAACGACTGGTCTTCGGCCATGTTCGCGAAATCCAGGGTGGCCAGCACCGAACGCTCCAGGTGGATGTTGAGCAGCCGTTTGGTGCTCTCGACTGCCTGTCGGGGCAGTTCGGCGATGCGCTTGGCGCACGAGATCGCTTCGGCCAGTGGGTCTTTTACGACGTGGTTGGCCAGGCCGAGCTCCGCCGCCCGCGCGGCCGGGATGCGGGCCCCGGTCAGCGCGTACTCCTTGGCGTGCAGCAGGCTCATCTGCAGCGGCCAGGTCAGCGGGCCGCCGTCGGCGGCGACCAGACCCACCTGCACGTGCGGGTCGGCGAGATAGGCGGATTCGGCCATGTAGACGATGTCGCTGAGTGCCACCAGGCTGCAACCCAGCCCGACGGCGGGACCGTTGACCGCGGCAATGACCGGTTTGCGGCAGCGGGCCATACCCAGCACGATCTCACGGCCGTGCAGGATCGTCTTGGCGCGCATCTTCTCGTCGCCGCGCAGCTCGTCGAGGTAGGCGAAGTCGCCGCCGGCCGAGAATGCCCGGCCACTGCCGGTGATCACCGCCGCTCGGGCGTCGTGGTCTTCGTCCAACTGCGCCCAGATCTTCGCCAAGCCGGTGTGCAACGCGTCGTTGACGGCGTTGAGTGCGTCAGGGCGGTTGAGCGTGATGATCCGCAGCGGGCCGTCGGCGCGCACGTCGATTTCGTCAGGAAGGTCATACATTTCAAACTCCTTCAATAGTCGTGATCCGCTTCACCCGGGCTTCGCCCGCGTTCGCGATCACTCCCTAAATCCCAGGATTCGGCCGGCAATGATGTTCTTCTGGATCTGCGAGGTCCCGCCCATGACACTCTGGGCCCGACTGTAAAGATAGGCGCTGAGCAGGTCGGGATCGTCGACACCGCCGACCGCCAGCGCGGCGTGGCCCACCGACTGCTCCACCCAGGTCATCAGCAACTTGTCCAGCGAGCCTTCCGGTCCGTGCGAGAGCCCGTCGAGCTGTTCGGAGAGCCGACGGCGCACATGCAATCGCAGCATCTCTGTTTCCACTGCCGCCCAGGCTAATTCCTCCGGAACATCGCCCCCGGCACCCTCGACGCGCGTCGCCATCTGGCGGACCAGCTTGCCGTAGCGGGCGGAGTACCCCAGGGTGGACGGCTCGCGCTCATGGCCGACCACCGTCATCGCCAGCGCCCAGCCCTCCCCCGGCGCGCCGACCATCTGACTCGCCGGGACGGTGGCACCGTCGAAGAGCACCTGCCCGAATTCGGTGGTGACGCCGTTGATCATCTTCAGCGGCCGCTGTTCGATGCCGGGCTGGTGCATGGAGATGATGAACGCCGAGATACCGCGGTGCCTCGGGGCTTCCTTGTCGGTGCGGGCCAGCAGCAGACACCAGTCGGCGACGTCGGAGTAGCTGGTCCAGATCTTGTGTCCGTGAATGACGTAGTTGTCGCCGTCGCGGGTCGCGGTGGTGGTCAGCGACGCCAGATCCGAGCCGGCTCCGGGTTCGGAGAAGCCCTGGCACCAGCGCTGGGTGCCGTCGATCATGCCGGGCAGGAATCGTTGCTGTAGTTCGGGACTCGCGTGCCGGCCCAGTCCGACGACCAGGTAGCCCAGGCTCGGGCGCGGCGCAGCACCGGCGGCCGCCAGCTCCTCGTCGATGATCACGTCATAGACCGGCGGCAGCTCCTGGCCGCCGTATTCGCGCGGCCAGGACACCCCGAAGAATCCGGCGCCGTAGAGAGCCTGATGCCATTCGCCTTGGCGCGCCCAGTACTCGTCGTCGCCGGCGGCGGGGAAGGTGCCGGCCCGCTCGCTCAGCCAGGCCCGAAGCCTGCTGCGGAACTCGGCTTCGGCGGGCGAGTCACGAAAGTCCATCAGCGATCTCCCTAATCGTCACGGGCCACAGGGCCGTCGAGGTCAGTGCCCGCCGCAGGTACACGTGCGCCAGGCATTCCCAGGTGTTGCCGATACCGCCGTGCACCTGAATCGCGGTCTCGCAGACCGTCCGAGCGCTGCGGGCGCAATAGATCTTGGCGATACGGGCGGCGCGCACCGCCTCGGCCGCCTCGGCTTCGTCGACCGCCCAGGCGGCGTGGCGCAGCACGCTCACCGAGCCTTCGATCAGCGCCAGCCCTTCGGCGAGCAGGTGGGCGATCGCCTGAAAGCTCCCGATGGGTTTGCCGTACTGCTCCCGAATCTTGGCGTAGTCGCACGCCACGGCGTGTGCGCCGCGCGCGGTGCCGACCAGATCGGCGGCGGTCGTCGCCAGTGCCAGCGCCTGCCAGCGCAACGCGTCCTCGGCGCCGAGCTCGCCGGTCTGCTGCAGCGCACCGGCCAGGTCGGCCCCGGTTCGGGTCAGGTCGGCACCGCTGCGCGGGGCACCGACCGGGGCGGTCAGCACCGCGTGCTCGCGCAGCGTCACGGCGCGCGCGGCGCCGCGGGCGTCGATCGCAACCTCGTCGAACGCGACGGTGGTCGGCCCTTCCCCCAGGGGTACGTGCCGGCTCAGATCGTCGGCGAGCACCGGCCCGAGCAACGGCACGTCGACCAGGCCGCGCCCGAACTCCTCGGCGACGATCACCACCTCCACCCCCGACGCGCCGTCGGAGCGCAGCGAACGCCAACCGGTCTGGGCGACAGCCTTTTCCAAGCGTGCCAGCCGAGCCGCGTCGTCGAGCTCGGCAACCGAGCCCGGCCCCAAATCGTCGGCGAGTTTCGCTGCGGCATCCCGCAGTTGGCGCTGCTCAGCATTCAGCCGGACATCCATAGGCGCTCCTTCAATAGTCGACGCAACAGCTTTCCGGACGGCAGCCGGGGAATCTCGGGCACGACCACCACCCGGCTGAGTCGTTTGTAGGACGCCAGACGCTCACCCACCAGCGCCGCAAGCTCGGCTTCGTCGACCGGCGCGCGCAGGGCCACCACCGCGACGACGGCCTCTCCGCCGGCGGCATCGGGCACCCCGAACACGCCGCAGTCGACCACCGCCGGATGCTCGTGCAGCACCGCCTCGATCTCGGCGGGAGCGACCTGGAAGCCGCGCACCTTGATCATCTCCTTGCAGCGGTCGGTGATCCGCAACCAGCCGCCGGCGTCCAGATAGCCGATGTCACCGGTGTGAAACCAGCCGTCGCGCACCACTTCTGCGGTCGCGTCGTCGGGAAGGTAACCGGCCATCAGTGAATCGGAGCGGGCGCGGATCTCACCTGCGACGCCGGGCGGCAGCGGCTCGCCGCTCTCCACATCGACCACTTCCAGCTCGACCCCGGGCACCGGCCGCCCGACGGTGTCGAGGCGCGCGGTATCGGTCGGACCGCAGGCGAGCACCGGCAGTTCGCTGGTGCCGTAGGCCGGCACCCAGCCGACCCCGGTGCGCCGGGTGACCTCCTCGGCGACCGCCGCGGTGACCGGGGTGGCGCCCCACATGATGAAACGCAGCGACGACAGGTCGAACGCCTCCAGGTCCGGATGCCCGGCGATGGCCAGCGCGATCGGTGCGACCGCCATCTCCACGGTGATCCGGTCTTCGCCGATCGTTGCCAACATCACGTCGATGTCGAAACGGCGATGCAGGCGCACCCGCGCCCCGACACTCAACGCGGTCAGGATGTTGAGCAGACCGAGGATGTGCGACGGCGGCGTCGCGACCTGGATCCGGTCGTCGGCGGTCAGTCCCAGCGCATCGCGCCAGTGCCGCACCGCGGCGGCAAGCGAGGCGTGGGTGTGCCGCACGGCTTTGGGCAGCCCGGTGGTGCCGGAGCTGAACACCAGCAGTGCGTCAGCGCCGGGATCGGCCGGCGACGGCCCGGCGGCCGGGGCGGCAGAGACCGGTTCGTCCAGGTGCCGCATCGGCATCAGCTCGGCGAGCACCGGATGGTCGCCGAGCGCGTGGCCGGGTTCGGCCAGGGCCAGGGCGTGCGCCACCTCGTCGCGCTTCCAGGCGGGGCTGATCAGGGCGGCGACCGCCCCCAGCCCCCAGATGGCGCGCACGGCGATGACGAACTCGGGCCGGTTCGACGCCATCAGTGCCACCCGGTCGCCGGGGCGGACACCGTCGGCGGCCAGGGCGGCTGCCAGCGCATCGGCGCGTGCGCCGAGCTCCGGCAACGGCCACTGCCGGTCCTCGAACGCGAGCACCGCCGTGGATGGCGCAGGCAACCCAGACAACATTTGAGAAGATCCTATCGGTTTGAGAGAATAGTATTCTCTGTAACGAAGAACGCAAACCGGAAGGGGTGGTCATGGCGGTCACTCATGTTTTCCAGCGGGCAACCGTGACCCGCATCGTCAAAGAGACCTCCGACGCGTACACGTTCGTGCTGGCGCCGCACCAGACTCCGTTCGCCTACCGAGCCGGCCAGTACGCGACGTTTCAGGTCAACGTCGGCGGCGAGGAGCTCTACCGGTCCTACTCGATGTCGAGTGCGCCGGAGACTGACTCCGAGCTGATGACCACAGTCAAGCGGGTCCCCGGCGGGAAGGTGTCGAACTGGCTGCTGGACAACGTCGCCGAAGGCGACGAACTGACCATGACCCGCGCGGCCGGCACCTTCTGCCTGGATTCCTCGGACGCTCCGCTGCTGGGCTTCTCCGGCGGCAGCGGGATCACCCCGATCCTGTCGCTGGCCAAGAGTGCGCTGGCCGGCACCGAGCGCACTGTGCGGCTGCTCTGTGCCGACCGGGACTCCTCGTCGGCGATCTTCGACGATGCGCTCAGCGAGCTCGCTGACCGCTACCCGGGCCGGCTCTCGGTGCAGCGCCACCGCGACGACACCGACGGACTGCTGGATGCGGCCGCCGTCGCCGCGTTCGTCGGCGACGACACCGGCGCCGACTGCTACCTGTGTGGCCCGGAGGGCTTCATGGCGGTGGTGCGGGGGAACTGGCCGGGACCGGGCCGGCTGTTCGTCGAGGACTTCGACACCACGGCTACACCGGAGACGCCGGCTACCGAAAGCTCGAGCGACATCGCGGCCGAGGTGAGCGGGACGGTGACGATTCACCTGGGGCGCAAGCAGGCGTCGGTGCCCCGGGTCGCCGGCGAGACCCTGCTGCAAAGCGCCCGGCGGGCCGGGCTGGCGCCGCCGTTCTCCTGCGAGGCCGGCAACTGCGGAACCTGCATCGCCCACATCAGCGAGGGCTGCGCGAAGATGATCGCCAACACCGCGCTCGACGACGACGAGGTCGCCGACGGCTACATCCTGACCTGCCAGGGCGTGCCCGAAGGCGGCTCGATCACCGTGCACTACGAGTGATTTCGGGCCTCAGCCCGCCGCGGTGCCGCACCCCAGGGTGCTCTTGATCTCCAGGTACTCCTGGAACCCGGCGTCGCTCCATTCCCGGCCATTGCCGCTGCGCTTATAGCCGCCGAACGGCGCGTTCATGTCGAAGGCGTGGTTGATGGTCACCCACCCGGCCCGGATCCGCCGGGCCACCGCACGCGCGGTATCCGCGTCGGCGCCGGAGACGTAGCCGGCCAGACCGTAGTCGGTGTCGTTGGCGATCTCCACCGCCTCGTCCACGTCGTCGTAGCCCAGGATGCACAGCACCGGCCCGAAGATCTCCTCGCGCGCGATCGTCATCTGGTTGTTCACGTGCGCAAAAACCGTCGGTTGGACGTAGTAGCCGGTGTCGAGGCCGTCCGGACGCCCCGCGCCGCCGGCGGCGACCGTCGCGCCTTCGGCGATGCCCTTCTCGATCAGACTCTGCACCTTCTCGAACTGCGTCCGGGAGGCCACCGGCCCGATGGCGCGCGCATCGTCGGGATCGCCCACCTTCACCTGTCCGGCCACCGCGTTGGCGATCGCGATCGCCTCGTCCATTCGCGAGTTCGGCACCAGCATGCGCGACGGCGCATTGCAGCTCTGCCCGGAGTTGACCATCATGTTCACCACGCCGGCGGTGACGCTGTCGACGAACGCGTCGTCGTCGAGCACGATGTTGGGACTCTTCCCACCGAGCTCCTGCGTCACCCGTTTCACCGTGGGCGCGGCGTTCTCGGCCACCGAGACCCCGGCCCGGGTCGACCCGGTGAACGACACCATGTCGATGTCGGGGTGCTGCGCCAGGGCCACCCCCACGCCGGGGCCGTCGCCGTTGACCATGTTGTACACCCCGCCCGGAACGCCTGCGGCGGCCATGATCTCGGTGAAGATGTAGGCGGAGAACGGCGCCACCTCCGAGGGCTTCAGCACCATGGTGCAGCCGGTGGCCAACGCCGGATAGACCTTCACCGCGATCTGGTTCAGCGGCCAGTTCCACGGGGTGATCAGCCCGCACACGCCGATCGGCTCCCGGGTCACCAGCGTGTCACCGCGCTGTTCTTCGAAGGAGAAATTCTTCAGCGCGTCGATGGCGGTGAGCATGTGGCCGATGCCCAGCTGCACCTGAGCTCCGGCGGCCAACGCCGGCGGAGCCCCCATCTCCTCGTGCACCGCGTCGGCGAGATCGGCGCTGCGGCGCTGGTATTCGGCCAGGATCGCCTGCAGCAGATCCAGCCGCTCGGTGCGGCTGGTCTGCGACCAGCTCGGGAAGGCCCGGCGGGCCGCGTCGACCGCGCGGTCGACGTCGGCGGACGAACCCAGTGAGATCGTGCCGCAGCGCTGCTCGGTAGTGGGGTTCTCCACGTCGAAGGTCTTCGGCTCGGCCGGGTCCACCCATTGCCCGTCGATGTAGAACTTGAGGTATTGGCGCATCACTACTCTCCTTCGACTACTGGGTTTGCTCGGGCTGAGGTCGGCCGGCGTGCGCCAGACCGAAGCTGTAACGGATGTGGTCGGCGTGACCGTCGGGCACCACCGGGAAGATCACCGGGGCACCGACATCCCGGATCTCGTCGATCCGTTCGCCGACCTGGTCGATGGTCCACGACGGCTGGTACACGCCGGGACTTTCGGCCACCACCGCCCGGGCCACCCGGCCGGCCAGCGCGATCAGCACTTCGCCGGTGACCGAACAGGATTCGTGCGCAAGCCAGCCCACCACGGGTGCGACCAGCTCCGGTTGCATCGGCGGATAGCCGGAGGTGTCGATGCCCTCGGCCATCCGCGTCACCGCCGCCGGAACCACGACATTGCACCGGACCCCGGCGGGTGCGCCCTCCAGAGCCGCAACGTTGCTCAGCCCGACCACGCCGGCCTTTGCGGCCGCATAGTTGGCCACGCCGCAGTTGCCGTAGAGGCCACCGATCGAGGAGGTCAGCACGATGCGACCGTAGCCCGCATCGCACATCACCGGGAAGGCCGGGCGCACGACATGGAACGCGCCCCGCAGGTGCACGTCGAGGACGGCGTCGAAATCCTGGTAGCTCATCTGCCGCAATGAGCCGCGGCGGACGTTGCCGGCGTTGTGGATCAGCACGTCGAGCCGGCCGTAGTGCTCGATTGCGGCGGCGATGATGTCCTGCCCGCCTTGCGGTGTCGCGACCGAGGCGGTGCACGCGATCGCGTCGCCGCCGGCCGCCCGGATCTCCTCGGCTACCTCCTCGGCCGCCTCGACCCGCACGCCGTCACCGGTGAGATCGGCGCCGGTGTCATTGACGACGACGCGGGCGCCCCGCTCGGCCAGCAGTTGCGCGTAGGCGCGCCCCAGCCCCCGCCCGGCACCGGTCACGACGGCGACGCGGCCGTCGAAACCGGGCTCGTGAGGTCTGCTCAAGCGAACGGTTCCTCGCCGGCGAGCTTGGTCCGGTGCAGCATCCGGCCCGAGGCGGGATCGTAGGGGCGGGCCCGGTGCAGCGTCCCGGTGTTGTCCCACATGACCAGGTCCCCGACCGACCACTGGTGCCGGTAGACGAACTGCGGATGGGTGGCCCAGTCGCGCAGCCGGACGAGGGTTTTGGTGCTCTCGGAGTACTCCATCCCGACGATGTGGCTGGCAGTGCAGCCCAGGATCAGCGACTTGCGCCCGGAGCGGTGCGTCCAGACCAGCGGCAGCTCGCACTGGCCGATCGCCATCATCTGTCGCAGCGTAGCGGCTGCCGGCTCGGGGTCGTAGTACAACAGTGAGTTCCACGCCGAGTGCATCGCCCGCAGCGAAGCCAGCTGCTGCTTGTCCTCCTCGGGCAGCGCATCGTAGGCGGCGTAGGTGTTGCAGAACTCGGTGTCACCGCCGCCGCCGGCCGGCAGCACCTTGCTCGAGAGTAACGACGCGAGGATCGGCACCTCGTTCATCGTGCCGTCCAGGTGCCAGTAGAAGGAGCCTTTAAGGTAATCGGCCTGCTTGTTGACATTGGTGTCCAAGGTGACGTCGTAGACGGCCTCCCCGTCCCGCTCGGGTGCCAGTGTGCCCAGCGTTTCGGTGAAGGCGATCTGTTCGGCGTCGGTGAACCCGATCTGCGGGAACACCAGCACGCCGCGCTGTTCGAGAAGCTCGCGGATCGCCCCGGCATAGTCGCCGGACAGCAGCGCTTCCTTGTCGGCGCGGACCTCGGTGGCGATGTGCTCGGTGAGGTCCCGTGTCGGCAACGTGGTCGTGGTCTTCGATGTCACTGCAGTTCCATACCTTTCAGGTCGCCCGCCTCGCGCCAGTGCTTCAACAGATCATCGAAGGCGTAGAAGCCCGGTGAGTACACCTCGCCCAGGAACGAGCGGCTGGCGTCGCCGAATCCCCGGCCCTCGTTGTTGTAATAGCCGGGCGTGCACGACAAGTCGAACGCCGAATTGTCGAACGCCAACTCCCGGATGGTGTTCACCCAGGCGTCCTGCCCCTCCTGACTGGGCTCGACGACCGTCGCTCCCCGTTTGAGAGCCTCGGCGATGATGTAGGCGATGTGCTCGGCCTGCTGCTCGAACATCGCGGTGGTGTTGGCAGACACGCCGCCCTGGATGAAACCGGTGTGGAACTGGTTGGGGAACCCGCGGCTGGTCATCCCATGCAGGGTCTGGAACCCGTCGCGCCAGTGGTCGAACAGCGATACCCCGTCGCGGCCCTCGATGACGTCCATCGCGTACCGACGGCTGATCTCCGTGGAGATCTCGAAGCCACTGGCGAAGATGACGCAGTCGACCTCGTACTCGACCCCGCCCGCGACAATGCCCCTTTCCGTAAGTCTTTCGATGCCCTTGGATTCAGCCACGTCGACCAGCGTGACGTTGGGCCGGTTGAACGCGGGCAGGTAGGTGTCGCTGGAGGTCGGGCGCTTGCACATGAACCGGTAGTACGGCTTGAGCGCCTCGGCGGTCTGCGGATCCTCGACGATGTCGGCGATCCTGCGCCGGAGCCGCTCCATGATCCTGTAGTCCTCCTCCTCCCGCATCGCCATGATCTCCTCGACGCCCAGCGCCGTCGGGTCGGGACTGGCGCCGATGCGAGCGGTCAGGTTGCGGCCCAACTCGGTCCAGAAGTCGCACACCATATCGGGGGCGTCGAACACCACGCCCTCGAACGGCGACCAGCGATGAAAGTTGCGCTTGCGTTCGGCCTGCCAACCCGGCTGCAGCGACGCGGCCCACTGCGGGTCGGTGGGCTCATTGCCCCGGAAGTCCACCGATGACGGTGTTCGCTGGAAAACGTAGAGCTGCTTGGCATCCCGCCCCAGGTGCGGGACCAGCTGCACACCGGTCGCGCCGGTCCCGACCAGTGCCACGCGCTTGTCGGCCAGCTTGTCCAACCCACCATTGGCGTCACCGCCGGTGTAGTCGTAATCCCAGCGGGCCGAGTGGAAGACATGGCCGCCCGCGGTCATGAAGTCCTTGATGCCTGCGATACCGGGCAACTTGGGCCGGTTGTAGGAGCCCTGCGCCATCACCACGAAACGCGCCCGCAGGTCGTCGCCCCGGTTCGTCGTCAGCCGCCAGCGCTTGATCTCCTCGTCCCAGCGGACGGTACGTACCTGGGTCGAGAAGATCGCCCCGTCATAGAGGCCGAAGTGCTTTCCGATGTTCTGGCAGTGCTGAAAGATCTCGGCGCCGTCGGCGAACTTCTTGGACGGAATGAAGTCGAGCTCTTCGAGCATCGGGATATAACAGTAGGCGTCATTGTCGCACTGGATTCCGGGGAAGCGGTTCCAGTACCAGACGCCGCCGAAGTCACCGGCCATCTCGATGACCCGCACCTCGGCCACGCCGGCCTTCTTCAGGTAGGCGCCGGCCAGCAGTCCGGCGATGCCACCGCCGAGGACCACGACCTCGATGTCGGCATCGATGGGTTCGCGCGGAGTCACCGCGGTGTGCGGATCGACCTCGGCGAACTCCACGAAATCATCTTTGAGTTCAAGGTACTGACTCGAACCGTCGGAGCGAATGCGTTTAGCCCGTTCGGCGGCGTACTTGCGCCGCAGTGCTTCGATGTCGACGTCGTCCGGCGTCTGGGTCGGCGGGCAGTCGGTCATCGGTGGTTTCCTGTCGGGAGTTCTCGGGGCGCGCCGGCCCCCATATACTTCGCCAACTGGTGGTGCAGGTTGACGATGGCGCGTTCCCGATACGGGTTGGGCCTGGCGCCTTGGTAGCCAAGCGATTTCATACCCTGCTGAACCGCGGCCATGTTGGAGAAATCCTGCGGCAGCACCGAACGCCAGCCCGGATCGCCCACCGGGGTGTACTCCCATTGTGTCTGCGGCTCTTCGCCTTTTCCGAACAGCTCGAAGACCGAGACCTCGAAGATGCATTTGTCGGGGTTGTAGCTGGGGTGCGGCCGAGCGCTGTAACACAGTGCGCTGGTGAGGCCCTGGCCGATCTGGAAATTCGGGAAGATCTGCCACGCGGTGCCGGCCTGGCCGAGCACGTCGGCCGGGATCGTCGGCCAGATGACGCCGCGGGCCTCGTCGTCGCGGCGTGCCGAGGCCAGCCAGTGTTCGAGGACCTTGTCGGCCGGGGTGCCCTCGGGAAGCTCGTCGACCAGCCGCTTGGCCGCGTTCACCAGGGTCGCCGTGGTGGTGGCGTTGGTCTCCTCCATGGTGTAGATCTGCATCTCCGCGGTCGACACCCGGGGGTCGGCGCCGGTGCCCAGCCGGATCTTGGACTTGGTGGTCTCCAGGTCGTCGGGAGCGTCGTAACCGATGTTGCTGTGCTTGCCCTGCACTTTGGCCCAGCCCTTGAATTCGCCGAACTTGTTGAACTCCGGATGGGTCGTATAGACGTGGTAGGTCTCGTTGAAGGCCTCCATGGCGACCTTCCAGTTGCAGTCGAATTCCAGCCACTTGCGCCACTTGTAGCGCATGTTCTCCAGGCCGAACGGGTCGAGGATCTTGGCCGCCGGGAACAGGTAGTCGGCCAACGATTCGCAGTCGGGATCCATGTTGATCCACACCCAGCCGCCCCAGGTGTCGACGCGCACCGGTCGCAGATGGGTGTTCTCCGGTGTCAGCGCGCCCTGCCAGTCGTCCTGTTCGCGGATGTGGGTGCACGCGCCGTCCAGGCTGTAGGTCCAGCCGTGGAAGCCGCAGACGAACGACTTGCGGGTGCGCGCGCAGGCGTTCTTCGCCCCGGCGGGGGTGTCGACCAGTCGGCGACCGCGGTGCATGCAGACGTTGTGGTGGGCTCGAAAAGAGTCCGAGCCCGAGTTCGACCCGGTGCGCACCACGATGATCGAGTCGTCGAGGATGTCGTAGGTGAGGTAGCTGCCCACCTCCGCCAGCTCCTCGACCCGCCCGACCTGCAGCCAGACCTTGCGCCACAACTTGTCCCGCTCGGCGCGGGCGTAGTCGCCACACGTGTAGGCCTCGACGCCGATGGTCATCGGTTGCGAGAGTTCTTCGGCCGCTTGTGGATCGGTCATCACATCCTCCTCATCGCCGCGCGGAAGGTTTCGTCCTTGAGGAACAGCGAGGTGTTGTCGGCGGCGAGGTGGCTCCATTTGAGGTCGAGCCCGCCGTCGACCAGCAGCGTCTGCCCGGTGATGTAACTGGACAGCTCGGACAGCAGAAACAGGATCGGGCCGGCCTGCTCCTCGGGCCGCCCGCGGCGCCCCATCGCGATCGCCTGCCGGTCGCGGTCGGGATCGTCGTCGACATAGGTCCCGGACGCCGCCGTCTCGGTGACCCCGGGGGCCACCGCGTTGACCCGGATTCTCGCCGCGGCGAGCTCGAGCGCCATGGTGCGGGTCATCGCGACCACGGCGGCTTTGGCGGTGCCGTAGGCGATATGGAACGGCGCGGTGTTCATACCGCTGATCGAGGAGATCGACACGATCGAGCCCGGTCGCTGCCGGGACACCAGCTCGGCGGCGACCGCGCGGCTCATGAAGAACGCCGTTTCGAGGTTGTGCGCGAAGATCTCCCGCCACTCCGAGCGCGCCACCCGGGTAGCGGGCATCCAGGTCGACGGCGCGGCGCCACCTGCGACGTTGACCAGGCCGTAGAGCTCACCGTCGGCGCGGCGTGCCGCATCGAGCACCGCGGCGATGCCCTCGTCGGTGGCGGCGTCGGCGGCCACCGGCAGCACCGGCAGGCCCTGGGCGGCCAGCGGCGCGACGTGTTCGTCAAGGTTGTCCGTCGAGCGGCTCACCGCGATCACCGTGGCTCCGGCGCGTGCCGCCATCGCGGTGATCGTCGTGCCGATGCCCCCGCCACCGGCTCCCGACACCACGATGACGCGACCTTCAAGGCCCAGGAGGTCCACGTGGCCCAGGAGGCTGGAGTGATCCGCCATGACCCGCTTTCTCCTGGCACCGACCGCAGATCCGCACGCACCCGGCGGTCTCAGGCACCGGATATGCGGATTTGTCCGGACAACATACGTGATTCTTCGTTCTGAAGAACACTATTCCGCAGCAGTGTGCGCGTAGTCAAGGGCGCCAGCGGGCCACCCGGCGGTTTTATTGTCTGGACTAACGCCGTCCGCGAGCCGCTGCCGGCCGGCGCTGCGCCCGTCGTCTCGCTGAGCGCGCGGCAAAACATCGGACGTAACCGCCGCACCGGCGACTACGATCGTTGGCTACATGGACCTTTAGGAGATTGAAGTGCCGTCCGGTCAACGCCGGGGCCGTTGGTCTGGGGTCCCACTGGAAGACCGTCACGCCCTACGCCGTGACGAATTCATCGCCGCCGGCGTGCAACTGCTCGGCGCCGAAAGCGGGCCCACACTCACCATCCGGTCGGTCTGCCGCGCAGCCGCGCTGACCGAACGCTATTTCTACGAAAGCTTCGCCGACCGTGATGAGTTTGTGCGCGCGGTGTACGACGACGTGTGTGGGCGGGCCATGGCGGCACTGCTGTCGGCCCACACGCCGCGCGAAGCCGTGGAAGGCTTCGTCGCCTTGATGGTCGACGACCCGGTGCGCGGTCGGGTGCTCCTGTTGGCCCCAGAGAGTGAGCCGGTGCTGACCCACTCCGGGGCGCGCTGGATGCCCAACTTCATCGAGATGCTGCAGCGCAAACTCACCCGGATCGCCGATCCCGCGGTGCAGAATATGGTGGCGACCGGGCTGATCGGCGCCCTGACCGCGTTGTTCACCGCCTATCTCAACGGGCGGCTCGCGGCCAGCCGCACGCAGTTCATCGACTTCTGCGTCGACATGCTGCTCAATACCGGCCGGCCCGATGATGCCGATGTGTGACACAACACAGGCTTGCGAAACTTGCTGCTACCGACATACACAGATATATTGCCTGCAACTAGCGGACACAGATACTCAGGAGCTGTTATGACGCGTGAGTGGACCGACCTGGAGTTACTGCACGAACTCGAGCCGGTCGTCGAGAACGCGGTCAACCGCCACTTCTCCATGACCAAGGACTGGAATCCCCACGACTACGTGCCGTGGTCGGAGGGCAAGAACTACTACGCCCTCGGCGGCCAGGACTGGGACCCCGAGCAGTCGAAGCTGTCCGAGGTCGCCCGCACCGCGATGATCCAGAACCTGCTGACCGAGGACAACCTGCCCTCGTATCACCGCGAGATCGCGATGAACTTCACCATGGACGCCCCCTGGGGCACTTGGGTCAACCGGTGGACCGCCGAGGAGAACCGGCACGGCATCGCGCTGCGGGACTACCTCGTCGTCACCCGCAACTGCGACCCGATCGAACTGGAAACCTTGCGGATGGAGACCGTCAACCGCGGCTTCAGCCCTGGGCAGAACCACCAAGTCTCCGGCGACCTGTTCGCCCAGAGCCTGTTCGACTCGGTCGTCTACGTGACCTTCCAGGAGCTGGCCACCCGGATCTCGCACCGCAACACCGGCCGGGCCTGCAATGATCCGGTCGCCGACCAGCTGCTGGCCCGCATCTCGGCCGACGAGAACCTGCACATGATCTTCTACCGCGACATCAGCGCGGTCGGCTTCGACATCGCCCCGGAACAGGCGATGTACTCGCTGCACCGGGTGCTGGCCAACTTCCAGATGCCCGGCTACGTGGTGCCCGAATTCCGCCGGAAGGCGGTCATCATCGCCGTCGGCGGCGTCTACGACCCGCGCATCCACCTCGACGACGTGGTGATGCCGGTGCTGAAGAAGTGGCGCATCCTCGAGCGCGACTTCACCGGCGAGGCCGCCCGCTACCAGGACGAGATCGGCAAGATCGTCACCGAGCTGGAAGAGACGTGCGATAAGTTCGAGGTGGCCAAGCAGCGCCGGCTCGAGCGGGAGGCCAAAGTGGCCGAGAAGCGCGCCGCCAAGGCCTCCACGAAGGTGCTGGAGCCATCAGCGCCGTAGCCGACGTGGCAGCGCGGCCTGCGCTGCGGATCGGTTCGATCGAACTCGCCAGCCCCGTGGTGCTGGCCCCGATGGCCGGTGTCACCAACGTCGCATTCCGCACGCTCTGTCGCGAGCTGGAGCAGTCCCGGGCCGGAACGGTCAGCGGACTGTACGTGTGCGAGATGGTGACTGCCCGGGCGCTCGTCGAACGCCACCCGGCCACTTTGCACATGACGACGTTCGCGCCCGAGGAGTGCCCCCGCTCGCTGCAGCTCTACACCGTCGACCCGGACACCACCTACGCCGCGGCCAAGATGATCGCCGACGAAGGCTTGGCCGATCACATCGACATGAACTTCGGCTGCCCGGTGCCCAAGGTGACGCGACTGGGCGGCGGGTCGGCGCTGCCCTACAAGCGCCGGCTGTTCGGCAACATCGTCGCGGCGGCGGTTCGCGGCACCGACGGCACCGACATCCCGGTGACCGTGAAGTTCCGGATCGGCATCGACGACGCCACCCACACCCATCTCGACGCCGGGCGGATCGCGGAATCCGAGGGCGCCGCGGCGGTGGCCCTGCACGCCCGTACCGCGGCCCAGCGCTACTCCGGCACGGCCGACTGGGAGCAGATCGCCGCGCTCAAAGCCCAGGTGCGCTCGATCCCGGTGCTCGGCAACGGGGACATCTTCGAAGCCGGTGACGCGCTGGCCATGATGGCGGCCACCGGCTGCGACGGCGTCGTCATCGGCCGGGGTTGTCTGGGGCGGCCCTGGCTGTTCGCCGAGCTGTCCGCGGCCTTCGCCGCCCGCCCGGTCCCCACCCCGCCCACGCTGGGCGAGGTCGCCGATGTCATCCGCCGCCACGGCGAGTTGCTGGCCTCGCATTTCGGCGAGGACAAAGGCATGCGGGAGATCCGCAAGCACGTCGCCTGGTACCTGCACGGCTTTCCGGCCGGATCGGAGTTGCGCCGCGCGATGGCCATGGTCACCACGCTGGCCGAACTCGACGTACTGCTCGAGCAGCTCGACGGGGCGGTCCCGTTCCCGGCGGCCGCGACCGGGCCCCGCGGCCGACAGGGCTCACCGGCCAAGGTCGCGCTGCCCGACGGCTGGCTGGCCGATCCAGACGATTGCGCGGTGCCGGACGGGGCGGACATTATGCACTCGGGTGGCTGAAATGAGACGTTCTCGACATCGCGTGTCTGGAAACTTCTCAGTAGAATAAGTAGTTTGTTGTCCCAGGTGGGGTTGTCCCCTGCGGGGGCGGAACAGGTACGGAGACTCAACGGTGATCATCCGTGCCGCGCTGACGTGCGATCGACGCCGTCAGTCCCGAAGACTCGGAGGCCCGTGAGGACATGAGTGACGGCGACAACGCCACTCCGGGCCGCTGGGCGCCAGACGGCCGAGACGACGGGACTCATCAGCTGCTGACGATGGCGGCACCCGGTCCCGCACCGTGGGAGCGGTGGCAGAGCCCCGCCCAGGACGCCGCCCCGGCCCCGCGTCGTCCGGTCGCGTCGCGCCGCCGCAGCGGCGGTGACGGCTCGGTGAGTGTCGCGGACCTGATCGCCAAGGTCAACGGCGGCGTTCCGCCCTCTGGCGGCCGCAGCCGGCGTCGTGCCGCCCCGGAGCCGGAAGAAGACCTGACGCCCGAAGAGCGGGAAGACGAATCCACGCCGGAGCCAGCAGCCGAATCCCGGCCGGCCTTCGACGTCGTGGACGCACCGGATTTCGAGGCCCTGGAGGACTCAGCGGCCTTGGAAGCCACCGACATCGCGAAGGTGGCCTATCCCTCGGAGCTGCCCGACCTCGACCTGATTCACGGCACGCAGCCCGACGGCGCGGCCGAGCCCGATTGGGCGCACTGGGACGGATTCGAGCCCACCACCGAACTGCCGGACGTGGCACGCGAGATCCTGCGCATCGACCCGCCGGGCGGCGATTACGAAGCCGAGGTCGCCGGCGACGAACCGCCCCCGCACAAGACCCGCCGTCGGGCCATGGTGGCCGGCCGGATGGTGGCGGCCATGATGGCGGTCCTCGCCCTGGTGCTGACCGGTTCGGCCTGGGAGTGGAGCACGTCGAAGAACCGCAGCCTCAACCACGTCAACGCGCTGGACCCCAACTCACAGGACATCCTCGACGCGGCCGGTCAGTACGGCGACGAGAACTTCCTGATCGTGGGCGCGGACACCCGCGCCGGCGCCAACAGCCAGGTCGGCGCGGGCACCACCGCGGACGCCGAGGGCGCCCGATCCGACACGATCATGCTGGTCAACATCCCGGCCGACCGCCGACGCGTGGTGGTGGTGTCCTTCCCGCGCGACCTGGCGATCACGCCGATCAAGTGTGATGTCTGGAATCCCGAGACCGGTACCTACGGCTCGATCTACGACGCGGATACCGGCACCTACAGCGCCGAGACGGTCTACACCGAGACGAAGCTGAACTCGACGTATGCCTTCGGCGGGCCGAAGTGTCTGGTCAAGGAGATCCAGAAGCTCTCCGGGCTGGCGGTCAACCGGTTCATGGCCGTCGATTTCGTGGGCTTCGGCAAGATGGTCGACGCGCTGGGCGGCGTCGAGGTGTGCACCACCAGCCCGCTCTACGACCTCGAGTTGGGCAGCGTTCTGGAGCACAGCGGACGCCAGCGGATCAATGGGGGGACCGCGCTGAGCTACGTGCGGGCCCGCAACGTCACCACCGAGGACAACGGCGACTACGGCCGCATCAAACGCCAGCAGCTGTTCCTCTCGTCGCTGCTGCGCTCGCTGATCTCCACGAACACGTTCTTCTCGCCGACCAAGCTCAACAACGTCGTCAACATGTTCATCGGCGACAGCTACGTGGACAACGTCAAGACCAAGGACCTGGTCAACCTCGGGCAGTCGCTGCAGAAGGTGTCCGCCGGGCACATCACCTTCGTCACCGTGCCGACCAGCGAAACCGACGAGAACGGCGACGAGGTCCCGCGGATGGACGACATGCGGGCATTGTTCGACGCCATCATCAACGACGACCCGCTGCCCGGCGAGAACGACCACAACGCCACGGCGGTCTCGACCACCACGGCCAACCCCACCACGCAGTCCCCCGCCCAGTCCTCGGCGACCCCGGCCGGGCCGGCCGCCAAGCCGCCGAGCGAGCAGGTGCCAGCGGTCGCCACTGCCCCCGGCGACGTCACCGTGCGGGTGTCCAACGCCACCGACGTCTCCGGCCTGGCCGCCTCCACTTCTGAAGGCCTGCAGCGGTGGGGTTTCGACGTCGACAGCGCCGACGACTACCCGGGTACGGTCAAGGCCACCAAAGTGCTGTTCTCCCCCGGCAACGAGCAGGCCGCCGCCACCGTGGCTTCGGCCTTGTCGGGCGCGCCGATCGAACGGGTCACCGGCTTGGGCAGCATCGTGCGCGTGGTCCTGGGGTCGGACTTCCGTAGCGTCACCAAGCCGGCCGCCACCGGCGCCCAGCTGAACGTGCAGCTCAACCGCGGCGCCAGCGTCGAGCCGACCGAGCTTCCCGACGATCTGACGGTCACCAACGCAGCCGACACCACCTGCGAGTGATCGCCGCGGCGGCTGCCGGAGCGAGGCCATCGGGCGCGAGCCCAGGTTAGTCTTGAGGGCATGCGTACCGCCTACCATGAGCAGCTCTCGGACCTCGCCGAACAGCTCGGCACCATGTGCGGCCTGGCAGGAAAGGCCATGGAACGTGCCACGCAGGCGCTCTTGCAGGCCGACCTCGTGGTGGCCGAGCAGGTGATCAGCGACCACGAGAAGATCGCCGCGATGAGCGCCCGCGCCGAGGAGAGCGCCTTCGTGCTGCTGGCGTTGCAGGCGCCGGTCGCCGGAGACCTCCGGGCCATCGTGAGCTCCATCCAGATGGTCGCCGACATCGACCGGATGGGCGCGTTGGCCCTGCACGTCGCCAAGATCGCCCGCCGCCGGCATCCGCAACACGCACTGCCGGAAGAGGTCAACGGATACTTCGCCGAAATGGGCCGGGTGGCAGTCGATTTGGGCAACAGCGCTCAAGAGGTGCTGCTGTCCCGCGACCCGGAGAAGGCCGCCCGGATTCGCGAGGAAGACGACGCGATGGACGACCTGCACCGGCATCTGTTCTCGGTGATGATGGACAAGGAATGGCGACACGGAGTGGCGGCGGCCGTCGACGTGACCCTGCTCGGCCGGTTCTACGAGCGGTTCGCCGACCACACCGTCGAGGTCGCCCGCCGGGTGATCTTCCAGGCCACCGGCAAGTTCCCGGACGAGAACACCCTGCCCTCACCCGAATAGAGCGGCTAGCGCCCGCCCGGTGTATGCATATCCTGTTAGTCTTCTCCACAGCCCGTGCCGTACCCGAATTTGTGGTTTCGCGGCCGGGCCGATCCGGTGATACAGCGGGTGTGTTCATCAACCCTGACTTCGACCGAAAGGCCCCGAGATGAAACTGAACGGTTACGGTGCGGCATTGGGAATCCTGGCTACCAGCACGCTGGCATTGTCCGGCTGCGGCAGCGACAGCAACACCACTTCCCACGGCAGCGCCTCCTCCGGAAGTTCCTCGGCCAGCAGCGACTGCGGCGGCGCCAGCACGTTGAAAGCGAGTGGATCGACGGCCCAGCAGAATGCGATGGCCAGGTTCGTCAAGGCGTTCATCGCGGAATGCGCCGACCAGACGGTGAACTACACGGCCAACGGGTCAGGCGCCGGTATCCGCGAATTCGTCGGCGGCCAGACCGATTTCGCGGGCTCTGACGTGCCGCTCAAGCCCGAGGAGGCCGCCGAGGCGGAGCAGCGCTGTAAGTCCCCGGCGTGGAACCTTCCGGTGGTTTTCGGCCCGATTGCCATCACCTACAACGTCGCCGGTGTCGACGACCTGATCCTCGACGGCCCGACGGCGGCAAAGATCTTCAACGGCGCGATCACCAGTTGGGATGACCCGGCGCTCAAGGCCCTCAACCCCGACGCCGCACTGCCCGCCGCGCCCATCCATGTGGTGTTCCGCAGTGACGAATCCGGTACCACCGACAACTTCCAGCAGTACCTGGACGGCGCATCGGACGGTGCGTGGGGCAAGGGCGCCGGCAAGACGTTCAACGGCGGCGTCGGCGAAGGCGCCAAGGGCAATGACGGTACCGCCGGCGCGATCAGCACGACCGACGGTGCGATCACCTACAACGAGTGGTCGTTCGCCCAGGCCAAGGATCTGCGGACCGCGAAGATCGTCACGTCCGCCGGCCCGGATCCCGTCGCGATCAGCACCGAATCGGTCGGCAAGACGATCGCCGGGGCCACCATCGCAGGTCAGGGCAACGACCTGGTGCTGGACACCGCGTCGTTCTACAAGCCGAGCCAGGCCGGTTCGTACCCGATCGTGCTGGCAACCTACGAGGTGGTCTGCTCGAAGTACCCCGATGCCGAAGTGGGCACCGCCGTGCGGATGTTTTTGAAGTCGACCATCGGGCCCGGGCAGTTCGGTTTGGATGAGAACGGATACGTGCCGATCCCGGACGCTTTCAAGCCGCGCTTGTCAACCGCCGTCGACGCCATCGAGTGACCGTTCGTCAACGGTCACCTCGGGATGGAGGCCGTTTTCGCCGGACTGACGACAACTCGAACTCGTCGTTACCCGAAGTGGCCGGCAGGACGAGCGGGTCCCTGGGGGAACGGATCTTTCGGGCGATCGCGGTGGCGGCCGGTTCGACGGTCGTCGTCGCGATCGCTCTGATCGCTGTCTTCCTGCTGATTCGCGCCGTGCCCTCACTGCGCGCGAACACCGCGAATTTCTTCACCGCCGCCACTTTCAGCACCGGCGGCGCCGGCGGTCTGGCGTTCGGGATCCGGGACCTGCTGATGGTGACGGTATTGAGCTCGCTGCTCGCGTTGGCGCTGGCGGTGCCGGTCTCGGTCAGCATCGCGGTATTCATCACCCGGTATGCGCCGCGCCAACTGTCGCGGCCGTTCGGCGTGATGATCGACCTGTTGGCGGCGGTCCCGTCCATCATCTTCGGGCTGTGGGGGATCTTCGTGCTGGCGCCGATGCTGTATCCGGTGGCGCGATTCCTCAACAATCATCTGGGCTGGCTGCCCCTGTTCGCCAAGGGCAACGTGTCCCTGGCCGGCGGCGGCACGATTTTCACCGGCGGAATCGTCCTGGCGGTGATGATCCTGCCGATCATCACCTCGGTAGCCCGCGAAGTGTTCCGACAGACGCCGACCGCACACATCGAGGCGGCCCAGGCACTGGGCGCCACCCGGTGGGAGGTGGTGCGGATAGCAGTGCTGCCCTACGGTCGCAGCGGCGTCATCGCCGCGTCGATGCTGGGGCTGGGCCGTGCCCTGGGCGAGACGATCGCCATGCTGATCATCCTGCGCGCGGCGCCGCGCCCCGGGAATTGGTCGCTATTCGACGGCGGGTACACGTTCGCCTCCAAAATCGCCTCCGCCGCCTCCGAGTTCAGCGCCCCCCTGCCGACCGGCGCCTACATCGCCGCGGGCTTCGCCCTGTTTGTCCTAACATTCGTCGTCAACGCCGCCGCCCGCGCGGTGGCCGGAGGCAAGGTCAACGGATGAGCACCCCCGCACTGGAAAGGCCGGCCAAGGTCCGCGAGGCCAGCCACATCAGCCTGCAGCGCCGGATCAAAGACCGATTTGCCGCGCTGATATTCCTGGTCTCGTTCGCCATCGCGACCGTGCCGCTGATCTGGCTGCTGTGGGTGGTGATCGCGCGCGGCTGGCGGGCCATCGTCCACACATCCTGGTGGACCCACTCGCTGCGCGGCGTATTGCCCGATGAGTTGGCGGGCGGGGTCTATCACGCGTTGTACGGAACGCTGGTGCAGGCCGGGGTGGCGGCCCTGCTGGCGGTACCGCTCGGCCTGATGACCGCGGTCTACTTGGTCGAGTACGGATCCGGCCGGTGGGCCCGGCTGACCACGTTCATGGTCGACGTGCTCGCCGGAGTGCCCTCCATCGTGGCGTCGTTGTTCGTCTTCAGTCTGTGGATCGCCACCCTGGGTTTCGAGCAGAGCGCGTTCGCCGTGTCCCTGGCCCTGGTCCTGCTGATGCTGCCCATCGTGGTGCGATCCACCGAGGAGATGCTCCGACTGGTCCCCGACGAGCTGCGCGAGGCCAGCTACGCGTTGGGCGTGCCGAAGTGGAAAACGATCATCCGGATCGTGATTCCGACCGCCTTGTCCGGGATCGTGTCCGGAACCTTTCTTGCCCTGGCCCGCGTCGTCGGTGAGACCGCGCCGGTGCTGGTTCTGGTCGGCTACAGCCGCTCGATCAACTACGACATCCTGCACAACAACATGGCCTCACTACCGTTGCTGATCTACAGCGAGCTGGCCAACCCCGAAGCCGCCGGCCACGCCCGGGTATGGGGTGCGGCGCTGACCTTGATCCTGGTCGTCGCGTTCAGCGCCGTGCTGGCGGCGGTGGCGACCCGGCTCACCTCGGTCCGGCAGCGCTAACCGACCCGCCTACCGCGGTGGTCACCGGTTCGCTATGAGCCGGGGACCAGCTTGACCACCCGGTTGTTGCCGCGGTCAGCCACGAACAACCCGCCGTCGGCGTCGACCACCACCTGCAACGGAGTGTTGAGGCCGCTGAACGGCAGCTTGGTCTGGTTGTTGGTGCCGGCGTCCAGTTTCAACACCTTGTGGTTCTCGTGGTTGGTGACGTAGACGTTGTCGCTGCGATCCACCGAGACGCCCCACGGTGAGGCCAGTTCGGTGAACGGCAGGTCCGTCTGGGCGTCCGACCCGGCGTTCAGGCGCACCACCCGGTCATTGTCGGTGTCGGTGACGTAGACGTTCCCCGCGCTGTCGACGGCGACATCGTCCGGGTTACGCAACCCGGTGAAGGGCAGCACGACCTGCGCGGCGGACCCGGCCGGCAATTTGAGCACCCTGTTGTTGCCGCGGTCGGCGACGTAGACGCTGCCCTGGGGATCCACCGTCACGCCCTCGGGGTAGTTGAGGCCCGCGAATGGCAGTTCGGTCTGCTCGCCGGTGTCCACCACCAACTTCACCACTCGGTTGTTGAAGTCGCTGACGTACACCGAACCGTCGGCAGCGACGGCCACCCCCTGCGGCTCATAAAGGCCGGTGAACGGCAGCACTTCCGGGCTGTTCGATCCCGGCGCCAGTTTCAGCACCCGGCCGTACATGCTCTGATTGGTGATGTAGAGGTTGTCATTGCGGTCCAGCGCCAGGCCCCCCGGGGAGAGCCGAAAACTCAGCCCCTCCAACGGCACAACGCTCTGCCCGTTCGCCGAGGCCACCTGAGCCGGACTCGACTCGCGAGTGAGCGCGTATCCGCCGGCCAGGCCCACGACGGCCAGCACCGCCGCGGCTGCCGCGGCAGGCAGCAGCCACTTGGGTCGGCTCTTGCGCCGGGCCGCCGGGGCCAGCGACTGGCGCTGGAACCCAGCGGGTGCCGGATGACGTTCGGGTGCCGGCCGCTCCCGCCACGAGTCGTCGGCCACCACCGGACGGGCCATGGTCGGGTCGAATTCGCCGGTGTGACCGGGTTGCCCGCGGAAACCACCCGAGGGCCGATCGGATCTGCCGGCGACCGCGATACCGGCGACGCTGACCGCACGGTTGGCTTCCTCGCCCTGCCGCACGATCATGGCGGCCCGATGCTGCTCCGCCACGGTCAGCGCGTCGTGCGCCGCGTGAGCCAGATCGCCGGCGCTGCTGTAGCGGTCCCACGGGTTTTTCGCCATGCCTCGGGCGATCACCTGGTCCAGGGCGATGGGCACGACGCCCGGCCGCAGCTGGCTGGGCCGCGGCGGGGGCTCCATCAGGTGGGCGGTGATCAGCCGCTCGACGCTGTTGGACCGGTACGGCGGCAGCCCGGTCAGGCACTCGTTGAGCACACAGGCCAGCGAATAGATGTCGGAGCGGTAGGTGACCTCCTCAGCGCCGAACCGTTCCGGGGCCATGTAGTTGTAGGTGCCCACCGTGGTACCGGTCTGGGTGATGCCGGGATCGCTGGCGGCGCGCGCGATCCCGAAGTCGACAAGGTAGGCGAAATCGCGGTGGGTGATCAGAATGTTCTCGGGTTTGACGTCGCGGTGCGTCACCCCGTTGTCGTGGGCGGCGTCGAGCGCGGCGGCCACCTGATCGATGATCGCCACCGCTCGGGCCGGATTCAGCGGGCCGGTCCGCCGCAGCACGGCGGCCAGATCCTCCCCGTCGACCAGCTGCATCGCGACGAACATCTGCCCGTCGATCTCGCCGTAATCGAAAATGGGAATCACATGGGGTTCCCTGAGCTGGCCGGCGGCATCGGCCTCTCGTTGCATGCGGGCCCGAAATAGCGGATTCCCCGACAACGGCGGCGAGATCAGCTTCAGCGCAACCGACCGACGCTTGCGGGTGTCTTCGGCTTCGTAGACCTCACCCATTCCGCCACGACCAAGCAGCCGCAGCAGCCGATAGGGGCCGAATTGGGTTCCTACCAGCGAGTTCGCCTCACGACTGTCCACAACACTCCCTTCACCCGGTGACATCAGCGGCACCGACGCGACTTGCTCTCTGCAGGGCACCTGCAGTCACCGTCCCGATGAAGGGCAGGTTAACTAAAGGTTACAGGTCGACCTTAAGGAATGGCTACTTTCCAGGTCAGAAATAAATTCAGAAGAACCACGAATTCATTTCAATAAAAGGCATGCGCAGACCACCGGTCGCACGAAGACCGGTCGGCTATTGGATCGCGTCGATCGCCGTCCGCAATTTTGATCGGAACGTGTCCGGCAACGGGATGTAGCCGTACTGATCCAAATCCTCCTGGCCGGCACCGATCGCCGCGTTCATGAATGCCTTGACCGCCTGCGCAGTAGCGGAGTTCGGGTATGTCGAGCAGACGATCTCGTAGGTCACCAGCACAATCGGGTAGGCCCCGGCCTCCGTCGGCCGGTAGAACGACGAGGTGTCGACGACCAGGTCGTTGCCCTCGCCGATGAACTTGGCCCCGGCAATGGTTTTCTCCACCGAGTCGGTGGAGATCGCCACCGGTTCCGGGCCCGCCGAGGTGATGATTCGGGCCATTTTCAACTGCCGCCCGACCGCAAAAGACCATTCGTTATAGGTGATCGCACCCTCGGTGCCGCGGAGCAGCGCGGAACTGCCGTCATTCCCGGTAGCGCCGACACCGACACCGCCCTTGAAGGATTTACCGGCGCCCTTGCCCCAGGCACCGTCGGACGCGGCGTCGAGATACTTCTGGAAATTGTCGGTGGTGCCGGACGAGTCAGCGCGGAACAACACGTGGATCGGCTCGGCCGGCAGCGAGACACTCTTGTTGAGCGCCGCCACCGCAGGGTCGTTCCACGTGGTGATGCTGCCGTTGAAGATCTTGGCCAGCGTCGGCCCGTCCAGATTGAGCTCACCGACACCGCTGACGTTGTACGTGACCGCGATCGGACCGAAGACCGTGGGCAGATGCCAGGCCGGCGATCCACAGCGGGCGCCCACCCGTTGCGGCTCGCCCGTCGAGGGGTCCAAGGGTGAGTCGGACCCGGCCAGCTCGGTGTGGCCGCTGGCGAACTGCGCCACCCCCTGGCCGGATCCGTTGGACCGGTAATCCAGCGTGTACTCCGGACAGGCCCGAATGTAGGCGTAGACGAACTGCTCTATCGCGTGAGCCTGCGCGGTCGACCCGCTGGCGAGCAGCTTCTTCTTGCCGCCGCACTGCACCGGTATGTCCGAAGCGGAGTCCGAGGACGCCGAGCTGCCGCAGCCGGCGACCAGCAGAAGGCCCGTCATCAGCAGACTCAACGCGACGACGAAACGATTGGACTTCACAGCATCCCTCCCGGCGGTGCAGCTCACCACACAGTAGTCGTTCTTGCTGGCAAAAAAACCGGATAGATGCGCAATGGTTCGCCGGGGTTCACCCGAAGCGACCTGAGATGTAGTCCTCGGTCTCGCGACGGCTCGGGTTGGAGAAGATCTTCTCGGTGCCGTCGATCTCGATCAGCCGGCCGGGCTTGCCCACCGCCTCGAGGTTGAAAAACGCGGTCTGGTCACTGACCCGGGCCGCCTGCTGCATGTTGTGCGTGACGATGACGATGGTGTAGTCCTGCTTCAGCTTGGCGATCAGCTCCTCGATCGCCATCGTGGAGATGGGGTCCAACGCCGAACAGGGTTCGTCCATCAAGAGCACATCGGGCTGCACCGCGATGGCCCGGGCGATGCACAATCGCTGCTGCTGACCGCCGGACAGCCCGCCGCCGGGCTTGTCCAGCCGGTCTTTCACCTCGTTCCACAGGTTGGCGCCGCGCAGCGAGTGCTCCGCGGTCTCGTCGAGCAACCGGCGGTTGCGGACACCCTGCAATTTCAGCCCGGCCACCACGTTGTCCCGGATCGACATCGTCGGGAACGGGTTCGGACGTTGGAACACCATGCCGATGGCTTTACGCACCCCGACCGGATCGATCGCCGAACCGTAGATGTCCTCGCCGTCGAGCAGCACCGATCCATCGACCCGCGCACCGGAGATGACCTCATGCATCCGGTTCAGGGTGCGCAACACCGTCGACTTACCGCATCCGGACGGCCCGATGAACGCGGTGACACTGCGCGGCGCGACCGACAGCGTTACGTCGGCGACAGCATGGAAGGCCCCGTAATAGATGTTGAGATCGGTCAGGTCCAACCTTTTAGCCACCGTGCAGCTCTCCTATTCATCGCCCACCGCTTCGCGTTGGATCGCGGACAGCCTAGAACTTCTTGGGCGCGAACACCCTTGCCCCGAACCGCGCCGCGATGTTCAGTATCCCTATCAGCACGATCAGCGTGAGCGCGGCACCCCAGAGACGATCGGTGGGCACCGCACCGGTGCCCGCGCCAGCCGACGTCTGGTCGTACATCATTCCCGGCAACGATCCCATGAAGCCGTGGAACATGTCGAAGTTCATCGCCTGCGCGTAGCCGACCAGGATCAGCAGCGGCGCTGTCTCGCCCATCACCCGGGCCAGCGCGAGCAGGATCCCGGTGACGATTCCCGACAGCGCGGTCGGAATGACGATGCTGACTATGGTCTTCCACTTGGGCGCGCCCAATGCGTAACTGGCTTCCCGCAGGTCCATCGGGATGATCCGGAGCATCTCTTCGGTCGCCCGCACGATCACCGGCACCATCAGCAGCACCAGCGACAGCGAAACCGCGAAGCCGGAGCGCTGAAATCCCAGGGTGGCCACCCACAGCGCATAGATGAACAGCGCCGCCACGATCGACGGCACCCCGGTCAAGATGTCGACCATGAAGGTGGCGACCTTGCCGAGCCGGGTGCCGGCACCGTATTCGACCAGATAGATGCCCACGAAAACACCGAGCGGGATCGACAGCGCCGCGCACACAGCGCCTTGCAACAGGGTCCCGACGATCGCGTGGTAGGCGCCGCCGCCGGGCGCGAAGGCCGTCATACCGGCCTGCGAATGCGTCCACCAGCGACTGGAGACGACTGCCGGAAGGCCGTGATCGATCACCGAATACATCACCCACACCAGCGGCACCAGCGCCGCGGCCATGGCGAGGGTGACCAGCACCGTCGCCACCTTGTTCACCAGCCTGCGCCGCAGGCTGACCGTGGCGAAAGTCCGTTCCTTGACGGGCCGATCCAGTAGGGCGGTCACTGGTGCACCCTGGTGATGGCGGCGCGCGCCAGCGCGTTGACGACCAGGGTGAGTACGAACAGCACCAACCCTGCGGCGATGTAGGCCCCCGCCTTGTACTGGTCGTTGAACTCCGATGCGGTGGCGGCGATCTTGGTGGCGAAGGTGGAGCCGCCGTCGAACAGCGACCAACCGAATGCCTTCTGGGTGGCCCGGAGAATGATCAACAGCGCGACCGTCTCACCGAGCGCCCGCCCCAGCCCCAGCATTGCGGCGCTGATGTAGCCCGATCGCCCGAACGGCAGCATCACCATCTTGACCACTTCCCAACGAGTCGCGCCCAGTGCCAGCGCGGCCTCGATCTGACCCCCGGGGGTCTGCGCGAACACCTCGCGAGTGACCGCGGTGATGATCGGCAGGATCATCACCGCCAGCACGATTCCGCCGGTGAAGATGGTCCCTCCGCCGGCGACCGACGCGTTGCCGGTGGCGAACAGGAACACCCCGCCGAAATTCTCGTTCAGCCATTGCGCGCTGCCCCGCAGCTGCGGCGCCAGCACATACAGCCCCCACGCCCCATAGATGATCGACGGCACCGCGGCCAGCAGTTCGACCAGGTACGCCAGCGGCCCGACCAGGCGCCGCGGCGCGTACTGGGCGAGGTACACCGCCACGCCCAAGGCCACCGGCATGGCCAACAGCAGGGCGAACAGTGAGACGAACACCGTCACCCGCAGCAGTTCGGCGATGCCGAAGTGCATCGCCGAGGTGTCGGTGGTGACCCAGCTGCCGGCGTAGGTGAAGAAGTTCTCCTTGTTGCGCCGCAACGCCGGGATGGCGCGCAACAGCAGGAAGCCCCCGACGGCAGTGATCAAGACGATGATCAACACGCCTGACCCCTCGGCCATCAGGCGGAACACCCGGTCGGTCAGGTGGCCCCCGGCGGAGCGGCTGGTCGACGAAGTCACCGGCTGGACCCCCCTTCGGTTGCGCAGGGCCCGGCTACTGAATCGCGTCGATCGCAGCACTGAGTCGCCGCTTGAGCGGTTCAGGCAACCGGACGTAGCCCGCCTCCGCCAGTCCGTCCTGGCCGGAGGTCGACGCCGTCGTCAAGAAGGATTTCACCGCCGCCGACGTGGCCGGGTCATAACCCTTGGAACAGACGATCTCGTAGGTCACCAGCACCAGCGGGTACGCGGCGGGTTGCCGGGTCCCGTAGAGCGAGCGCAGGTCCAGTTGCAAGTCGTGGCTGTCTTCGGCGACGAACCCGGCCGCCTGGATCGCAACACCGGCCGCTTCGTCGGTTGCGGCGACCACCCCGGCTCCGGAATCGATCATCGCGGACTGCAGGTTGGCTTGGTCGGCGAAGCCCTTCTCGACGTACCCGATGGCGCCCGGCGTGCTCTGCACCGCCTGCACCACACCGGCGGACTTCTGCGCGCCCTCGCCGACGCCGCCCTGGAACTCGCTGCCCTCGCCCTTGGTCCAGCTCTGCGGGGCAGCCGCGCTGAGGTACTTCTGGAAGTTGTCGGTGGTGCCCGAGGAATCCGACCGGTAGATCGGGGTGATCGGAGCGGCCGGCAACTGCACTCCCGGGTTCAGAGCCACCAGTGCCGGGTCGTCCCATCTGGTGACCGCGCCGCTGAAGATCCGCGCCAGTACGTCGCCGTCGAGTACCAGGTGCTCGACCCCGTCGAGGTGGTAGGCCATGCTGACCGGGCCGAACACCAGCGGCAGATGCCACGCCGGATTGCCGCCACCGCACCGGTCGGCTGCCGCGGAGACCTGAGCGTCGGTGAGCGGCGAGTCGGATCCGGCGAAGTCGACATGCCCGGCGATGAACTGTTCCCGGCCGGCACCGGATCCGGTCGGGTTATACGACAGGTTCTTGCCCGCGCACTCCTTGCCCCACGCCTGGTTGAACACGGCGATCGCGTTCTGCTGGGCGGTCGACCCTTCGGCGGTCAGCGCGTTCTTCCCGCCGCAATCGGCGGAACTGGATGCGCCGCCGGCGGTTTCCGGGCCGGCGTTGTCGTCACTGCCGCATCCGGTCAGGCCCAGGCCCGTGACCGCGGCGGTCAACAGCGCAAAGGCCGCCGTCCTGGATTTCATCGCTTCTCGCTTCCTCGCCCGGGGTTCAACCCACCCGGAACCTAAACGGCACTCATGGATGGCGTCCACCCGGCAGGTGAACGCATGGTGAACAAATCGATCGGCGGCCGTGCTCAGGTCCCGTAGGCGGTGTCCACGTTGTGCACGGCAAACCCCAGTTGTCGGTAGGTCCGTAACGCCGCGGCGTTGTCCGCCTCGACGTAGAGCAGCACGGTGGGCGAGGCGGCCTCGGCGAGCCGGTCAGCCAGGTGGACCAGGCCCACCTCGGTGAGTACGCGTCCCAGCCCGCGCCCCTGCGCGGCCGGATCGACCCCGACGACGTAGACCTCACCGATGGGCTCGGCGCCGGAGTGGATCTTGGTCCAGTGGAAGCCCAGCAGCGTCCGGTCGGCGGCCTGGTCGAACGCCAGAAAGAGTCCGTGCGGATCGAACCACGGCTCGGCACGCCGTTCGGCCAGATCCGCCGCGGTCCAGCCGCCCTGCTCCGGGTGCCAGGCGAAGGCGGCGTTGTTCACCCGGAGCAACTCGGCGTCGTCGGCCTCCCCCGCATAGCTGCGGATCACCACCCCGGGCGGCATCGAGGGGTCCGGCAGCCCGCGCAGCGACCGCCGCATCTGCAGCAGTTCGCGCACCGCGGTCAGGCCCAGCGCCGCGGCGGTGGCCTGGGCCGCGGGCAGCGTGCCGTGCGCCCAGAATCGGTTACGGCCTTCGGTTTTCGCCAACGCGGCGCGGGCCATCGCGGACCCGATGCCACCTCGACGGGCCTGCGGCGCCACCACCAGTTCCGCCATGGTGTTATCGGGGCTCAGGTTCAGATAGCCCAGCACCGCACCGCCGTCCTCGGCGATCAGATGCCCGGCACGGTCAGCGGCGAGCTCGCGCAGTACCTGCTCACCGACCGGGGCAACACCGTCGTGGTCCCCGGCGGCGGCGATCAACTCCCGAACCTGCCGCTGCTCGTCGTCGGTGAGTGCGGCCCGCCACCGCGGGGCGGTCACTGACTGGCCAGCGACTCGGGTGCCCCGTCATCAGCGGAGTCGGCGCCCCTCTCCGCCTCCTCCGCACCGCCGGCGTCGTCGGACACGTCCGCGGGTTTGCCACGCACCGGCCGGACCGCCTTGTACCCGACGTTGCGGACCGTGCCGATCAACGACTCGTACTCCGGGCCGAGCTTGGCCCGAAGCCGCCGGACGTGCACGTCGACGGTGCGGGTGCCGCCGAAGAAGTCATAGCCCCACACCTCCTGCAGCAGTTGCGCGCGGGTGAAGACCCGGCCGACGTGCTGGGTGAGGTATTTCAGGAGCTCGAATTCCTTGTAGGTCAGGTCCAGCGGCCGGCCCCGCAGGCGCGCGGTGTAGGTGCCTTCGTCGATAACCAGCTCGCCGAGCCTGGTCTGACCGGAGGCCTGGTCGGCGGCCGGCGCGACCCGGCGGCCGGTCAACAGCCGCAGCCGGGCGTCGGTCTCGGCCGGTCCGGTTACCGGCAGCAGGATCTCGTCGACACCCCACTCGGCGTTGACGGCGACCAGCCCGCCCTCGGTCACCACCGCCACCACCGGCACCGAGCCGGCGGTGGTGCTCAGCAGTCTGCACAACCCGCGGGCCCCGGCCAGATCGGTGCGCGCGTCGACGAGCACCACCTCCGCCGAGCCGGCCTCGAGCAGCGCAGAAACCTCCGGCGACGCTGTCCGCACGGTGTGTGCCAGCAGCGACAGCGACGGCAGCACCGCTTCGGGGTGCAGGTCAGCGGTCAACAGCAGTAGCTCCAACGAGGCCTCCAGCGTCCCAGGTGATCTAACGATAGCGTGCGACCTGCCAGAATGACCGGGTGCGCAGGGTGCTTATCGGGATATCGGCCGTGATCACGGCTCTGGTCGTCGCCGCCGCCGGAGTCGATTTCGGGACCAGCGTCTACGCCGAATACCAACTGTCCCGGGCGGTTCGCCGGGCCGCCGCCCTGGGCTCGGATCCCTTCGTGGCGATCCTCGGTTTCCCGTTCGTCCCGCAGGCGCGGCGGGATCACTACGACGAGGTGGAGATCAAGGCCCCCGCCGTCGAGCTGCCGATGATCGGCAAGGCGATGCTGGAGGCCACCATGCATTCGGTCGACCTGAGCGAGGCGTCCTGGCGGTTCCGCCCCGGCGCCAAGATCCCGGTCGCCAAGCTGGAGAGCCGGATCATCATCGGATCGGTGTATCTGGGCCGCTACCTGGGCATTCGCGACCTGATGGTGGAAGCGCCCCCGAGCGAGACCAACGACGCCACCGGCGGCACCACCGAGTCGGGGATCTCCAGCAGTCGCGGGCTGGTGTTCACCGGCACGCCGGCCGGCTACGGCAAGCGGGTCAGTGTCGCGGTGGACCTGTCGATCGCCGGCGCCGACCACAGCACCCTGGTGATCACCCCGACCGGGGTGCTCACCGGGCCGGACACCGCCAACCAGCACGTTCCCGAAGAGCAGCGGGCCGCGGTGCTGGCGGCCTTCCGCAGCAGCCTGCCGCAGCAACGGCTACCGTTCGGGCTGGTTCCCACCAGCCAGGGGGCCCGCGGCTCCGACGTGATCATCGAGGGCATCGCCGGTGACATGACCATCACCTTGCCGGAATTCCGCCAGCGGTGAGCATGATCGCGATCGTCGCCGGGTGTGCGCTCGCGAGCGTGATCGGCTGGTGGCTGAACCGCCGGGCCGGGGTGCTCCGGACGGTAGCGGGCAACGACTCCGGCGCCGGCGACGACACCGCTGCCTCGTTTCTCGGGCTGACGTCCAGCGGGCCGACGGTGGTGCACTTCTCCGCGCCGTGGTGTGGGCCGTGCGCCGGGGTGCGCCGGGTGGTCGACGGCGTCTGCGACGAACTGGGCGTCGCCCACCGCGAGATCGACATCGACGCAGATCCCGCTGCGGCGCGCCGGTTTTCGGTGCTGTCGCTGCCCACCACGCTGATCTTCGACGCCGACGGCCGGCAGCGCTACCGGGCTGCCGGCGTCCCGACGGCCGCTGCCCTGCGATCCGCGCTGCAGCCGCTATTGGCTTGAACGCCCCGGCATTGGGTAGGCTGTACGCCGTGTTCGCCCGCCTTGAGCTTGTGCTCACCAAGCGCCGCACAGTCGACCTGTGCCGCACCGCGGGCTGCTGCTGTTGTCGCTGTCGCTGAGTCGGCGCTTTTTCGCGTCGCTCGGGAGCGCAGCCCGGGAAATCCGTGGCATGTCTCCACCAGCCAATTCGCCACGACAGCCAGGGAGCAGCAACCATGCCGAGCACCGACCCCGCTATCAGCCAGGTAGACGTCCGCGGTCCCAGATTCAGCGCCTGGCTCACCACCGCGGTGCTGGTGGCCGTCCTGCTCCTTTTCGAGTCGAGCCCGGCCGTCGCCACCGTCGTGCTGGCCGGTCAGGCCGTGGTGTTCGCGGCCGGTGCGGTGTGGGGCCCGCGCCGCCACCCCTACGGCGTGCTCTACCGGCGAGTGGTGGCGCCGCGGCTGGGTCCGGTGACCGCTCGTGAGCCGGTGGCGCCGCTGCGCTTCGCGCAGCTCGTCGGGCTGATGTTCGCCGTGATCGGAATCGCCGGCTTCATCTTCGCCCCGGCGGTCGGGCTGACCGCGACGGCCTTCGCGCTGGCAGCGGCCTTCCTCAACGCGGCCTTCGACATCTGCCTGGGCTGTCACCTCTACCCGCTCGTCGTGCGCCTGCGCCGGGCACCAGCCGCAGGGCTCCCCACCACCTCGTTCGCTTCGAAGTAATCGGAAAGGATTGCCCGCCATGGCTCGCTCCGACGTCCTGGTCTCCACCGACTGGGCTGAGAGGAACCTCGACGCATCCGGCACGGTCTTCGTCGAGGTCGACGAGGACACCAGCGTCTACGACACCAACCACATCCCGGGCGCGATCCGGCTGGACTGGCGCCAGGACCTGCAGGACCCGGTCCGGCGTGATGTCATCGACGCCCCCGCGTTCTCCAAGCTGCTCTCCGACCGCGGCATCTCCGAAGACGACACCGTAATCCTCTACGGCGGCAACAACAATTGGTTCGCCGCGTTCGCCTACTGGTACTTCAAGCTCTACGGGCACCGGAGCGTCAAGCTGCTCGACGGTGGCCGCAAGAAGTGGGAGCTCGACGGGCGCCCGCTGTCCGGCGAGAAGGTCACCCGGCCCGCGACGTCGTACACGGCCAAGCCGCTGGACGAGTCGCTGCGGGCCCGCCGTGACGAGGTGGTCGCCGCGATCAACACCAAGAACCTGGTGGATGTGCGCTCCCCCGAGGAGTTCTCCGGCAAGATCCTGGCGCCGGCGCACCTGCCGCAGGAGCAGAGCCAGCAGCGCGGGCACATCCCGAGTGCGATCAATGTGCCGTGGAGCCGGAGCGCCAACGAGGACGGCACCTTCAAGTCCGACGAGGAACTGGCCGCGCTGTACGCCGGGGCCGGCCTGGACGGCGAGAAGGAAACCATCGCGTACTGCCGGATCGGGGAGCGTTCGTCGCACACCTGGTTCGTGCTGCGCGAGCTACTCGGCCACCGCAACGTCAAGAACTACGACGGCAGTTGGATGGAATACGGCTCCCTGGTGGGCGCCCCGATCGAATTGGGAAGCTGATATGTGCTCTGGACCGAAACAAGGACTCGCCTTGCCGGCCAACGTCGACCTGGAGAAGGAGACGGTGATCACCGGCCGGGTGGTGGACAGCTCCGGGGCGACCGTCGGCGGCGCGTTCGTGCGGCTGTTGGACTCCTCTGAGGAGTTCACCGCGGAGGTCGTCGCCTCGGCTACCGGCGACTTCCGGTTCTTCGCCGCACCGGGTGCGTGGACGGTGCGGGCGCTGTCCACGGCCGGCAACGGTGACGCCGTGGTGACGCCGTCGGGTGCGGGCCTCCACGAGGTCGATATCAAGGTCGCCTGACCGCTCGGGATAGACTGCCCTCGTGGTGCTGTTCTTCGAGTTATTGCTGGTGGCGGCTACTGGGCTGATCACCTGGTTTGCGCTGTACACCCTGTATCGGCTGATCACCGACGAGATGTGAGTGCCCCCGACGGTGACGAGCGTGCGGTCATCCCGGGTTCGGGCGACCGTGCGGTAGCCGCCGCTGCGGAGCGGGCCCAGCAGACCGCGGCCCGCAACATCCCCGTCTTCGACGACCTCCCGGTCGCCGACACCGCCAACCTGCGCGAAGGGGCGAACCTGCACGACGTCCTGTTGGCGCTGCTGCCGTTGGTCGGGGTGTGGCGCGGCGAAGGCGTGGGCCACGGCGCGCACGGCGACTACCGGTTCGGCCAGCAGATCGTGGTCTCCCATGATGGTGGCGACTACTTGAACTGGGAAGCCCGCTCCTGGCCGCTAGATGAGGCCGCGGGGGGTCCCGCCCTGCGGGAGACCGGCTTCTGGCGGTTCATCGACGACCCCGCCGATCCGGACGAGACGCAGGCCATCGAGCTGCTGCTGGCGCACTCGGTGGGCTACGTGGAGTTGTTCTACGGGCGCCCGCACGGTCCGGCGTCCTGGGAGCTGGCCACCGACGCGTTGGCGCGCAGCAAGTCCGGGGCGCTGATAGGTGGCGCCAAGCGGCTCTACGGCATCGTCGAGGACGGCGATCTGGCGTATGTAGAGGAGCGGGTGGACGCCGACGGTGAACTGGTGCCGCACCTGTCGGCCCGGCTGGCCCGCTTCGTCGGCTAGCCGGCAATCGCCGCATCCACCAGATCGGCGAACTCGGTACCGGGCATGGCGGGCTTCAGCGCCCGGCCGTCGAGGGTGTGCACCCGCGCGGCCAAGGTGATGCTGGAGACCAGCCAGATATCCTGCCCGCCAAGAAGATCCGCTGCCCGCAGCGGCGCGTACTCGCACTGATAGCCGGCACCGCGAGCCACCTCGAACAGCGCCTCGGCGGTGGTGCCGCGCAGAATCGGTTGCGACGACGGTGGTGTCACCATGCGCCCCGGGCCCACCAGGACGACCGTGGAGCGCGGACCTTCCAGGACGTAGCCGTCGGAGCTGATGAAGATCACGTCGTCCGCGCCCTGTTTGGCGGCGTGGCGCAGCGCCGCCATGTTGACCGCATACGACAGGGTCTTGGCCCCGGCCAGCAGCCACGGCATCGCCGGTCCCTGCGCCGGCACGCCGCGGTCCAGGCTCACCACCGCCACGCCCTGCCGGCGGGCCTCGGCGATCCGAACCGGCAGCGGGGTGATCATCACGTACGCCGTTGGCTGCGGGTGGTTTTGGGAACCGCTTTCCCGGCCCCGGCTGTAGATCATCCGCAGCGCGCCCTCGCCGGCCCGCGGCCACTGACGTACCGCCTCCTCGACGGCATGGCGCCAGGCCCCCAGATCCGGGGCGGGCAGATCCATCAGCTCGGCCGAACGGGCCAGCCGCTGCAGATGGGCATCGAGCAGACATGCGGTGCCGTCGCGCACCAGCAGGGTTTCGAAGACGCCGTCGCCCCGCAACACCGCCAAGTCGTCGGCATGCAACAACGGGTCATTCGGCGCGACCGGCCCGCCGCCCACGGTGACGATCGTCACGGCGTCATCGGCGGGCATGGCCCCTGAGCGTAGCGGCTCCGTAGAGTAGACCTGTGTCTGCGGTACCCGCCCCCGATCCCGGCCCCGATGCCGGCGCAGTCTGGCACTACGGCGATCCGTTCGGCGAACAGCGAAGCGCCCAAACCGAAGCCGTAGTCGTGGACCGATCTCATCGGGCCGTGCTCGCCGTCGGCGGCCCGGAACGCAGGACGTGGCTGCACACCCTGTGCACCCAGCACGTGGCTGAACTTCACGACGGCGCCAGCACCGAGAACCTGACTCTGGACGGCAAAGGCCACCTCACCAATCACTGGGTCCAGACCGAACTGCGCGACACCATTTATCTCGACACCGAGCCGTGGCGCGGCGACCCGTTGGCCGAGCACCTTCGCAAGATGGTGTTCTGGGCCGACGTGACGGTCCAGCCCGCCGATCTCGCGGTGCTGTCCCTGCTGGGTCCCCGCCTCGCCGATCCGGCGGTGCGCGACGCGCTGGGGGTGGGCGCGCTGCCCGGCACCGATGCGGTGGCGATCGGCGACTCGGGCGCGTTCGTGCGGCGCGGCCTCGGCGAACATGCGCTGGAGCTGCTCGTGCCGCGCGCCGAGAAGGCCGATTGGCAGCGCCGGCTGATCGGGGCCGGGCTGAAGCCGGCCGGAGTGTGGGCCTACGAGGCCGAGCGGGTGGCAGCGCGTCGGCCGCGGCTGGGCCTGGACACCGATGAGCGCACCATCCCGCACGAGATGAACTGGATCGGCGGCCCGGGCGTCGGCGCGGTGCACCTGGACAAGGGGTGCTACAGCGGGCAGGAAACCGTGGCCCGGGTGCACAACCTGGGCAAGCCGCCCCGGATGCTGGTGCTGCTGCACCTGGACGGGGCGGTGGACCGGCCTTCGACCGGCGACCCGATCACCTCCGGTGGCCGCCCGGTGGGCCGGCTGGGCACCGTGGTGGATCACTTCGAACTCGGACCGATCGCCCTGGCGCTGCTCAAGCGCGGACTGCCGGCCGACACCCCGTTGTCGACCGGCCCCGGCGGGGAGGTCAGCGCGGTGATCGACGCCGAATCGATGCCACCGCCGGATGTGCGGGGCGCGGGGCGCGTCGCCGTCGACCGGCTGCGGGGCCGGGTTTGACGGCCGTCACACCGGCACAGGCCAGGTCGGCGGTCGAGCGGACCACCGGGTAAGCTGTCGGCAGGACAATACACACACTCAGATCGGAGCCGCCTGCTCGTGGGGCCGCTCCGTTATTGCGCGAGGGGGTCCCCCCATGGGCCGCGGCCGGGCTAAGGCGAAGCAGACCAAGGTTGCACGAGAGCTGAAGTACAGCTCACCGTCGACCGATTTCACCCAGCTCCAACGTGAGCTGGCGGGAGCTGAGGTCAAAGACCCCGACGGTGACGACTCGTGGAGCGGTGACGACGACTGGCGCCGCTGAGCGCTGAGGCCTGAACCACCTCTCCTCCGTCGAGCCTCGCTGGGCCGCCGGGTTGGGCCGCCGGGTCGTTAGAACCTCGGGTGCTGCCCGACCAGCTTGGCGCCCGCGCCCGCAGCGTCTTCCCCAGCGGTCTTGCCGGCCTTGGCCACCGTGCCCAGCGGCCAGCAGTCGACGTGGCGGGCGGTCAAAATCGCCAGCGCCCGGTCGGTGTCCTCCGGCGCGACGATGGCGACCATGCCGACACCGAGGTTGAACGTCTTCTCCATCTCGTCGCGGCTCACCCGGCCGCGCTGCGCGATCATCGCGAACACCGGGGCCGGGGTCCAGGTGCCGCGGTCCACCTCGGCGACCAACCCCTCCGGGATGACCCGGGCCAGGTTGCCGGCCAAGCCGCCGCCGGTGACGTGACAGAAGGTGCGCACCTGGGTCTCGGCGGCCAGCGCCAGACAGTCCTTGGCATAGATGCGGGTCGGCTCCAGCAGCTCCTCGCCCAGCGTGCGGCCGAACTCCTCGACGTGGCCGGCCAAATTCATCCGGTCAATGTCGAGCAGCACCGCCCGGGCCAGCGAGTAGCCGTTGGAATGCAGGCCCGAGGAGCCCATCGCGATCAGCACGTCACCGGGGCGGACCCGGTCCGGTCCCAGCACGTCGTCGGCTTCCACCACGCCGACGCCGGTCGCGGAGATGTCGTAGTGGTCGGGTTCCATCAGGCCGGGGTGCTCGGCGGTCTCCCCGCCGAGCAGGGCACAGCCGGCCTGCACGCACCCTTCGGCGATCCCGGAGACGATCGCGCTGACCCGTTCGGGCACCGTGCGGCCGACGGCGATGTAGTCCTGCAGGAACAACGGCTCGGCGCCGCAGACCACCAGGTCGTCGACCACCATCGCGACCAGGTCGATGCCCACGGTGTCGTGTTTGTCCATCGCCTGGGCGATCGCCAGCTTGGTGCCCACGCCGTCGGTCGAGGACGCCAGCAACGGCTCGCGATAGTCGTTGCGCAAGGCGAACAGCCCGGCGAATCCGCCGAGCCCGCCGTGCACCTCCGGCCGGGTGGCCCGGGCGGCCAGCGGTTTGATCAGTTCGACGGCCCGGTCACCGGCGTCGATGTCCACACCTGCCGACGCGTAGGTGACGCCCTGGGCGCTCGAGTGTGCTGCGGGATCCGTCATCGCGGTAAAGGCTACCGTGCTCGCGGCAGTCGCGGTCAGGCCCGGTTGTGTCGGACCTGGTTGAACGGGACACCCCGATCGGCGGCGTATTCGCGGGGCAGGCCCAGGACGCGTTCGGCGATGACATTGCGCGCCATCTCGTTGCTGCCGCCCCCCAGCGCCACTGTCTGGCGGGACAGGTACCGTTTGCCGGCTTTGAGCAGCTGCGCCTCGCCGTCGACGACGCCGAGCGGCCCGGCGACCTCGGTGGCGGTGTCGACCTCCAGGAATGTCACGTCGGAGTGGAACAGCCGGATGAGCGAGCCGGCGGCCGGTGGCAGCGCCCCGGTGCGCGTGGCGCGCCCGACGTAGTCGACGAGACAATCGCGCACCATCCGGCGGGCGAGCACCCGGCCGATCTTGTCCTGGGTCAGCGGGTCGTCGGCGGTCCCGGCGTCGGCGGCCAGGGCCAGGAAGTCGCCGGCGGCCATTTCAGTGCGTTCGGGGCCGCGGCCGCTGGCGAACTCCGAGCCCTGTCCGACGGCGCGGCGTTCGTGGAACAGCAGCCGGGAGGCGACGTCCCAGCCCTTGTTGACCTCCCCGACCACCGCGTCGTCGCCGAGGCGCAGGCCGTCGAAGAACTCCTCGCAGAACTCGTTGGAGCCGTCGACCTGTTCGATGCGCCGCAGCGTGACCCCGGGCGCCTCGATCGGCATCAGGAACATCGTCAGGCCGTCGTGTTTGGGCACCGTCGAGTCGGTGCGGGCCAGCAGCAGCCCGTAGTCGGCGGCGAAGGCACTGGTGCTCCAGGTCTTGGCCCCGCTGATCACCCAGCTGTCCCCGTCCCGATCGGCGCGGGTGATCAGCCCCGCCAGATCGGATCCGCCGCTGGGCTCGGAGAGCAGCTGGACGAGCACCTCCTCCCCGCGCAGCGCGGCGTGAATGTGCCGGCGCTTCTGCTCCTCACTTCCGGTGTCCAGCAGTGTCGCGCAGCAGATGGTGAAGGTCGGGACGTTGAGGATCAACGGCATCTCGTAGCCGTCGGATTCGACGTTGAAGGCCTTCTGATAGCGGATGTCCAGGCCGAGACCGCCGTATTCGCGGGGGAAGCAGATCCCGGCGAAGCCGCCGTCATAGAGCCGCCGCTGCAATTCCCGAGCACGCTGCCACGCGCCCTCGTCGTCGCGACCGTTGCGGGGCGGCTGCTGCGGGTCGAGTCGCGGCATGGTGGCGGCCAGCCAGCTGCGCGCCCGGGCCGCGAACTCCTCGACGGTGAGCTCTGCAGTCCGGCTCATGCGGCCGGCTCCGTTGCGCTCGCGGCCCTGGTGATGGCCTGATGGTGTTCGGCGGCGGTGCCGAACAGCCCGGCGTACAAGGTGATGCGGCGCAGATAGAGGTGCAGGTCGTGCTCCCAGGTGACGCCGATACCGCCGTGCAGCTGGACGCATTCCTGGACCAGCAGCCCGGCGTGCTCGCCGAGATAGGACTTGGCGGCGCCGGCCCACATCGCGGCGTCCGCGGCGCGCGCGGCCACCTTGTCGACGGCGCCGGCGGTGACGGCGCGACCGGCGTGCAGCCACATGGTCATGTCGGCGAGCCGGTGCTTGAGCGCCTGGTAGGACGCCAGCGGCCGGCCGAAGCTGTACCGGTCCCGACTCCACTCGAGTGTCATGGCCAGCACCGCATCCAGGATGCCCACGGTTTCGGCGCAGGTCAGGACGATCGCCACCTGGGCCTGGCGGTCGATGAGTTGCGTTGTCTGCGCTGCGCTGCCCACGACTGCCTCGGTCTCGACGTCGGTGAGCTCGATCCGCGCGTACTGCTTGACCAGGTCGATGCAGGCCTGCGGACGCACCGACACCCCGGGGGCGTCGGCGCGGATCAGGAACTGCCGCAGCGCGCCGTCCTCGGTACGGGCGCCGACGAGGAACAGATCGGCCTGGGCACCGGCCTCCACCCGGTCCTTGACGCCGTTGAGCCGGTACCCGGCAGCGGTTTTGGTGGCGGTGGCACGGGGCTGGTGCGGCCGGAAGGCCCGGCCCGGTTCGTCTGCCGCCCAGGTCGCCACCTGCTCACCGGAGACCAGCGCCGCTATGGCCGCGGCGTGCTCGGCGCGGTTGTCCGCGTCGACCAGACCCGCCAGCACGGTGCTCACCGGATACAGCGGCCCCGGCGCCACCGTGCGCCCCATCGCCTCGGCGATCGCCGTGAGGTCGTGCAGACCGCTCTCGGAGACACTGCCCCCGCCGAGTTCCTCGGGCACCAACAAGCCGGCCCAGCCCAGTTCGGCGGCTTGGGTCCACCACTGCGGGTCATAGGCGCGGCCTTGTGCGTGCAACTCGCGCTGCGCGGTCAGCGCCGCGTGTTTGTCCAGGAATGCGCGTGCTGTATCGACGAACAGCGCTGTCTCCGAGGATAGTTCGGCCACCGAGCCTCCTTCGTGCGGTTGGGCCGTCACTGAATCGGCTCGTCGCCGAGCACCGTGGTGCGCAGCATCTCACGCGGCGAGTCGGGGGCGTACGGGGCGGCGCGATGCAGCACGCCTCGGTTGTCCCAGATGACGGTGTCGCCCACCGACCACGTGTGCCGATAGACCTTGTCAGGCACCGTGGCGCGCCTCAGCAATTCGGCCAGCAGCGCGCGGCCCTCATCGAGATCCATGCCGACGACGTAGTCGGTGGAGGCGCCCAGCACCAACGACTTTCGGCCGGTGCGGTGCGTCCACACCAGGGGATGTTCATGGGTGGGCCGGGCCCGCCACCTCGCCAGCTCTTCCGGTGTCGGATCGGGTGTGACCCGGCGCTGGGACGCTTCCAGCGAGTGCACCACCCGCAGCGTGCCGAAGCGCTGTTTCTCGTCGTCGGTGAGTATTTCGTAGGCGGCGTAGGAGCTGGCGAACTCGGTCTCGCCGCCCCGCTCGGCCACCTGCACCGCGGAGAGCACGGTGGCCTTCTGCGGGCACTCGTCCCCCGTCGGCGTGCAGCCGTCGATATGCCAGTCGAAGGTGGCGCGCAGGTAGCTCGCTGCCGAATTCTTCGCCGTGTTCAACGTGATCGGATAGATGCCGGCGACCTCGTGATGGCCATCCGAGGAGAAGTCGACGCTGCCCAGCCGCCCGCCGAACGCAACCTGATCCCGGGGCCCCAGCTGCAGGTCGCGGAAGACCAGGACCCCGTTGTCCTCCAGTGCGTCGAGCACCGCGGCCGCGAGCTGATCATCGTCGACCAGCCGTTGCGGGTCGACGCCGACGACCTCGGCGCCGACGGAGGAGGTGAGCTTGTTGACCGTGAGCAGACTCATCGGCTGCATCCTTTCGGCGATGGATTTCCGGCGGTCACGGAACCGGCCAGCCGGTGCGGATCATGACCGCGTCGGCGGCGTCGACGGGGGCGGGCTGGCCCATGACTTCCACCGCCATCGCCACCATGACCAGCGAATAGATCAGATGGAGCAGGTTGAGCGCGTCCTCGGGGAGCTCGTCCAGCGCGAATTTGTCGCAGTAGTCGATCGCTTCCTCCAACCGCGGGAAGAACGCCTCGTAAAAGACCCGCAACTCCGGGATGGTACTGGCCAGTCGCTGGTTGAATCGTTCGGTCTCGGTTGGCAGACACCAGATTTCGGCGAACTTCTCCAGTTCGGCGAACGCGCTGGGCAGCCTCTTGGCGGTCATCGGGACGCTCCCGCACCGGCGTGGTCGTTCCGGTAGTCATCCACCCAGTCGTTGACCACCTTGTGCAGGTGCCGGACCAGGATCTCCTGATCGTTGAGGGGAAAATCGTCGACGATGCCGTACTCCAGCGCAGCTTGGGTACCGCCGAGCATGCCGGCGTCCTGCAGGGCGAACTCCTTGAGCACCACCGAGGCCACCTCGTGCTCGATGCGCTCGCGCACGGTGCGGGCCGGATGGAAATAGGTGTGGGCCTCGAACCGGTGGGTGTTGTGCGAGGTGGGCCAGTACCGATACAGCAGGTACCAGCCGCCGTAGATGAGGATCTCGGTGTTGGGGAAGATCTGGAAGTTGCTGATCCCCCACGGTTCGATGCCGCCCGGATTCACCCCGGCCGGCACCTCGCCGATGTCGGGGGTCTCCCAGGGCCCGACCAGCCCACTACGGGTGGCCCGCTCGATCGGGTACATGTACTCCGGCGGCAGCAGCCAGCGCGGCGGCCCGGCGGTGGACACCAACCGGTGCGGCCCGTCGAGCTGGAAATGACCACAGGTGAAGCCGGCGTCGGGTACCCGCACGGCAGCGGGCACCTGCTGCGAATGCAGCGCCGGCACATGGTAGTACTCCTGGAAGGCGTCGGCGAAGATCTTCCAGTTGCTGTTGTTGTGGGCCACCCAGTCGTAGCGTTCGGTCAGCTTCTGAAACGGGTAGTCGTCGAGACCGGCGATCATCGGCCCGAGGAAGTCGCGCAGGCCCTGCCGCGGTTCGCCGGCGAAGTTGATGAAGATGAAACCGTTCCAGATGTCGCAGTGCACACCGATGAGATCCGGGGCGGCTCCGTCGAATCCGTGGCTGCGGCGGCAGCGCTTGCAGGTGAACTCCTGACATTGCCCGACGGTCTCGCGATCCGGGAAGTCGTCCCAGACCAGCTTCGTCCCGCACCGCGGGCAGACATTGTGGAATGCGCGAATCCCCCGGTCCGCGTGGACCAGGATGACCGATGCCCGGGCCGCTTCGATCTCCTTGGTGGCGTAGCTGCCGTGGTCGGGCGCCTCCTCGACGCGGCCGACGTTGAGCCAGGCGCGCTTGAACACCGCCTCACGCTCGACCTCGTAGAACTCGCGCGAGGTGGAATCGGCGAACGAGACCGGACCGGTGCCGAGATCGTAGTGCTCGGTCCATGAACCCTCCGCGGGCCTACCGGATCGTTGCATCTGAGCCTCCCTGTTTGCCTGGTGCCGGCGAAATCCGCTGTGTCACATCACTGACCCGCCGTTGACGCCCAGCACCTGACCGGTGATGAAACCGGCTTCCTGCGAGCACAGGAATCCAACCGCCGCGGCGATGTCGGCTCCGCTACCCAGCCGGCCCAGCGGGATGTTCGCGGCGATCTGCTCATTGGGCGGCAGGTAGCCGGCTGCCTGCGATTGGTGCTGCATGGGTGTCTCGATACCCGAGGGCGGGATGTTGTTGACCGTGATGCCGTGCGCGGCGTACTCGCGGGCCAGCGATTTGGTCAAGGTGATGACCGCGCCCTTGGATGCCGCGTAATGGGCGGCGAACGGCGATCCGCGCTGGGCGGACGACGAGGAAATCATCACGATGCGTCCCCAGCCGGCGTCGACCATGTCCGGCAGCGCGGCCTGGCAGCAGTGGAAGGTGCCGGTGAGGTTGACGTCGATGATTCTCGCCCACTCCTGGGGGGTGATCTCGGCGAAGGCGGAGTAGCCGAATACGCCCGCGCTGGTGACCAGAGCGGCGACCGGCCCCAGCTGGCTGCGTACCTTCGCGAAGGCGTCGTCGACGGCGGCCCGGTCGGTGACGTCGACTCCGATGCCCAGCGCCGTCGCGCCCTCGCCGCGCAGGTCGTCGGAGACCCGCTGTGCGGCATGGTCGTTGATGTCCAGGACAGCGACCTGATAGCCACGCCGGCCCAGTTCGTGACAGGTGGCCTCGCCCATGCCCGAGGCTCCGCCGGTGACCACGGCGACCCGCGGCGGCACCACTGTGGTCATTCCCATCCCCTTCGGCGCCGTTCGGCGGATCGCGAGCTCGACATCGCGAGAATATTATCAAGTACTTGTCATTGATCTCAAGTGCTGGCGATCTGCGCTGTGAACATCGCCTCAGGGCAGCTTGATCATCGAGACGTACATCGCCACGATCGGCCGGTAGAGATCGACGTCGTCGAGCTGACTGGCCAGCACGGCGGAATCGCTGGTGGCTACCAGTACCTGGGCCAGCGTCTGCGCCGGAATCAGCAGAGTCCCGCCGAGCCGTTCGACGCCCGCGACGATGAACGTCGCCAGCTGCTCGACGACCTCGGCCCGCTTGCCGGCGACCCGCTCGCGGGCCTCGGGGTTGCGCAGTAGATACAGCGCGAACTCATGCCCGAGCGCGGCGTGCTCGGCGCCATGGTCCAGGCTCAGCTGCCGCCACCGCTCCGCGATGTCGTCCAATTCCCGCGCCCCGACCTGACTCGCGTTCGCCATCACGTCGGCGAAGTTGTCGAAATAGCGCCGCCAATACCGGTCGCTGACAGCCAGAAAGAGCTCCTCCTTGCCGGCGAAGTGCTTGTAGATGGCACCCTTGGTGTAGCCGGCGGCTTGGGCAATGTCATCGAGAGTCGCCGTATTGAAGCCCTTTTCGGCGAACACTTCCTCGGCGGCGTCCAGCAACAGCGAACGGGTGTGCGCCAGCCTGCGCTCCCGAGTCCACCGCTCCACCATGACCAAGATTATCCCACAGAATCTGCGATACCCCTTGGCAACTGAGATACCAGTGAGTATATTCTGGCGAACTGCGCCAGCCGGAAAGGGACTGCATCATGAGTAGCGGCGTGTCGAGTCGAAAGAACGTTGTCGCCGAGCCGAAATCCTCCGGCCCCCGGGGCGGCGTCCGGATCTGGGCCGCCGCCGGCGGGATGCTGCTGGCGCTGCAGCTGTATGTCTGGGCGCGGTGGATCACCGGACCGTTCTTCGAACGCGTCCCGGTAGGGCCGAACGATCCGCCGATGTACATGAAGGTGCCCCTGATGGCCAACGCCGTCGTTTTGTGGGTCGGCCTGCCGTTCGCCATCTGGTGGTTCTTCATCCGGCCCTGGCGCCGCGAGCGGCGAATCACGCTGGACGGCATGCTGTTTGCATCGATGGGCCTGATGTTTTTCCAGGATCCGCTGCTCAATTACTTCAACACCTGGTGCACCTACAACACCTGGCTGTTCAACCGGGGTTCGTGGACGTCGCACATTCCGGGATGGGTGTCCCCCGAGGAACCGGGTCGCCAGGTCGCCGAGCCGCTACTGACGAACGTGCCGGGATACGCCTACGGGGTGCTGCTGATCACCATCGTCGGATGCGCGGTGATGCGCAAGATCAAGGCGCGCTGGCCGGGCATCAGCAATCTGCGCCTGATCGCCGTCACCTATGCGATCGCGTTCGTCTTCGACTTCGTCATGGAGGGCTTGGTCCTGCTCCCGATCGGCATGTACACCTATCCCGGGGCCATCCGATCCGTGTCGATCAATGCCGACACCTACTACCAGTGGCCGGTCTACGAGGGACTGATGTGGGGAGCCGTGCAGGCGGCGCTGTGCTGTCTGCGTTACTTCACCGATGATCGCGGCCGCACCGTCGTCGAGCGCGGACTCGATCACGTCCCGGGCGGATTCGCGAGGCAGCAGTTCACCCGGTTCCTGGCAATCTTCGCCGGGGTCAGCGCTTGTTTCTTCGCCTTCTACATGGGACCCGCGCAATGGATCGCCCTGCACGCCGATCCCTGGCCGCAAGACCACCAGCAGCGCTCCTACTTCACCGGCGGCATCTGCGGTGACGGCACCGACAAGCCGTGCCCGCATCCCGCCCTGCCGATACCGACCAATCGTTCCGGATACATCAATGTCGACGGCGAACTGGTGATGCCCGAGGGTGTTTCGGTGCCCCCGATCGTGCCCTTCGAGCGCGGGAACTAGAAAGATCATGTCCAACAGCCAGTGCACGACCATTGAACGTCCTTCCGGAGCACCGTTTTACCGCGGAGTCGGCGATGAGGTCGAGGTCTTTCGGGCCGCGGCGAGCCGCGGCCTGCCGGTGTTGTTGAAGGGCCCCACGGGATGCGGGAAGACCCGGTTCGTGGAGGCCATGGCCCATCAGCTGGGCCGCGACCTGATCACCGTCGCCGGTCACGAGGACATGACGTCGGCTGATCTGGTGGGCCGATTCCTGCTCAAAGGCTCGGAAACGGTCTGGGTGGACGGCCCGTTGACCCGCGCCGTGCGTGCAGGCGCCGTCTTCTACCTGGACGAGGTGGTGGAGGCCCGCCAGGACACCACCGTGGTGATCCATCCCCTGGCCGATCACCGCCGTGAGCTTCCGGTCGATCGACTCGGCACGACAGTGCCTGCGGCGCCGGGGTTTCAGCTGGTGATCTCCTACAATCCCGGGTACCAAAGCGTGCTGAAGAACCTCAAGGAGTCGACCCGTCAGCGGTTCGTCGCCATCGAGCTCGGCTTCCCTCCGGCCGAGATCGAGGTTGGGATCGTTGCGCACGAAGCCGGGATCGATGCGCAGACCGCGCATGCGCTGGTCACGCTCGGCAACGCCATCCGGAACCTGGACGGCTCACCGCTGCGGGAAGGCGCCTCTACCCGGATGCTGATCCTGGCCGGCGGCCTGGTCGCCGAGGGCCTGAACCTGCGCAGCGCCGTCCGGTCCGCCATCGTCCAAGTCCTCTCCGACGACGCCGACGTCATCCGCGCACTCGGTGAACTCGTCGACGCTGTGCTGCCCCCGATGTGACCGATTCCGACGATCCCGAGAACCCCGACCGGCTCAGGTTTCTCGCCGGCTACCTGGCGGGCCGGACGGTCGGCGTCTCGTTGGCGCCGGCGGGCGAGCCCGCATACACCGACGGCCGTGTCGTCTTCGTGTCGGCGGGGGCCGGGTGCGCGCAGCAGCGCCGCGAGTTGCTGGTCCAAGGCGCTCTGCTCGGCGCCCGCAGCCTGGATCCGCGGCTGGTCAAAGCACTCCGGTCACGCCCATCGGTGGCGCGGCGCTACCTGGCACTCGAAGGCGACCGGGTGCTGGCCGAACTCGCCGACCGGCTTCCGCTGGCAGCGACGCTTCGCTCCGGGGGGCGCCCGCGTACGGCGTCTGCCGATGAATCACTCCGGGCGGCCAAGGGCCGGGCGGAGGTCGCGGATCCGCCGGAGTGGTTCGGTGTCATCAGACCCTCTCGGCTGTTGGCCTCCCGCTCTGCCGCCGGCGGGCGGGCCACCGATGCGGACCTACGCTCGGCACTCAACGTCACCGAGGCGCCCGACGATGACGACGGGGACGGTGACGGGTCGGGCGAAAGCAGAATCCTCAAACTCTTCGACAATCCGGTCTTCAATTCGCAAGCGTTCTCCGAGTTTCTGCGAAAGCTGCTCGGCGGCTCGCGTTCGGCCGGGGACAGCAACTCTGGCGGGGAACTGCCGGTGCGCTCGCTGCGGCGGACGCAGCCGGGCGGAGCGAACGCCCGGGGACTGCCCAAGCGGATCCGATTCACCGACGAGCGGCCCGCCGCAACGGTGGGCGTCGGCGGCGCCTGGTATCCCGAGTGGGATGTCTTCAACAACACCTACCGGCACGACTGGTGCCGGGTGTTCGATTTCCCGTTCACTGCTGACGTAGACACCTCGGAAGCCGGTGTGATCCACGACGATGTGCTTCGACGACGTCTGTCGCGCGTCGGCTTGGGACCCAAGGCATTACGCCGCCGCTCAGACGGGGACGAGCTGGACCTCGAGGCGCTCATCGAGTTGGTCGTCGACCTGCGATCGGGCTATTCGCCACCGGAAGACGTCTACACCGAACGGCGCAAGCTGGCGCGTAATCTCGGCGTGCTGATCCTGCTGGATGCCTCCGGGTCGGTAACCGATACTGATCCGGATGGCTTTGCGGTACACGACCATCAGCGAAGGGCGGCGGCAACCCTGGCCGCGACGCTCGAAGAGCTCGGCGATCGGGTGGCCGTCTACGCGTTTAAGTCGCAGGGTCGGCACTCGGTTCAGCTGCCGGCGATCAAGACGTTCGAACAACGTTTCGGCGCCGTCGGGCGAGCCCGACTGAACCAACTTCAACCGTCGGGCTACACCCGGCTCGGCGCTGGAATCCGGGGCGCCGCCGAGATTCTCAAGGCGGAGGCGGGCACTCCGAATCGTCTGCTGCTGGTCCTGTCGGATGGTTTCCCCTACGACGTCGGGTACGAAGGGCGTTACGCCGAAGCCGATGTCGGCAAGGCCATTGAGGAACTCCGCGCGGACGGCGTTGCCTGCCTCTGCCTTACCATCGGAGCCGCGGAGGCCGGCCGGGAGGTCTTCGGCTCTGTCAGCCATGCCAGCGCCATGACACTGGCCGAGTTGAGCCCGCGGATGGACGAGTTGTTTTCGGCTGCCCTGGCCGAACTCGCCGTGCCGAAGCCGGCCTCCCGATGAATGCTGACCTCAGCTCTCTACATGGTCGCCGAACAGGGTATGTCCGGTCCCCTGCTCGACCACGCGGGTCAGCAGCGCGCGCAGCGTCTCCTGCTCGTCCGCAGTCAGCACCCCGAACACCTTGTTGTGCGCGGCGATCGCGTCGGCGACCACCGCCGAGGCCACCGAACGCCCCTCCTCGGTGAGATAGGCCCGCAGAATCCGGCCGTGCCGAGGATCCTGCTTGCGCTCCACCAGACCGCGACCCTCGAGCGCACTCAACGCCAGCTGCACTCCCTGCGGGGTGATCAGCAGCCGGCGGGCCAACTCGGCGCCGGAGAGCCCGGGTTCGCCGGACAGTTGGCGTAACAACCCGATCTGCGCGGTGCTCACCCCGTGATCGCTGATCGCCTCGTTCACGGTCGTCAGCGAATAGTAGAAGGCCTGCTTCAGCAGCCACAGGGTGTTGCGGGTGAGATCCATGTGCTCACTTCCCGGTCAGCTGCGCTTGTAGATTCGGCCGTCCTTCATGACAAAACGCACGTCACCAGTAGTGCCGATGTCCCGGGTCGGATCACCCGGTACCGCGATGATATCGGCGCGGTAGCCGGGCGCCAGCCGCCCCAGTTCGTCCGCGGCGTCGATGAGCTCGGCGCTGGTGACGGTCGCCGCGCGCAGTGCCTGCAGCGGTGTCATGCCGCGCTGCACCAGCGCGGACAGCTCCTTGGCGTTCTGGCCGTGCGGGATGGCCGGCGCGTCGGTGCCGCACGCGATGCGTACGCCCGCCTCGATCGCCCGGGGCAACATGGCCTTGGCCTGCGGGAACACCTCGGCGGCCTTCTTGCGCAGTTCGGGAGCGATCCGGTCGACGGCCATCGCGTCGGTCAAGTAGGTGGTGGAGACCAGGAACGTACCGTGCTCGACCATCATCTCCAAGGTGGCGTCGGTGGCCAGGAAGCCGTGCTCGATGCAGTCGATGCCGGCCCGGATACACGCCCGGATCGCGCTGTCGCCGATAGCGTGCGCGGCGACCCGCCTCCCGGCCCGGTGCGCCTCGTCGGCGATCGCCGCGAGCTCGGCATAGGAGTACTGCTGGGCTCCCGGGGACGTGCTGTGTGACATCACCCCGCCGGAGGCCGACACCTTGATCAGCTTGGCGCCGTGGCGGATCTGATAACGCACGCAGGCGGTTACGTCGGGCACGCCGTTGGCGATGCCCTCGGCGACCGAAAGTGGCATGACCCCCGGCGCGAGCCGTTGGAAGACCGTCGGATCCAGATGGCCGCCGTAGGGCGTGACGGCGTGGCCGGCCGGATAGATTCGGGGACCGACGTGCCAGCCCTGGTCGATGGCGCGCTGCAGGGCGACATCGAGGAGATAGCCGCCCGTCTTGACCATCAGCCCGAGGTTGCGCACCGTGGTGAACCCGGCTTCCAAGGTGGTTCGTGCGTTGACCGCGGCCCGCAGGGTGCGGTAGGCCGGATCATCCTGCACGCCGTGCATCGGCGTGGGAAGTCCTTCCGGGCTGCCCGGCCCGCCGATGAGCAGGTTGAGCTCCATGTCCATCAGGCCCGGCAGTAGCGTGACATCGCCGAGGTCGAGCTCCTCGGCGGAATCCGCAACCGGTGCTTCGGGATTGATCGCCGTGATGCGACCGTCGTCAATCGCCACGACCGCGGGGGAACGCACCACCCCGGCATCGATATCGAGCCACCGGGCGGCACGCAACACGGTGGTCGCCGGAAGGCTCACGGGAAGGGCTCGGAGACGCACTCGATGACGGCGGCACCCGAGTCGGGGACTCGCGGCTGCTTCCAGGATTCAGCCGGAAACGCCACCGTGATCATGGAATACAGCAGGTGCATCAGGTTCAGCACGTCTTCGGGAATGTCGTCGAGGCTGAACTTGTCGCAGTAGGCCAGTGCGTCTTCGGCGCGGGCCGTGATGGCGTCGTAGAACGCCTGCATGTCCGCCATGGAACTGTTCATGCGCTTGGCGTAGCGCTCGGGTTCAGACCCCAGACACCAGTCGTTGAACGGCTCGAGGTCGGCGAATTCCGTCGGCAGCATAGTGGTCATTAACACTCACACTCTCACGTTCGAGTATTCGTATTCGGCGATCCACTTGGCGGTTTCGCAGTGGAAGTGCCGGATCAGTACCTCCTGGTCGTTGAGCAGGAAATGTTCCACCGCGCCGGTGCCGAGCATCGTGTGGGTCGCCTCCAAGGTGCTGGCATCCTGCAACCCGTACTCCTTGAACGACACCGCCGCAAGTTCCTGCGCGACCCGCTCCCGCGGCGTGCGCGGCCGCGGAAAGTACAGCGTCCCTTCGAAAATATGCGAGTCATGTGACGTCGGCCAGTAGTGGTAGGTCAGATACCAGCCCTGGCCCCAGAACAGGATCGTGAAGTTGGGGAAGATCTGGAACGAATCCAAGCCCCACGGATCGCATTTGGCCGGGTTGAGGCCCTCGGGCATCGGGCCCATGTCCGGCGCGTCCCATGGGCCGAACAGCCCGCTCTGGCAGATCTCCTCGATGGGCTTGCGCATCTCTGCCGGCATCTCCCAGGCCCGCACCCCCGAGGTGCTCACCAGCCGATGCGGCCCCTCAAGACGGTAGTGGGGCGCTTCGAAGCCGGCTTCTTCGGCGGCTACCCGGAAGGCCACCGGCGTCTGGTTCCCGTGCAGCACCGGCGCGTGATAGAACTCCTGGAACGCGTCCAGGAACAGCTTCCAGTTGGAGTTGACGGCCGATCGGTACTGCCACCGCGAGGTCATTTCCCCGAACGGGTAACCCTCCAACGCCGTGACCATCGGCCCGAGGAATTCGCGCAGCGATTGCTCAGGCTCCCGCGCGAAGTTGACGAAGATGAAGCCTTCCCAGACTTCGCAGTGCACGCCGACCAGCCCGTAGCGGCTCTTGTCCAGGTCGAAAAACTCCTCTTCCTGCTGCACGTAGGTCAGGTTGCCGTCGAGGTCGTAGCGCCAGCCGTGGTACTTGCAGGTGAACTGGCGGCAGTTCCCGCTGGTTTCCTCCAGCGGCATGGTGTCCCAGACCAGCTTGTTGCCGCGGTGACGGCAGACGTTGTGGTAGGCCTTGACCTCGTCAGATGTCGTGCGCACCACGATGATCGAGGTGTTGACGACCTTGAGTTCCTTGGTGTAATAGCTTCCCTTTCGCGGAAGCTGTTCTACCCGACCGACATTCAACCAGGCGCGCCGGAAGATCGCCGCCCGCTCCTTCTCGTAGACCTCCGGCGTGATGGAGTCCCGGTACGACACCGGTTCGGTACCGAGTTCGGGATAGTGCTGGGTCCAACTGCCCTCGGGCGGCTTGGGAAAACGCGCCACAACCACTCCTGTCGGTCTCAGGTCACGAGCCTCGATGGCGCCGACGTTATCGACCGGCCGATCTAATGTCAAGTAGTTGATACTTACGTCAGCTGGAGCCGCGAGGTGCTGCGGGAGACGGGGTTTGGTTAGGACTGGCTCAGCGCCGGGTCGCCTGTGTCGGCCTGCCTCGCGGTGGTGGCCAGCATCTGCTCGACCACGTTTTTGCCCAGGGCGCTGTCGCCGGGCAGCTCGATCGGATAGTTGCCGTCGAAACAGGCGCTGCACAGTCGCGAGCGGGGCTGCTCGGTGGCCGCGATCATGTCCTCCAGCCCGACGTAGGCGAGGCTGTCCGCGCCGATGGCGCGCCGCACCGCCTCGAGCATCTCGGCTTCGTCCTCGACGACGTTGGCGATCAGCTCGGCCGGCGAGGCGAAGTCGATGCCGTAGAAGCACGGCCACTTCACCGGCGGAGAGGCGATCCGCACATGCACCTCGATGGCGCCGGCTTCCCGCAGCATTCGCACCAGCGCCCGCTGGGTGTTGCCCCGCACGATCGAGTCGTCGACGACGATGAGCCGCTTGCCGCGGATGATCTCCCGCAGCGGGTTGAGCTTGAGCCGGATGCCGAGCTGACGGATGGTCTGCGACGGCTGGATGAAGGTCCGCCCGACATAGGCGTTCTTGGTCAGGCCCTGCCCGTAGTCGATGCCGGACTCCTGGGCGTACCCGACCGCGGCGGGGGTGCCGGACTCCGGCACCCCGATCACCAGGTCGGCGTCGACGGGATGCTGGCGGGCCAGCCGCCGGCCGATGTCCACCCGGGTGGCGTGCACCGACCGGCCGCCGATGGTGCTGTCGGGCCGGGCCAGATAGACGTACTCGAACACACAGCCCTTGGGGGTGGGGTTGGCGAACCGGGTGGAGCGCACCCCGTCGGCGTCGATCGCCAGCAGCTCACCGGGCTCGATATCGCGGACGAACGAGGCGCCGACGATGTCCAGCGCGGCGGTTTCCGACGCCACCACCCAGCCGCGGTCCAGCCGCCCCAGCGACAGCGGGCGCACTCCCCATGGGTCGCGGGCCGCGTACAGGGTGTTCTCGTCCATGAACGTCAGGCAGAAGGCTCCGCGCGCCGTCGGCAGCAGCTCCAGCGCCGCCTGCTCCAAGGTGAGGTCGGCGGCCCCGTGCGCCAGCAGCGCGCCCAGGATGTCGGAGTCGGTGGTGGCGACGCCGGGACGGCGGGTGTCGATCAGCCCCAGCTCGCGGGCGCGGCGGGCCAGTTCGGTGGTGTTGACCAGGTTGCCGTTGTGGCCCAGCGCCACCCCGGTGCCGGCCGCGGTGTTGCGAAACACCGGCTGGGCGTTTTCCCAGGTGGTGTCGCCGGTGGTGGAGTAGCGGCAGTGCCCGATCGCCACATGGCCGGGCATGGCCGCCAGGGTCTGCTCCTCGAACACCTGACTGACCAGGCCGAGGTCCTTGAACACCAGCACCTGGGATCCGTCGCCGACCGCGATCCCGGCGGCCTCCTGGCCACGGTGTTGCAGCGCATAAAGGCCGTAATATGTGAGCTTCGCTACTTCTTCACCCGGAGCCCAGACACCGAAAACACCGCATTCTTCGCGTGGCGGATTGTCAGGGTCGTCCACCTGCTGGTCAAGCACGTTGTGTCTGCTCCCGGGGGCGCGCGTAGATGACAGCGTTCAGTCTACGGGCTGTCGGCGCCGAGTTTCACCAACGGCAGCCTTTCGCCGATTTCGGCGGCCCGCGAGCCGGACAGCCGCAGCGTTCCGGCCGCCGTCGCGTCGTCCGCGGCGAGCAGCCCGGTGGCCAGCAGCAGCCAGCTGCGCGGGTCGGTCTCGACGACGTTGGGCGGGGTGCCACGGGTGTGCCGCGGGCCGGCGATACACTGCACGGCCACGAACGGCGGCACCCGCACCTCGACGCTGGCTCCCGGGGCCAGCTCGGCCAGGGTGCGCGCGGTCAGGCGAACAGCGGCGGCCAGCTCGGCCCGATCGGGGGCGGGCAGGCTCTCATCGTGCAACCAGTCGGCGAGCGCCAGCACGGCGGCGCGGGTCTGCGCGGGGTCAACCGGGGCGGGCATGCGCCCATGGTATTCGGGCCACCTCTTACCCGACGAGTGTGCGGTTCAGGCGGCAAAATCGCGAAAATCCAGCCCAAAGCGCACAGTCGGCGGGGGCAATGCGCGCAGCTAGGCGACCGCGCCCTCGGTTCCGCGGTCCTTCCGCAGCGCCTCCCGGATCCGCTCGGTGTCATCCGCCTGCCAGCCGTCCGGCGGCAGCACGGCCACCCAGCCGTCCAGGATCGTGTCCGCATAGTTGTGGCCGTGCCCGGTCGGCATCGACTCGCCGTGCGCCAGATCGGCGCTGACCTGCCAGAACGTCACCACCGGATACCAGCGCATGGACGCGGTCCGATCCGGGCCGGGCGGCTCGGTCAGCCAGTCCGGCCGGGCGAACAGCAGATCCGGCGACCACCAGACCACCGGATCGGAGGCGTGCTGCAGAAACAGCACCCGGGGGCCCACCCACGGCGGCGCGGCGATCCGGGCGATCTCGGACGGCAACGTGGCCTGGGAGAACCGCACGGTACGGCCGTTGTCGTAGCGCGGCAGCGTCGCCGGGCTGCCCGGGTCGCGGCGCACCAGCAGCGCGTGCCACAGCGGGCTGGCCTGCGGGGGCCCCACCCACAGCACCGCGTCGAACCCCATCTCGGCGATGTCGGGCAGCCAGTCGAACGCGGCCTGACCGGCCATCGACCCGAGGCTTTCGCCGTAGAGCACCAGCTTGGGCCGGTGCTGCGCGGGCAGGCGTTGCCAGCGATCGGCGATGGTGTGCACCAGCAGGCGGCCCGAGTCCATCGATTTGCGCTGGTCGGCCAGGAACGAGATCCAGCTCGGCAGGTAGGAGTACTGCACGGCCACGATCGCGGTGTCGCCGTTGTAGAGCATCTCCACTGCGTCGGCCGCGGCCGGATTGACCCAGCCGGTACCGGTGGTCGGCACCACGACCAGAACCTGCCGGTCAAAGGCGTGCGTGCGTTCCAGTTCGTCGACCAGCAGCTCCATCCGGGCCCGGTCGTCGCCGGCGCTGTGCAGGCCGGCGTAGACGCGAATGGGCTCGCGGGCGGGCCGGCCGTTGAGCCGGCTCAGTTCGGCGGCGTGCGCTCCGCCGGCGACGAAGCTGCGCCCCTGGCTGCCCAGCGTGTCCCACGGCGCCAGCGACGCCGGGCTGCCGGAACGCTCCGGTTGCTGTGGCTGGACGGCCCAGGGCTTGGTGGCGCTGTTCTCGGGCTGGAACACCGCGCTGGCGCCGGCGAAGAAACCGCGAATCAGCACCCCGTTGATCAAGGTGACCAGCATGACGACGACGATCGCGGTGCCGATGAACAGGGCGACCTCACTGTGCAGATGCCAGCGCCGGATCAACGCGCGCGCCACCAGCCGGATGATGTCGATCAGCGTCCGCCACGCCGCCACCAGCGCCGCGGCCACACCGATCGCGACGGCGAGGGTGCGCAGATAGCCGAGCGTGGCCGGGCCCTCGATACCCAGCAGCTCCGAGACCTGCCGTTGCCAGCCGGCGGCCGGGATCACCATCAGCACGCACGCGGTCGGCGCCGCCACCACGACGGCCGCCTTCAGCCCGAGCAGCACCCGCTGCGGCGGCGGCCACCAACGGGCACCGCGTAGCACCAGCCGGTCGACCAGCGCGCCGATCAGCACGCCCAGGCCGTAGCCGAAGGCGGCGTTGATGCCGCCGATCAGCCCTTGGAACACCCAGTCGCGCGGCAACAGCGACGGGGTCAGCGACAAGCAGAAGAACAGCGCGCCGAACGCCACCCCGACGAACTTCAGGCGCAGCAGCCCCCATGCCCACGCCAGCAGCGGGTGACTGGCCGGTGCCTGCATGGCGCCCCGATTATCCGAAGATCCCCGGCAGCACTGCCTCGGACGTGCTGCGCAGCTCCGCCAGCGACACGCTGAACTGGCCCTGGACCTCCACCTCCTGCGAGGCCTGGTCCACCACGCCGACCCGGGTGACCGGCAGCCCGCGTGCCTCGCACATGGACCTGAACCGGCTCTCCTCGGTACGCGGCACGGCCACCAGTGCCCGCCCCGCCGACTCGGAGAACAAGAAGACGAACGGATCAACATCTTCGGGAAGCAGGACGCGGCAACCGGTTTCGCCGGCGATGGCCGACTCGACCACGGCCTGGATCAAGCCGCCCTCGCTGAGGTCGTGCGCTCCGGAGGCCAGGCCGTCGCGGGAGGCCGCGCACAGCACCTCGGCGAGCAGCTTCTCGCGCTCCAGGTCGACTTTCGGGGGCAGCCCGCCCAGATGGTCGCCCGTCACCTGCGCCCAGATGGAGCCGTCGAACTCGTCGCGGGTGTCACCGAGCAGCATCAGGGTCTCCCCCGGTTCGACGCCGAACGCCGACGGCAGCCGTCGCTCCACGTCGTCGATGACGCCGAGCACACCGACCACCGGGGTGGGGTGGATCGGGGTCGCGCCGGTCTGGTTGTAGAAGCTCACGTTGCCGCCGGTGACCGGAATACCCAATGCCGCACAGCCGTCCGCCAACCCGCGCACCGCTTCGGCGAACTGCCACATCACCCCGGGGTCTTCGGGGGACCCGAAGTTCAGGCAGTTGGTGACCGCGATCGGGGTGGCCCCGGTGACGGCCACGTTGCGGTACGCCTCGGCCAGCGCCAGCTGGGCGCCGGCGTAGGGATCCAGCTTGGTGTAGCGGCCGGAGGCGTCGGTGGAGATGGCGATCCCGCGCCGGGAGGTCTCGTCGATGCGCAGCATTCCGCCGTCGGCGTGCTCGGCCAGCACGGTGTTGCCGCGCACGTACCGGTCGTACTGCTCGGTGATGAACGCCCGGCTGCACAGATGCGGGCTGCCCAACAGCGCAAGCAGAGTCGCGCGCAGCTGCTCGCCGGTGGCCGGCCGCGGCAGCGTGTCCGAGCGGTTGGCGTTGAGCGCGTCCTGGGTGTCCGGGCGGGCCACCGGCCGGTGGTAGATCGGGCCCTCGTGGGCCACCGTGCGCGGCGGGACGTCGACGACGGTCTCTCCGTGCCAGGTGATCTGCAGCCGGTCGCCATCGGTGACCTCACCGATCACCGTGGCCAGCACGTCCCACTTGGCGCACACCGCCATGAAGGCGTCGACGTTCTCCGGGGCCACCACCGCGCACATGCGCTCCTGCGACTCACTGGACAGCACTTCGGCCGGGGTCATGTTCGCCGCGCGCAGCGGCACCTTCTCCAGCTCGATGGCCATACCACCGTCACCAGCAGACGCCAGTTCCGAAGTGGCACAAGATAATCCGGCACCGCCAAGATCCTGAATACCGACTACCAGCCCGGCGGCGTAGAGCTCCAGGCAGCACTCGATGAGGACCTTCTCGGTGAACGGGTCGCCGACCTGAACCGACGGCAACTTTTTACGCCCGGCACCGGACTCGTCGCCGCCGAAGGTGTCCGACGCCAGCACCGAGACACCGCCGATGCCGTCGAGGCCGGTGCGCGCACCGAACAGGATGATCTTGTTGCCGGTACCCGATGCGAACGCCAGGTGCAGGTCCTCTTTGCGCAGCACCCCGACACAGAGCGCGTTGACCAGCGGGTTGCCGGCGTAGCAGGCGTCGAAGACGGTCTCGCCGCCGATATTGGGCAGCCCGAGGGAGTTGCCGTAGCCGCCGATACCGCGCACCACCCCGTCGAGCACCCGGCGGGTGTCGGGGGCGTCGGCGGCGCCGAAGCGCAGCTGGTCCATCACCGCGACCGGGCGGGCGCCCATCGCCATGATGTCGCGCACGATCCCGCCCACCCCGGTGGCCGCGCCCTGATACGGCTCGACGTACGACGGGTGGTTGTGCGACTCCACCTTGAACGTCACCGCCCAGCCGTCGCCGATGTCGACCACGCCGGCGTTCTCACCGATGCCGGCCAGCATGGCTTTGCGCATCTCGTCGGTGGTGGTCTCGCCGAAGTACCGCAGGTGCACCTTGGAGGACTTGTAGGAGCAGTGCTCGCTCCACATCACCGAGTACATGGCCAGCTCGGCGTCGGTGGGGCGGCGGCCCAGGATGTCGCGGATGCGCTGGTACTCGTCGTCTTTGAGGCCCAGCTCGGCGAACGGTTGCGGTTGATCGGGGGTGGCCGCGGCGTGTTCGACGGTGTCGAGCGGGGTCGGGGATGTCACGGCCACAGTGTATGGCACCGATTTCGGCTCAGTCGGGAGCCAGGAAGGCCGTCAGAGCCGCCGCATACAAGCTCACGTCGCGCGCGCCCATCAGCTCGCGCGCCGAATGCATGGCCAGCTGCGGTGCGCCCACGTCGACGGTGGGGATGCCGGTGCGGGCGGCGCTCATCGGACCGATGGTGGATCCGCACGGCAGGTCGGCGCGATGCTCGTAGCGCTGCAGGGGCACTCCTGCTTGGTGGCAGGCCAGGGCGAACGTCGCGGCGGTACGACCGTCCGTGGCATAGCGCAGGTTGGGTTGCACCTTGAGCACCGGCCCGGCGTTGACCGCGATCTGGTGGCCCGGTTCGTGACGGTCCGGGTAGTTGGGGTGGGTGGCGTGCGCCATGTCGGCCGAGGCCAGCGTCGAGCCGGCCAGCCGCCGCAGAAAATCCTCCCGGTCCCCGCCGGCGGCCAGGGTGATCCGCTCCAAGACGGTCGGCAGCAGATCGGACTGGGCGCCGTGATCCGAGGTCGACCCGACCTCCTCGTGGTCGAACAGCGCCAGCACCGGCAGGAAAAGCCCCGGCTCGCCGGCCAGCAGGGCTTCCAGCCCGGCGTAGCAGCTGGCTTGGTTGTCCAGCCGCGGCGCGCTGACGAACTCCTGGCCCGCCCCGGTCACCGCCGACGACGCCAGGTCGTGGGTCATCAGGTCGACACCCAGCACGTCGCGCGGTGCCACGCCGGCGCGTTCGGCCACGTAGTCGAGGAAGTCGCGGGGCGCGCCGCCGGCGGACCAAACCGCGTTGAGGTGACGCTGGGGATCCAGCGTGACCGACCGGCGATCGTCGGCCAGGTGGATGGCCAGTTGCGGCACCCGCAGGATCGGCTCGTCGATGCGGACCAGGTGGTGGGTGATTCCGGTGCCGGCCCGCACCGAGAGGCGCCCGCTGACACCCAGGTCGCGGTCCAGCCAGGAGTTCAGCCAGGCACCGCCGTAGGGCGCCAACGCCACCAGCTGCCAGCCGGCCACCTCGCGGGCGGGATGCTGCTTGACCCGCAGGTTCGGGCTGTCGGTGTGCGCGCCGATGATCCGGAATGGCCACCCGGGGCCGTCGTGCGCAGAACCATTCCACGCCACCAGCGACCCGGCCCGCACCAGGAAGTACCGACCGGGTGCTGCCGGCCAGCGGTCGGTCTCGGCCAGCTCGGTGTAACCGGCGGCATGCAGCCGTTCGGCCACGGTCGCGCACGCGTGAAACGGCGACGGTGAGGCGTCGATGAACTCGCATAATCCGGTTGCGGTGGCCGCCATGTGCTCAAGTCTTTCGCATCTGGAGCGCAGCGGGGAGGTTAGGGTCGATACCGTGCCGTCCGTTCAGCCCGTCATCGCGCCCTTGACCTGTGCGGCGATTTTTCTGGTCGCCACCATCGATGAGGGTGGTGAGCCGACCGTGCACGAGGCGTTGCCGGAGCTGGCCGGTTTCGCCCGGGCGATCGGCTTCCGCGACCCGACCAAGCGGCTGTCGCTGGTGACCTCGATCGGCTCGGACGCCTGGGACCGGCTGTTCAGTGGGCCCCGCCCGGCCGAGCTGCATCCTTTTGTCGAGCTGACCGGTCCCCGCCACAGCGCGCCGGCCACCCCGGGCGATCTGTTGTTCCACGTCAAGGGCGAGACGATGGACGTCTGCTTCGAGCTCGCCGGCCGCATCGTCAAGGCGATGGCCGGTGCGATCACCGTGGTCGATGAGGTGCATGGCTTCCGATTCTTCGACAATCGCGACCTGCTCGGCTTCGTCGACGGCACCGAGAACCCGGTCGGCGACGAGGCGCTGGACGCCACCGCCGTCGGCGACGAGGATCCGGACTTCGCCGGCGGCTCCTATGTGCACATCCAGAAGTACGTGCACGATATGGCCGCCTGGGAGGCGCTGCCGGTCACCGAGCAGGAGCGGGTGATCGGCCGCACCAAGGCTGACGACATCGAATACGACGACGCGGTGAAGCCGGCCAACTCCCACGTCGCGCTGAACGTGATCACCGACGAGGACGGCAACGAACTGGACATTGTGCGGCACAACATGCCGTTCGGCTCGGTCGGTGCCGGCGAATCCGGCACCTACTACATCGCCTACGCGCGTAGCCCGCAGGTCACCGAGCAGATGCTGCGCAACATGTTCCTCGGTGACCCGCCGGGCAACACCGACCGCATCCTGGACTTCTCCACCGCGCTCACCGGCGGGCTGTTCTTCACCCCCACCGCCGACTTCCTCGACGATCCGCCGCCGCTGCCGGGCCTGGCGGCGGCCCTGACCACCGCTGAGCCCGTCGAACCCGCCGGCGTTGATGGCTCACTGAATATCGGCAGCCTGAAAGGAATCTCGCAATGAACAACCTGTATCGCGATTTGGCCCCGGTCACGGAGGCGGCCTGGGCCGACATCGAGCAGGAGGCGGCCCGAACGTTCAAGCGGCACATCGCCGGACGCCGGGTCGTCGATGTGAGCGAGCCGGCCGGCCCGACGGCGGCCGCGGTGGGCACCGGTCGGCTGACCGGGATCGGCGCCCCGGCCGACGGCGTGGTCGCCGAGCTGCGCGACAGCAAACCGCTGGTGCGCCTGCGGGTTCCGTTCACCCTGTCCCGCGCGGAGATCGACGATGTCGAGCGCGGTTCGCAGGATGCCGACTGGGACCCGGTGAAAGCCGCTGCCAAGAAGCTGGCGTTCGCCGAGGACCGGATCATCTTCGATGGCTACCCGGCCGCCTCGGTGGAGGGCATCCGCAGCGCGAGTTCCAATGCCGAGTTGACGCTGCCGGACGACCCGCGCGATATCCCGGATGTGGTCAGCCAGGCGCTGTCGGCGCTGCGGCTGGCCGGGGTGGACGGCCCGTACTCGGTGCTGCTGTCCGCCGACGCCTACACCAAGGTCGCCGAGACCTCCGATCACGGCTATCCGATCCTCGAGCACCTGCGCCGGCTGGTCACCGGCGACATCATCTGGGCGCCGGCGATCGGCGGCGCGTTCGTGCTGACCACCCGCGGCGGCGACTTCGATTTGCGGCTGGGCACCGACGTGTCGATCGGCTATGAGTCCCATGACGCCGAGCACGTGCAGCTCTACCTGCAGGAGACGCTGACGTTCCTGTGCTACACCGCCGAAGCCGCGGTCGCGCTGACCTGCTAGCCCCGGCGCTGGGCTCAGGCCGCGAGCACCGCGTCCAGCGCGGAGTAGAACAGCCCCAGCCCGTCGTCGCTGGGCCCCGTCAACGCCTCGATGGCGTGCTCGGGGTGCGGCATCAGCCCCACCACCCGGCCGTTGGCCGAGCTCACCCCGGCGATGTCGCGCATCGAGCCGTTGAGGTTGTCCAGGTAGCGGAACACCACCCGGCCCTCGCCCTCCAGCTCGTCGAGCACCGCTTCGGAGGCCACATAGCGGCCCTCGCCGGACTTCAGCGGCACCAGCAGGTCGGCGTCGGCGTCGAACCGGGAGGTCCAAACCGTCTCGGTGGAGGCCACCCGCAGCCAGACGTCGCGGCAGACGAAGTGCAGGCCGGCGTTGCGGGTCAGCGCGCCCGGCAACAACCCGGCCTCGCACAACACCTGGAACCCGTTGCAGATGCCCAGCACCGGCAGACCGCGCCCGGCCGCCGCGATGACCTCGCCCATCACCGGCGCGAACCGGGCGATGGCACCGGCACGCAGGTAGTCGCCGTAGGAGAAACCGCCCGGGACGACGACGGCGTCGACCCCCTTCAGGTCGGCGTCGGCGTGCCACAGGTTGACCGGTTCGGCACCGACGTAGCGGACCGCGCGCACGGCGTCGACGTCGTCGAGGGTGCCGGGGAAGGTGATGACACCAACCCGGGCGCTCACACCGTCTCCCGGCTGACGGTCCAATCCTCGATCACCGTGTTGGCCAGCAGCGTCTCGGCGATCTCGGCGAGCGCGGCGTCGTCGACCGAATCGTCGACCTCGAGCTCGAAGCGCTTGCCCTGCCGCACCTCCGACACGCCGGTGTGCCCGAGCCGGGCAAGCGCGCCGACGATCGCCTGACCCTGCGGGTCGAGGATCTCGGCTTTGGGCATCACGTGCACAACCACCCGGGCCACGCGCGCTCCTACTGTCGACGGGAATCGGTCGGCTCAACAATACCGATGCCCGTTCGCGGCGCCGGAGCGCACAATCGAAGGCATGCGATTGACCCACTTCGGCCACTCCTGCCTGCTCGCCGATTTCGTCGACACCACGGTGCTGTTCGACCCGGGCAACTTCTCGCACGGCTTCGAGGGCATCACCGGGCTGTCGGCGATCCTGATCACCCATCAGCACCCCGACCACGTCGATACCGCGAGGCTGCCGGCGCTGCTCGAGGCGAATCCGCAAGCCGCGCTCTACGCCGACCCGCAGACCGCCTCCCAGCTGGGGCCGCCGTGGCGACCGGTGCATGTCGGGGATTCCTTCGAGCTCGGCTCGGTGCGGGTGCGCGGGGTCGGCGGGCAGCACGCGGTGATCCATCCGGAGCTCCCGATGATCGACAACATCTCCTACCTCGTCGGCGACGCCGGGCATCCGGCCCGGCTGATGCACCCCGGTGATGCATTGTTCGTGCCGGACGAGCCGGTGGACGTGCTGGCCGCCCCGGCCGCCGCACCGTGGATGAAGATCGCCGAGGCGGTCGATTACCTGCGGGCCGTGGCACCGCGGGCCGCGGTGCCCATCCACCAGGGCATCATCGCCGACGACGCCCGCGGCATCTACCACGGCCGGCTCGCCGAGATGGGACGCACCGACTTTCAGGTGCTGCCCGCCGAAAGCGCCGTGGCGTTTTAGGTGCCTTCCTACCGCCGAACGTGAAGTTAGCTTCACGCTGAGGGGTCGAACGTGAAGCTACCTTCACGCTCGGCGGGGATGCGGGTGGCGCGGGCCGACGCTAGGTGATATCGCCGGCGGCGCCCCGGCCGGCGGCCCGGCCGGAGAAGATGCACCCGCCCAGGAAGGTGCCCTCCAGCGCCCGATAACCGTGCACCCCGCCGCCCCCGAAACCGGCCACCTCACCGGCGGCATACAGCCCGTCGATCGGCTTGCCGTCGGCGCCCAGCACCCGGGAGTCCAGGTCGGTTTCCAAGCCGCCCAACGTTTTCCGGGTCAAGATGTGCAGTTTGACCGCGATCAGCGGTCCGGCCTTGGGATCGGTCAGCCGGTGCGGGGCCACCACCCTACCCAGCCGGTCGCCCAGGTAGGCCCGGGCGCCGCGGATCGCGGTGATCTGGCCGTCCTTGCTGAACCGGTTGGCTACCTCGCGGTCGCGTGCGGTCACCTCGGCGGCCACCGTCGCATAGTCCAATGGCAGCACATCGGGCAGGTCGTTCATCCGCGCGACCAGATCCCGCAGCGAATCGGCATGGACGAAATCCACCCCGCGGTCGACGAACGCCTGCACCGGGGGCGGCGGCCCCGAGCGGGCCCGAGAGGTGATCAGCTGGCGCAGGCTGCGCCCGGTCAGGTCCGGGTTCTGTTCCTGACCCGACAGCGCGAATTCCTTCTCGATGATCTTCCCGTTCAGCACGAACCAGGTGTAGTCCTGCCCGGAACGGGCGATGTGCTCCAAGGTGCCCAGGGTGTCGAAGCCGGGATACAGCGGCCCGGGCAGTCGGTTGCCGGCCGCGTCCAGCCACAGCGGCGACGGGCCGGGGATGATCCGGATGCCGTGGCCCGGCCAGATCGGGTCGTAGTTGGTGATGCCCTCGGTGTAGTGCCACATCCGGTCCCGGTTGATCACCCGCCCGCCGGCCGCCTCGGTGATCCCGAGCATCCGGCCGTCGACGTGGGCGGGCACCCCGGCCAGCAGCTGCGCCGGCACGCGGCCCATCCGCTCCGGCCAGTTCTGCCGCACCAGCTCGAGGTTGCCGCCGATGCCACCACTGGTCACCAGCACCGCGGACGCCCGGAATTCGAACTCCCCCACCGAGTTCCGTGACGACGCCACACCGCGCGCCGCGTACGACGGTTCCAGCACACTGCCCCGCACGCCGGTCACCCGGCCGTCTTCGACGATCAGCTCGTCGACCCGGTGCCGGTGCGCGAAGCGGACTCGCGAACGGCCCCGCAACCGGCTCGCGAAGATCTCGACCAGGGCCGGCCCGGTCCCCCAGCTGATGTGGAACCGGGGCACCGAATTGCCGTGCCCGATCGCGCCGTAACCGCCGCGCTCGGCCCAGCCGACCAGCGGGAAGATCTTCAGCCCGCGCGCGGTCAGCCAGCTGCGTTTCTCCCCGGCGGCGAAGTCGACGTAGGCGTGCGCCCATTGCCGCGGCCAGTAGTCGCACGCGCGGTCGAAGCCGGCGGTGCCCAGCCAATCCTGCAGCGCCAGTTCGTGGCTGTCGCGCACCCCCAGCCGCCGCTGCTCGGGGCTGTCGACGAAGAACAGGCCACCGAAGGACCAGAACGCCTGCCCGCCCAGGTTCGCGCTGTTCTCCTGGTCGACGATCAGCACCCGCTGGCCGCGTTCCACCAGTTCGCAGGCCGCCACCAGGCCGGCCAAACCCGCCCCGACGATGATCGCGTCGGCGTCCGCCTTACCGCTCATGGCGGTCCAGCGTAGCCAGTCAGGCGCTCAGCCCGGAGGCCACATCGGCCGCGAGCGGCCACCGGTAGCGCTCCGGGCGGCAGCCGTGGCCCAGCGCCGCATCCACCGCGTCCAGCATGGCAGCCGACACGCCCGGATCGCTCAGCTGCCGAGCGCCCACCGACAGCCGCACCACCCCGCCGCGGCGCGCGATACGCTCACTGGTCGCCACCACCATCCGGCACCACCAGGGCGCGGTCAGAAAACCGGCTCCGACGCCGACCACCCGGGCCCGTACGGTGCGGTCGAGCACCAGATCGGTCACCGTGTGCAGACCGGCCAACAGACGAAAACCGTTGCGCGGCAACACCCGTACCGTTCCCGGCGAGACCATCCAGCCGGGCGCGGCGAACAGTCGGGTGCGCAAACCCAGGTGCTCCAGCACGCGGTCGGCCCCCAGCAGCCGCAGGTTGGCCTCGTGGGCACCCAAGGTGGCGAACTCGCCGCGGCGCTTCTTGGTGGCGGCCTCATCGAACCCGTGCAGCACGATGGCTGCGCCGCCGGCCCGCCGGTGCACCAGCCAGTCGACGGTGCGCGGGTCGCGGTCCAGCCGGTAGTCCGCCCCCAGCCGCGGTGCCGCCAGCAGTGACACCGGCACGGCGCGGGTGTCCAGTTGCGCGCAGAACGCCTCGGCGTCGGCGCAGGTCCGTTCGCCGATCCCCGAGACGGAGACGATCAGCTGTCCGGTCATGCCACCAGTGTGGCCGGTGCAGGTGTCCGGCCGGTGACATCCAGGCAGACACCGGCTGGCGTTACAGGCTCAACCGGCGCCGGCGGCTGTGGTTGGCCGGGTCGGTGCTGTTGGCCGCGATCGCCCGCAGTCGCGCCAGGTCGCGTGGATGCAGCCCGGGCGCCTTGGCCAGTGATTCCAGCAGCAGGTCGGCCTGCTCACGCAGTGCCGGAATGTGTTCGGTCCGGCCCTGCTCTTCGACGTGGACGACCAGCATCCGTATCACCCGCAGGATCGTCGCCGCCACCAGTGGCTGAGACGGTGCCACCTGACGGAGCTGATCGAAGCCGTGCCCGATGTACTCCTTGGCATTGAGGCCCCACGGCCGTAGCAGGATCCGGCCCTCCGAGCCGGCCACCGCCACCAGCGGCAACGGCACCACCAGCAGGCGGCGCAACAGGCTGCCGACGCGCAGCGTGGCCTCGACCGCGGTGGTGGGGTCGTTGATCGCCGAGCTCAGCGCGCGCAGCCCGATGTCGACGAGCTGACGGAACGCGAAGTCGATGTCCTCCTGCATGGTGCGGCTGTCGCTGACGGCGATCGCCCGGGTCAGCTTCTGGCGCACCCGGTCCGGGTGCGCCGGCGGCGGCCAGATCGTGACCAGCGGCTGGCCCAGGTGGATGTAGGCGCCGACCCGGGTGTCCAACCGGATCTTGGTGTTCGGCGGGATGGCAGCCAACAACCGGCGGGTGTCGACCCGGCTGATCCAGCCGTTGCCGGGCGAGGTCAGCCGCAGCGCGTCCGGCGGAGCGTCCATGTCGGTTTCGGGGGCCGGCTGCTCGTCGGCCGCGGCGGCCACCACGGTGTCGATCACCATCGAGCCCTCCGCGGCGATCTCCCGCACCACCTGACCGACCTCCAGGCGGTGGGCCAGGTGATCGACGTGGGCGATGATGGTGATCACGGTGACGATCGTCAGCACCACGGCGACGGTCACCGTCAGCGGCGGCGCGGGCCCCGGACGGGATCCGTCCAGATCCGGCAGGCTCAGCACGCAGTACACGAAGGTCGCGACCAGCAGGCCGATCACCACCTGGCTGAGCCGGTCCCGGATGAACCAGCGCATCACCCGCGGCGACAGCTGGGAGCTCGCCAGCTGCAGGCTCACGATGGTCAGCGAGAAAATGACCCCCGCGGTGGTGATCGTCGCGCCGGCGATCGTGGACAGCAGCGTGGTGGCCACCCCGCTGTCCATCTTCAGCAGGAAACGCGGCGACGGCCCGATACGGCGGTCCGCCGCACGGCTGAGAACGGCCAGCAGCATGCCGCCGAACACGATCACCAGCGGCAGCAGAAAAAGACTCTCGCGGAACCGATAAGCCAGCGCCAACGCCCGAACACTCGGGAAGCGCTCCGAGCGGGTGCGCATCAGTTCGGCAGTACGGCCTCGATGGCGGTAATCACCTCGGGCGCGTCCGGCACCGTGGTGGGCCGGAACCGGTTGACCACCGTCGCCCCGGGCGCGAGCAGAAACTTCTCGAAGTTCCATTGCACGTCACCGGCGGTCCCCTCGGCGTCGGCGGTCTTGGTCAACTCCGCGTACAGCGGGTGGCGGTCATCGCCATTGACGTCGGTCTTGGCCAGCAACGGAAACGTCACCCCGTAGGTGGTGGAGCAGAAGGTCTGGATCTCCGTAGGCGTTCCGGGCTCCTGGCCCATGAACTGGTTGCAGGGCACGCCGAGCACCGTCAGCCCGCGCTCGGCGTAGTCCTGGGCCAGCTTCTCCAGGGCGCTGTACTGCGGGGTGAGCCCGCATTTGGAGGCGACGTTGACGACCAGGACCGCGCGGTCGGCGTAGTCCGCCAGCGAGGTGGACCGGCCATCGAGGGTAGTCAGCGGGATACCAGCAAGGCTCATGGCCGCGAGGGTACCCGGTGGCGGTGCCGGGGGTGCCCTGTCAGTGTTTCCCGGGAACCTCGCAGCCGGCCGTCGCCAGCAGCCAGGCGTATTGGAACGCGATCTCCTTCCAGCGTTCGTAACGCCCGGAGATGCCGCCGTGGCCGGCGTTCATCTGGGTTTTCAGCAAGACCTGGTTGGCGTCGGTCTTGGTGTGCCGCAGTGCCGCAACCCATTTCGCCGGCTCGACGTAGTACACCCGGGTGTCGTGCAGTGACGTCATCGCCAGGATCGGCGGGTACTCGCGGCGGGTGATGTTCTCATACGGCGAGTAGGACTTCATGTAGAAGTAGACGTCCTTGTCCTCCAACGGATTTCCCCACTCGTCCCACTCAGTGACGGTCAGCGGCAGCGACGGGTCCAAGATGGTGGTCAGCGGGTCGACGAACGGGACCTGCGCCACCACGCCGGCGAACAGCTCCGGCGCCAGGTTGGTCACCGCGCCCATCAACAGCCCGCCCGCGCTGCCGCCCATCGCCACCAGCTGCCCCGGCCGGCAGATTCCGGCCTCGATCAGATGGCGGCCGACGGCGACGAAGTCGGTGAAGCTGTTCTTCTTCTGCAGCAGCTTGCCGTGCTCGTACCACAACCGGCCCAGCTCGCCGCCGCCGCGGACGTGCGCGACGGCGAACACCATGCCGCGGTCCAGCAGGGACAGCCGAGCGATCGAGAACTGCGGGTCCTCACACATCTCGTAGGCGCCGTAACCGTAAAGCAGTGTCGGAGCTGGCAATTCGATCCCGGCCCGGTGCACGACCGACACCGGGACGCGGGTGCCGTCCTCGGCGTAGGCCCAGTCGCGGTACTCGACGTAGTTCTCGCGGCGGTAGTCGCCGAGCACCGGCTGCTCACGCAGCAGGGTGCGTTCGCCGGTCGCGAGGTCGATGTCGTAGATGCGTACCGGGGTGATGAACGACGTCGCGCCCACCCGTAGTCGCGGGCAATCCCAGTTCGGGTTGGCCGCCAGGCCCGCGGAGGTCAACTCGGTGTCGAAGGTGATCTCCTGCGGCGCCAGGTAGTCGCCGCCGCTGTCGATCGGCCACAGTTGCAGGCGCGGCAACCCGTCGGCTCGGTAGCCGACGACGAGGTGGTGCGCGAAGGCGTCCACCCCATCGAGCCGCACGTCATCACGCCCGGCGATCAGGGTCTGCTGCGCGGTCGGATCGCCCACCGGAGCCTGCACCAGGGTGAAGTTGACCGCGCCGTCGTTGTGCAGCACCAGGAATCGGTCTTCGCCGCCGACGACCGCGTGCTCCACCGAGTACTCGACGCCTTCGCGGCGGGGCAGCACCACGGTGAACTCCGCCCGCGGGTCGGCCGCGTCGGCGTAGCGGACCTCGGAGGTGATCGACGACCCGGCCGCGATCAGCACGTAGGCGTCGCTGCGGGTGCGGCCCACCGACAACCAGAACCGCTCGTCGTCCTCGTGGTAGACCTGCTCGGCGGGCCGGTCCGCGCCGATCCGGTAACGCCACACGGTGTCCGGGCGCCAGGCCGCATCGACGGTGACGTAGTAGACGGTGCGGTTATCGGTCGCCCAGGTCACCCCGGCGCCGATTCCGGCGATTTCGTCGGACAACAGCTCGCCGGTGGCCAAGTCTTTGAACCGCAGCGTGTAGCGCTCGTCACCGACGACATCGACGGAGTAGGCCAGGATATTGCCGTCCGGGCTGACGGCGGCGGCGCCGAGCGCGAAGAAGTCGTGACCCTGCGCCTCGGCGTTCTGGTCCAGCAGCACCTGTTCGCCCGGGATCTCGGTGGCCTCATCGAGTTGGGGCGGATCCCAGTCGTCGGAAGAGCCGACGGGACAGCGGCATTGAACGCCGTACTGCTTCCCCTCGTAGGTGCGCCCGTAGTACCACCAGTCGCCGCGCCGTGCGGGCACCGACAGGTCGGTTTCTTTGGTACGGGCTTTGATCTCGTCGAAGATGTTCTGCCGCAACGGTTCAAGGTGCTCCGTCGCAGCATCGGCATAGGCGTTCTCGGCTTCCAGGTGGGCGACCACCGCGGGGTCGGACTTGTCCCGCAGCCATTCGTAGGGATCGACGAAGACGTCCCCGTGATGGACGCGGGTGGTTTCGGCCCGCTTGGCCGAAGGAGGATCCGGCAGCGGGCGTGCGACGTCGGTCATGCGGCGGGGCCGACCCAGTCGTCGAAGGACAAACCGGAAATCCGTTCGTAGGCTTCGATGTAACGGGCGCGGGTGGCGGCGATGATGTCATCCGGCAGCGCCGGGGGCGGCTGGGTACCGGCCCGGTCCCAGCCGGATTCCGGGCCGGTGAGCCAGTTGCGGACGAACTGCTTGTCGAAGCTTTGCTGCACTTCCCCGGCTTGATAGTGATCGGCCGGCCAGTACCGCGACGAGTCGGGGGTGAACACCTCGTCGGCAAGCACCAGATTGTCATGTTCGTCGACACCGAACTCGAACTTGGTGTCGGCGATGATGATTCCCTTGGTCAGGGCGTGGCCCGCCGCCAGCACATAGGTTTCCAAGGTGCGGTCGCGCAGCTGGCCGGCCCACACCGGGCCCACCAGGTCGATCACCTGCGCGAACGAGATGTTCTCGTCGTGTTCGCCGATCTCGGCCTTGGTGGCCGGGGTGAACAGCGGATTGGCGAACTTGCTGGCCTCCACCAGACCCGGCGGCAGCGCGATGCCGCAGACCGAGCCGCTGTCCTGGTAGTCCAGCAGGCCCGAGCCGGTCAGGTAGCCGCGCGCTACGCACTCGATCGGCAACATCTGCAGCTGGCGCACCACCAGGGCCCGACCCAGCACCTCCTCGGGGATGCGCGGGTCGTCGGGCGGGCCGGCCAGGTGATTGGGAACCTTGACGAGGTCGAAGAAGAAGACACTCATCGCGGTCAGGATCCGGCCCTTGTCCGGGATCTCACTGTCCAGGATGTAGTCGAACGCGGAGATCCGGTCGGTGGCGACGAACAACAGGTGCTTGTCGTCGATCCGATACAGTTCGCGGACTTTACCGCTGGCCAGGTGCTGATAATCGGAGAGCGCGGGACGCGACATTGGGCCAGCTTAGCGGCCCGCATTGTGCTGGGATCGGATCCATGACTTCACGGTTGCTGCCCTACGCCACCTCCCCCGGCCGCCTGCTGGCCCAACTGCTCAGCGACGCCGTCGTCGCGGTGTGGACCTTCCTGTGGGTGCTGGTCGCCCTCGCCGTGCACGGTGCGGTGGCCGCCATCGCCGGGGTCGGGCGGCAGTTCGAGCACGGCGCCAACGGCGTGGCCGAAAGTCTGACCTCGGCCGGGCACAGCGCGCATCGCATCCCGCTGGTGGGCGATGCGGTGAGCAAGCCGCTGACCGCAGCCGGTGAGGCGGCCGTCGACATCGCCGGCGCCGGCCACGACCTGAACACCACCGCCGGCTGGCTGGCCTACCTGTTGGCGATCGCGGTCGCGGCGCCGCCAGTGCTGGCAGTGGCGATGCCCTGGCTGGCGCTGCGGCTGCGGTTCTTCCTGCGCAAGCGAGCGGTGCTGGCGCTGGCCGCGGCCCCGGCCGGCCAGCAGCTGATGGCGCTGCGGGCACTGACCAACCAACCGCTGCGCAGGCTGGCCGGCGCCGGCAGCGATCCGGTCGGCGCATGGCGGAACAATGATCCCCTCGTCATCAGCCGGCTGGCGGGTCTCGAACTCCGGTCTGCCGGACTGGCGCGACGCCACCAACCGGGCGCCGCCGGCGGCTAGGCTGCCGGTGTGAACCTCGAGAAGGTGGTTTTCGGTTTCTTTGTGCTGCTGGCGGCGACATTGAACTTCGGATTCTTCGTCGGTGACATCGGCGATCCGGTCATTCACAATCCGTGGGAGCTGTTCCTGGCGCTCATCGTGGCGCTCATCACCACCGTCCTGAAGTTCGGTGACCGCACCCAATTGGGTGCGGTCCATCTGTCCACCAGCCTCGTCGCACTGCTCCAACTCGCCGCCGCGGCAGCAATGTGGGTCTATTACACCCACGTCTCGACCTTCGGACTGGACCGGCACGCGACGGCGAGCGTGGTGTCCCTGTCGGGCGGAGCGCTGCTGGCCAACGTCGTCTCGGTAACCCTGCTCGTGGTCGAAACCGCGTCGTTCCGGCGCCGATAGCCAGCCCCGACAGCCGATGCCGAATTCGCTGCACCTGTTCTCGTTCTGGAACCGCCGGCGATCGCGGCAGAAACTCAAGCCGGTCCGGGTGCCGACGGCGGTACCGACCAGCGACGTCATCTTCTTGTTCATGCGGCGAATGCGTGCGCCGTTCATCGTCGTGATCACCACCTTCAGCATCTGCAGCACCGGACTGATGCTGATGCCCGGCGTCGATGCGCAGGGAAACCCCTACCGGCTCACCGTGTTCGACGCCTTCTACCAGATGACGATCACCTTGACGACGGTCGGCTACAGCGAAGTGCCGCACGCGTTCAGCTACCCGCAGCGGATGTGGCTGTCGATGTCCATCTACCTGGTCGTGATCAGCTGGGCCTATGCCATCGGCGTCTTCTTCGCCCTGGTCAACGACTCTGCCTTCCAGGACGCCCTCGCCGCCCAGCGTTTCCGCCGGCAAGTCCGCCGGCTGGTCGAGCCGTTCGTCATCGTGGCCGGCTACGGACACGCCGGCCGAGCCGTCGGCGCCGAACTCGACGAGCACGGGCACCGATTCGTCGTCATCGACAAGCAGGAGTCCCGAGTCCAGTCGGTGGTCGCCGAGCAACTCAGTTTCGACGTCCCCGCGGTCGAAGGCGACTGCGCCATTCCGGCAATGCTCGGCATGGCCGGCCTCGCCCATCGCGACTGCGAAGGCGTGCTCGCCCTGACCGACGACGACGCCACCAATCTGGCGGTGGTCATGACCGTTGCGCTGCTGCGACCCGAGGTGCCGGTGTTCGCCCGCTGCACCGACGGCCACATCCAAGCTCAGATCGAGCATTTCTCACCGGCGGCGGTCATCAACGCCGACGACAGATTCGGCGAATACCTCGCGCTGTCGATCCACCGCCCGATCAATCATCAGTTGTTGCGCTGGCTGATGGACAACGACGAGGACGAGATGCCGACGCTGCGGCGGGGTTTGGCCGACGGCAGATGGGTGGTGTCCGCGGGCACCGGATTCGGCCGCGACGTGGCCGCCGACCTCATCGCCAGCGGACTCAGTGTCGAGCTCGTCAACCCGGCCGACGGTGCACCCGACATCTCCGGTGCGGTCGGGTTCATCGCCGGGACCCGCAACGACACCACTAACATCGCCCTGGCCGAGCAGGCCCGGTTGGCCAACCCCGATGTCTACCTGGTGGTCCGGCAGCAGCGAAACACCAAAAAGGCTCTGCTGGAGGCGCTACAGATCGACGAGGTGTACATCGCCACCGAACTCATCGCCCGCGAGACGCTCGCCCGGATCCTCACGCCGGTGTTCTGGAGCTTCGTGGAGCATGCGTTCGGCCGTGACGAGCAGTGGGCCGGCGCGGTGCGCGACCACCTGCAGGAGCGCTGCGGCCGCCGCACCCCCAGCCGCGATGTCATCACGTTGACCGACGAGCACGCTCCGGCCATCACCGACTGGTTGCGACGCGGGATGACCTTGACCCTGGCGGATCTCCTGCGGCGGCCCGACGATCGCGAAACCAGCTTGCCGCTGGCGGCGCTGGTGCTGGTCCATGACGGCGAACACACCTTCATGCCGCCCGACGACACCACCCTGGCCGTCGGAGATCAGGTGCTGCTGGTCGGAAAACGAGACGGTCTGTCGCAAGTAGGGGCGATCTGCCACGATCCGACGACGGTCGAGTACCTCTGCACCGGCCGCGACGTTCCGCTGACCTGGTTGTGGGCGTGGCTCACCGCTCGGCGCCGCCGCGCCGGCGTGCCTCGGGCGTGAGCCGCAGGCGCAGCAATCCGGCGACCGCCACGATCACCCACGCTGTCAACGCATTCCAGAAGAACACCAGCGACACCGTCTGCAAGGCAGCTGACCGGAGTTCTATGGCCATAGCCGCGGTGGCCACCGAGTACATCCCCAGCGGGAAGACCAGCGCCCACCACGCCCCGGTGAGTTGCAACACCGCCGGCCGCCGGTTGACCCGGTGCAGCACGAAGTAGACCAGCGGCGGGATCCACGCACTGGCCAGCACCCACGTCACGATCGTGACGACCCGCACCGGGCCGGCAAGCCACGCCACCGCTCCGGAGTAGATGGTGTGCCCGGCCAGGGTGGCGATCGCCAACGCCCCCATCAGGATCCAATCGTCGGGTGCGAAGCCATCGCGGTCCTTGCGTTCGTGCGCGGTGCGCCACAGGATCAGCCACGTCATCACGAGGTAGACCACGATCGCCAGCACCCAGATCACCACCGCCGCAGGCGCCCAGCCGCGATCACCGCTGTGCCGGGCGGCCCGCGCGGCAAGGATCGCCAAACCCGACGTGCCCACACTGGCCAGTTCCCAGGCGCCGTGGGCACGAGTGCGCAACTCCCCCAGGCCGCGAGACGCCATGTTGCGGCAGGTCAGGACCGTCAGCGCCAGCCACGCCAGCAGGGCCACGCCACCCAGCACACGCGCCGCGACCGGGTGGGCGGCCACACGAGAATCCAGCACCGCGCACGCGGCGACGAAGGTGAACAACCGCAGCGTCACGTCCGGGTCGCGAAGATCCCAGCGGGGCAGGGCGCGCACGGCGGCCACCGTCAGCATGACCAGCACGACAGCAGCCAGCACCCCGAAAGTGTCGGAGAGCCAACGGTAGTGGTGGTCGCGGGCGCCGATCGACAGGATGCCGGTGGCCATCACCACCGCGAAGGCGTCCGGCGCCGGCCACCGCGTCACGCCCATGCGCGGTTAGAGAATCGCGCCCGGAACGTAGCCGGCCGCCGACGGATACCGCTCGACCAACTCTTGCACCGCCGCAAACACCTGATCGACCTGGTCGGCGGCCGCGCCGGTGAACGCCTGCCGATCGGCGATCGCCGCCTCCAGGGCGGCCCGGTCCAGCGGCAGCCGCTCGTCGGCCGCCAGCCGGTCCAGCAAGTCGGGTTCGGCGCCGCGTTCGCGCATCGCCAGGGCGACGGCCACCGCGTGCTCCTTGATCACCTCGTGGGCGGCTTCGCGGCCCATCCCGGCGCGCACCGCGGCGATCAGCACCTTGGTGGTGGCCAAAAACGGCAGGTAGCGGTCCAGTTCGCGGGTGATCACCGCCGGGTAGGCGCCGAACTCGTCGAGCACGGTCAGAAACGTTTCGGTCTGTCCGTCGACCGCGAAGAACGCATCCGGCAGCGCGACACGGCGCACCACCGAGCAGAACACGTCGCCCTCGTTCCACTGGGCCCCGGCCAGTTCGGCGGCCATCGACGCGTAGCCGCGCAGCACCACCTGCAGGCCGTTGACCCGCTCGCAGCTGCGGGTGTTCATCTTGTGCGGCATCGCCGAGGATCCCACCTGGCCTTCAGCGAAGCCCTCGGTGACCAGTTCGTGGCCGGCCATCAGCCGGATGGTGTGGGCCAGCGACGATGCTCCGGCCCCGAGCTGCACCAGTGCCGAGAGCACGTCGTGGTCCAGTGAGCGGGGGTAGACCTGCCCGACGCTGGTCAAAACCGTTGAGAAGCCCAGGAAGTCGGCGGCCCGGCGTTCCAGCTCGGCGAGTTTGACGGTGTCGCCGTCGAACAGGTCCAGCATGTCCTGGGCGGTGCCCATCGGGCCCTTGATCCCGCGCAGCGGGTAGCGGGCGATCAGCTCTTCCAGCCGCCGCAACGCGATCAGCGTCTCCTGGGCGGCCGAGGCGAACCGCTTACCCAGCGTGGTGGCCTGGGCGGCGACGTTGTGGCTGCGCCCGGCCATCACCAGCTCACGATTGGCCTCCGCGTGCAGAGCCAGCCGGATCGCGACTGCCACTCCGTGTCGGTGCACCAGCCTCAGGGACTGCAGGATCTGCATCTGCTCGACGTTCTCGGTCAGATCCCGGCTGGTCATGCCCTTGTGGATGTGCTCGTGGCCGGCCAGCGCATTGAATTCCTCGATGCGGGCCTTGACGTCGTGGCGGGTCACCCGTTCCCGGTGGGCGATCGATGCCAGGTCGACATCCTCCAGCACCCGCTCGTAGTCGGCGATCGCCTGCTCGGGCACCTGCACACCCAGTTCGGACTGGGCCCGCAGCACGGCCAGCCACAGCCGGCGTTCGGCGACGATCTTGGCCTCAGGCGACCAGATGTCGGTCATCGCGGTGCTGGCGTAGCGGGTTGCCAGCACATTGGGGATGCTCACGAGCAGCTACCCTACCGTCGCGCTTGCGATCGCCGCGGCGCCCTACAGCGCGTGCAGGATGTCCTCGACCCGGTCCTTGGCGTCGCCGAACAGCATCGCGGAGTTCTGCCGGAAGAACAGCGGGTTCTGCACGCCGGCGTAGCCGGATGCCATGGAGCGCTTGAAGACGATCACGTTGTCGGCCTCCCACACGGTCAGCACCGGCATGCCCGCGATCGGGCTGGACGGGTCTTCGGCGGCGGCCGGATTGACGGTGTCGTTGGCGCCGATCACCAGCACGACCGAGGTGTCGTCGAAGTCCTCGTTGATCTCGTCCATCTCCAGGACGATGTCGTAGGGCACTTTGGCCTCGGCCAGCAGCACGTTCATGTGCCCCGGGAGCCGGCCGGCCACCGGGTGGATGCCGAACCGCACGTTGACGCCGCGTTCCCGCAGCTTGCGGGTCAGGTCGGCGACCCCGTACTGGGCCTGCGCCACGGCCATGCCGTAGCCCGGGGTGATGATCACCGAGTCCGCACTGCCCAGCAGCTCGGCCACCCCTTCGGCGGTGATCTCGCGGTGCTCGCCGTAGTCCTTGTCGTCGGACGGGCCGGCCTCGATCCCGAAGCCGCCCGCGATCACCGAGATGAACGACCGGTTCATCGCCTTGCACATGATGTAGGACAGGTAGGCACCCGAGGAGCCGACCAGCGCGCCGGTAATGATCAGCAGGTCGTTGGAGAGCAGGAAGCCTGAGGCCGCCGCCGCCCAGCCGGAGTAGCTGTTGAGCATCGAGACCACGACCGGCATGTCGCCGCCGCCGATCGAGGCCACCAGGTGCCAGCCCAGCGCCAGCGCCAACACGGTCACCGCCACCAGCAACCACAGGTTGGGTTCGATACAGAACCACACCGTCAGCGCCGCGAATGCCAGCAGCGCGCCGACATTGAGCAAGTTCTTGCCCGGCAGCATCAACGGCGCCGACTTCATCCGCGCGGACAGCTTGAGGTTGGCCACGATCGAACCGGTGAAGGTGACCGCACCGATGAACACCCCGATGAACACCTCGGCGGAGTGGATGCCGAACATCCCCTCGGCAGCCATCTTCACGGCGTCCTCGCCGTGCGGATGCGCCTCGACGTGCAGGTAGCCGTTCCAGCCGACCAGCACGGCGGCCAACCCCACGAACGAGTGCAGCAGCGCGATGAGCTCGGGCATGCCGGTCATCTCGACCACTTTGGCCCGCCACAACCCGATCGCGGCACCCACCACGGTGGCCCCGATCAGCAGGCCCAGGCCGAGCGTTCCGATGCCATGGTGGACGGCCAGCGTGATCGTCGCCGCCAGCGCCACCGCCATGCCGACGATGCCGAAGTTGTTGCCGGCCTTGGACGTCTCATGCTTGCTCAGGCCGGCCAGCGCCAGGATGAACAACAGGGCCGCGACGATGTATGCCGCCGAGGCGGCGGTCTGCACAGAGAACATTGCGGGGTCTACTCCAACTTGTCTTGGGCAGGCTCTAGCTGCGGGAGAACATGGCCAGCATGCGGCGGGTCACCGCGAAGCCACCGAAGATGTTGATGCTGGCCAGCAGAATCGCCGCCGTCGCCAGCGCGGTGATCGCCGGGTCGCCGTGGCCGACCTGCAGCAGCGCACCGACCACGATGATCCCTGAAATCGCATTGGTCACCGACATCAGCGGCGTGTGCAGCGCGTGGTGCACGTGTCCGATCACGTAGTAGCCGATCACGATCGCCAGCGCGAACACCGTCAGGTGGACCTGCAACGCGGCCGGCGCCAGCGCGACCAGCACGAACAGCACCGCCGCGGCGGAGACCACCAGTCCCAGCCGTCGCCCGGCCGTCATCGGCGCCTTCGCCGCCGGCGCGGCCACCGGCGCTTCGGCGGCCTTGGCCGGGGCGGCCGAGACCTGCACCGGCGGCGGCGGCCAGGTCAACTCGCCGTCGCGCACCACGGTCATCGACCGCTGCACCACGTCGTCGAAGTTCAGCACCAGCCGGCCGTCCTTCTCCGGCGTCATCAACTTCATCAGGTTGACCAGGTTGGTGCCGTAGAGCTGGGAGGCTTGCGCGGGCAGCCGACCGGCGAGGTCGGTGTAGCCGATGATCGTCACGCCGTTGTCGGTGACGACGGCCTGGTCCTTGACGGTGCCCTCGACGTTGCCGCCGTTGGCCGCGGCCATGTCCACGATTACGCTGCCCGGTTTCATCGACGCCACCATGTCGGCGGTGATGATCCGCGGCGCGGGCTTACCGGGAATGAGCGCGGTGGTGATGATGATGTCGACGTCTTTGCACTGCTCGGCATAGAGCGCGGCCTCACGCTGCTTGTACTCGTCGCCCATCTCTTTGGCGTAGCCGGTCGCCGACACCTCGGCTTCGGGATCTTCGATCGACAGGTACTCGCCGCCCAGGGACTTGACCTGATCGGCGACCTCGGGACGCGGATCGGTGGCGCGCACGATCGCTCCCAGGCTGCCGGCGGCACCGATCGCGGCCAGCCCGGCCACCCCGGCACCGACCACCAGCACCTTGGCCGGCGGCACCTTGCCGGCGGCGGTCACCTGGCCGGTGAAGAAGCGCCCGAACACGTGCGCGGCCTCCACCACGGCGCGGTAGCCGGCGATGTTGGCCATCGAGCTCAACACGTCCAGCGACTGCGCCCGCGAGATGCGCGGTACCGCGTCCATCGACAGCGCTGTGATCGGCCGGCGGGCCAGATCTTCCACCCGGTCCGGGTTCAGCGCCGGCGCCAGCAGGCTGACCAGCGTGGCGCCCGGCTTCATCGCGTCCAGCTGTTCGGTCGAGGGGGCGTTGACTCCGAAGACGATGTCGGCGGCGCGGGCGTCCCCGATGGTCGCGCCGGCTTCGACGTAGGCCTCGTCGGGGAAGTCCGATGCGGCGCCGGCGCCGGCGTCCACCACAACGTCGTAGCCGAGCTTGATCAGTTGAGCGACCGTCGCCGGCGTCGCCGACACACGCGTCTCACCGGGCTGCGCCTCGGATAGGACACCGATATTCATGACGTAGCTCTCCGCATTCGCTTCTCGTAGGCGTTTCTGGGCGTCTGGGCACCCCCCGGTTACCCGCCAGTAGCAAAGTAGCGACAGAGGGGTCGAGGCAGCATACCGTGTGAGGTTCTCAGGCTGACACGGCGCGTTGGTCCAGCGGCGCGAGCAGGTCGATGACGTCGATGAGCGCCGCCCGAGCAACGATCCGGGGCCCCTGCCGGTCGTCGACCAGGGCCGCCATCACCGCTCCGTCGACCATGCAGACCAGGGCATGGGCCATCTCGACCCGGGCGATCCGCCCGGAACGTTCGACGGCTTCGGCGACGGCGTCGGACCGTTGGTGCAGGATGCGGCGCTGGATTTCGCGCAGGGCAGGCTGACGGGCGCAGACGATGGACCGCTCATAGCGCGAGATGAGCTGCTCGGTGGCGTGGAGGCCGTTCTCCGGGTTCTCTCGCGACCCCACCAGCAGGTCCACCAGCATCTCCGCGGTGGTCTCGGCGCTACGGCGCCGGCGGGACAGCCCCGCGATGCGGGCGCGCAGCTGGGCGACCTCCAACATCCCGATGTGCTCCACCGCGCTGGCGATCAGGTCGTCCAGCGAAGAGAAATAGTAGGTGGTGGACGCCAGCGGCAGGCCGGCGCGCTGGGCCACCGCCCGATGCCGCACCGCTTCGAACCCGCCCTCACGCAACAGCTCGGCGGCAGCGCTGATCAGCGCATACCGTCGGCGTTCGCCCTTGGGCGTGACCGCTGTCATCACGCCTAGAGATGCTGCCAGCACAGCTATCGCCGCATCATGGGTTTCGTCTTTTCGGCCGAACAGCGGGGCTGGCATGATGACCGCCATGCCGGAGATGAGCCGACGGGCGGTGCTGCGTCTCGGGGCGGCAGCTGGTGCGGGCGCGCTGCTCGGCGCCCGGCCCGCGGGGGCCACCCCGGCGCTTCCGACCATGACGACGGGCTCGTTCGCTTCGGCGGCGCGCGGTGGCGTCACCACCAAGTGGGCGATCGCCCGGCCGCCGGGGCAGACCGAGCCACTGCGCCCGCTGATCGCGCTGCATGGCAAAGGCAGTGACGCCGCAACGGTGATGGCCGGCGGAGTGGAGCAGGGCCTGGCCGAAGCGGTCGCCGCCGGGCTACCGCCGTTCGCGGTGGTGGCCGTCGACGGCGGCGGCAGCTACTGGCACCGGCGCGCCTCCGGTGAGGACTCCGGCGCCATGGTGACCGACGAGTTGCTGCCGCTGCTGGCCGAGCAGGCGCTGGACACCTCTCGGGTGGGGTTCATCGGCTGGTCAATGGGCGGTTACGGCGCGCTGCTGCTCGGCGGCCGACTCGGTGCGCGCCGCACGGCGGCGATCTGTGCGGTCAGCCCTGCACTATGGCTGTCACCCGGCGCGGCCGCGCCGGGGGCATTCGACGGCGCGACGGACTTCGCGGCCAACTCGGTCTTCGGGATGCCGGCTTTTGCCTCGATCCCGATCCGGGTGGACTGTGGAAACGCTGATCCGTTCGCCGCGGCGACGCAGGCTTTTATCGATCAGCTCCCCAGCCCGCCAGCAGGCGGGTTTTCCCCCGGAGGGCACGATGGGTCATTCTGGAGCGCCCAACTTCCGGCGGAGTTGACGTGGATCGCCCCGCTGTTGACAACCTGAGCTCCACGTCCACCGATTTTGCATATTTCTCAGTGATTGCCGGCACAGGCGCCGACTAGTTCCGGAAACCGGACGCAACCTCCAGCACTTCGGAGAAAGTTGTCTTGTTTACGGGTCGGTAAATTATTGTGTGACGAAGAACACCTGGGTAAATTCAACAGCCTACTCATAAGTAACCCCCCGGTTTCTGAGCGTGACTCGAACGGATTGGACGGCTGTGATGACGAAACGACGGATGCGGGCGGCCGCTGTCGCCGCCACTGCGGGCGGCGGACTCCTGACTGCAGCGCTTCTGCAAGCCGCGGTCACGGTTGCCGCGCCCGGTGAGGATGCCTTCACCATCGACGGCACCGTGTTCGACCCGATACTGAAGGGCGGCGGCCAGGGCTTCAACCTGGTCGCCCCGCTCAATTTGGCTCCGCCGCTGCTGGGCCTGGGCGGCGGGACGGTGAGCCTTGGTAGAACCGGCTTGGATCTCGCTCCGCAGAGCTTTGATCTGTACCACGGCAGCACGGCGGTGGGCAGCATCAGCACCAACGAAACCGTCTCCTATCTATTCGGCCTGCCCAACACCGCGTTCACCGTCCTGGACAGCACCCCCGCCGACGGCGTCGACGCCGCAGCGCTTCCGGTCGCCGGAACCGTCTACGACGTGCTCAACCTGGGCGGCGGCTTCTACAACGTCTACGTCGCCACCCCGGGGGAGCACGGCACCGTCACCGACACCCTGGTGACGCCCTTCGGCAACACCGACCTGAGCGCACTGTTCGCCGACATGAACGCCGCCAACCCCCTGCAGCCCGGCGACGCCTTCGCCGCGCTGCAAGCCGGCGACAGCAGCATCGGCGACGACGCCTTCTCCATCGGCGGCTTCACCTTCAACCCGTTCGGCACCGCTGAGGACGGCACCGTGACCAACGGCTTCACCCCTGTCAGCTCGCTCGCCGCTATTCCACCGCTATTGAATCTCGGCGGCGGCCAACTGGTCATCAGCTCGTCGTTTCCCAACGTGCAGCCCACCCCGTTCGCACCCCAGGACTTCGCCGTCTACAGCGGAACCGGGTCGAGTGCCACCGAGATCGGTACCGCCCACACCGCGGTGGACGTGACGAACCTGTTGGGCATGACCAACACACAGTTCGTCGTCCAAAGCGTCACCGCGGCCGACGGCGTGGAGGCCTCGCAGCTGCCGGCCCTGGGATCGGTCTACGACGCGTTCAACCTCGGCGGCGGCTGGGCGAACATCTACATCGCCACCCCGGACGTCGTCGCCGAAGACGGCACCGTCACCCACGGCACCGTTCACGACACCCTGGTGACCCCGTTCGGCAACATGAGCCTGGACGCACTGTTCGCCGGCTTCAACGCCGCCAATCCGCTCGACCCGGGCGACGCCTTCACCGGTCTGCAGGTCGGCGACAGCTCCTACGGCGAGGACGCCTTCAGCCTCGGCGGTTACGTCTTCGACCCGTTCACCGGGACCGGCGACAATATGGCCGACGGCTTCCGTGCCATTCCAGCGCTGTTCGGCGCCGCGCCGCTGCTGAGCCTCGGCGGTGCCACCGTCGCTATCGGTGCGGGGGTGAACCCGATTAACTTTGCGCCGCAAGACTTCACCATCTACGGCGGGACCGACGACGCCGACCTCGGAACCATCAAGGCCAGCGTGAATGTGGCGAACCTGCTGGGCATGGCCAACACCGAGTTCACCGTCCAAGGCGTCACGGCCGCCGACGGTGTGGAGGACGCGTTGCTGCCGGTGAAGGGAACGGTCTACGACGTCCTCAACCTCGGCGGCGGCTGGCAGAACATCTACATCGCCACCCCCGGCGAAGACGGCACCATCACCGACACCCTGGTCACCCCGTTCGGCAACATCGACCTGAGTTCGCTGTTCGGCATCTTCAACGCCGCCAACCCGCTCGACCCGGGCGACGCCTTCACCGGTCTCGACGACGCAATGTCAACGGCCGCAGGCAGCTTCGACCTCTTCGACCCGAGCAGCTGGTTCTGACGTCCGTCCCCCGTTAACAGAGCGAAAGGTATGTGTCGATGAATCGACGTGTTAAAGCGGCCGCCGTTGCCGCCACAGCCGGTGGCGGGCTGCTGACCGCAGCGTTTCTGCATGCGGCGGTCGCGGTCGCCGACAGCGGATCCAACGCCGGGTTCACCATCGGCGATATCAGCTTCACCGACCCGGTGGCGATCGACGCGCTGACCGGCACGCAGACCGACGGCTATGAAGCTCTCACCCCGATGTTCGCCAATGCCCCGCTGCTCTCGCTCGGCAGCGACAACCTGCTGGGTCTCTTCAGCCTCGGCTCGCAGCAGTTCACCATCGAGGACAGCAGCGGCGAAACGCTCGGCACACTGCTGACCTCGACCAACGTTCAGAATCTCCTGGGCATCGTCACCGCGCAGTTCACCGTCACCAGCAGCACTGCGGCCGACGGCCTGACCGCCGCTCAAGCCGCCGAGCTGCCCGTCGACGGCACGGTGTACAGCATCACCAACCTCGGCGGCGGCTTCGCGAACGTCTACGTTGCCGTGCCCAACGCCGACGGAACGGCCGCGTCCAGCATCACCAACACGTTCGTCACCCCGTTCGGCAACTTCGACCTACCGACCCCCTATGACGCCATCGCACCGCTAGACCCGGGTGCCCCTCTGGAAGCCCTGGGGAACGCATCTGGCATCAGCGGGCTCAGCGACAACGCGTTCACCATCGGGGACACCACCTTCGACCCGGGCAGCGACGGCATCGACATCCCTATGCCGTTGTCCTTGTCCAGCTTCGCGCCGCTGCTGAGTCTGCAGGCCAGCGCCCTCAATATCTCCGGTAGCGGCCTGGAAGGTACCCAGGCGGAGCAGGAATTCACGGTGTACGCCGACGGTACCGACGCCGGCACGGTCCACACCTTCCTCTGGTACTCCGACGTGCTCGGGATCGACAGCACCCAGTTCACCGTCGGCGCCATCGACCCGGCCACCTCCACGCTCGAAAGCGCCCTGGCCGCCGACCTCGACTTCAGCAGCGCCGATTTCACCGCAGAAGACCTGGCGAATGCCTTGGCCGCCAACAGCGACGTCCTCCGCTACGGCACCGGCGAGATCACCAGCGGTGACGTTCTCGTCTCTCTGCTCCCCAGCGACGTCAACGTGACCGGCAGCGGCATCACCACCGATGAGATCGCCAGCGTGCTCAACGGCATCAGCCTTGCCGGCCTGCCCGCCCTCGGGACGGTCTACAGCGTCACCGATTTCGGTGGTGGCTTTGCCAATGTCTACGAAGCCACCCCGGGAACCGGCGGCGGATCGGCCACCATCACCAACACCCTGGTCACCCCGTTCGGCAACCTCAACCTACCGACGACCTTTGACGCGACCGCACCGCTGGACCCGGCTGCGCCGTTGGGTGCGCTCGCCGCGACGTCTGACAGCGCCGCCCTCAGCGACAACGCGTTCACCATCGGCGGTACCACCTTCGACCCGGGCGCCGACGGGTTCAGCACCGACGCCAGCTATCCGCTGTTCGGTATCGCACCGCTGCTGCAGATTTCCGGCGTCAACGCGCTCGGGGCCTTCCTGCCCACCCAGGACGGCATCTCGGTGTACGACGACAGCGGTGCCGCCCTGGGCACGGTCAGTTTCGGCGAGAACATGTCGAACATTCTCGGGATCGAGACCACCCAGTTCACCGTCACCTCGGTCGACGCGGCCTCCGGTCTCACCGACGCCCAGCTTGCGGACCTGCCGACGCTGGGCACGGTCTACAGCGTCACCGACCTCTGGGGCTTCACCAACGTCTACGAGGCCATCCCGAACGCCGACGGCACCGGCGCATCAAGCATCATTGACACGCTGATCACGCCGTTCGGCAACATCGACCTGTCGGGCATGTTCAGCATGTTCGATGCCGTCGCACCGCTTGACGCGGGCGATGCGGTGTCGGGCCTCGACATGGCCGCTGCCACGGCCGGTTTCGACCTCTTCGACCCGAGCAGCTGGTTCTGACCGGACGGTAATCCCAGCGCCCGGAAGGGCGCTGGGATTACTGGCAGAGCTTGCCCAGTTCGGCAATCCGCGCGTCGAGGTCGCGTCCCAGCTGCTCGCGATCTGAGTTCGGTTGCCCGACAAGGTAACTGAGATTCAGGTGCTCGAGCTCACCGGCCATCGCGCGGGCGGCGGTCACCACGTCGTGCGGCGTACCCGGGTTCGCTTCGAGCCGGCCCCGCAGGTAGGCGGCACTCGCAGTCAGTGACAGCCTCGCGTTGGCGGCCACCGCAAGCTGGGCAACCGGGTTCTGGGGATCGGGATTCTTCAAGTGCATGTTGTTGGCCACCGCCTGACGCGCAAGCACCGCTGCGGCACACACGTCCTTGGTCGCGTCGGCGGCCTTCTGGCCGGAGGACTTGGCCGATCCGGATCCGGGGTGCCACCAGGCGGCCACACCCGCACCGCCCAGGGCTCCGGCGACCAGCGCCACCGCTGCCGCCGCGACCACGGGCCGCCAGCCCGGACTCGCCGGCGCCTTGCCTGACGGCCTTTCCGGCTTGCGCGACGGCCTTTTCACAGGTTCGGGGTGGTCGGTCGGGCTTTCCTCGGTGGCCGACTCCGCGGAGTCCGGCTGACTTTCCTCAGACATAGTGAGCAATCCTACCGTCGGGGTTGCCGAGTTCGCCGGTTAGATCCGAATCTTGTTCTCGGCGGCAGCCAAGCCGATATCGGTGCGGAAGTGGCTGCCCGGCAAGCGAATCGAGCCGATCGTCCGGTAGGCGGCTGCGCGGGCGGCGGTCAGATCGTCACCGGTGCCCACCACCGAGAGCACCCGGCCGCCGCAGGACACCACCGCTCCGTCGTCGCGGTGGGTGGTGCCGGCGTGCAGCACCTGGTCGCCCTCGGCGCCTACGATCACGTCACCGACCCGGGGCCGGCCCGGATAGTTCTCGGCGGCCAGCACGACCGTCACCGCCGCGCCGTCTCGCCAGCGCAGCGCACCGAACTTATCGAGTCCGCCGGTGGCCGCGGCGTGCAGCAGTTGTCCGAGCGGTGACTCCAGCAGGGCAAGTACCGCCTGGGTCTCGGGATCCCCGAAGCGGCAGTTGAATTCGACCACCGCCGGCCCGCTCGACGTCATCGCCAGACCGGCATACAGCAGCCCGGCGAACCGGCTGCCCCGGCGCACCAGTTCGGCCGCGACCGGTGCGACGACGTCGGTGACGATGCCCGCCGCGGCCTCCCGGGACAGCCACGGCAACGGGGCGTAGGCACCCATACCACCGGTGTTGGGACCGGTATCGCCGTCGCCGACGCGTTTGAAGTCCTGGGCAGGCAGCAACGGCACCACCGTGTCGCCGTCGACGATGCAGAACAGCGAGAGTTCGGGCCCGTCGAGAAACGATTCCAACAGCACCGGGTGCCCAGCTTCGAGCAATCCCGCGGCGTGGGCGCGCGCCGCAGCCCGGTCGGGGGTCACCACCACTCCTTTGCCGGCGGCCAGGCCGTCGTCCTTGACCACCCAGGCCGCCTCCCCGGCGTCCGGGCCGAAGCGGCTGAGGGCGGCGTCCAGGTCGGCGGGGCTGTCGACGATCTCCGAGCGGGCGGTGCGCACACCTGCGGCAGCCATCACATCCTTGGCGAACGCCTTGGAGCCTTCGATGCGGGCGGCGTCTTTCGACGGCCCGAAACAGGCGATCCCGGCGGCGCGTACCGCGTCGGCCACGCCCAACACCAGCGGCACTTCCGGCCCGATCACCACCAGATCGGCCCCGACCTCGCGGGCCAGCGCGGTGACCGCCGGACCCGAGGTGATGTCGACGTCGCGCTGCTCGGCCACCGCCGTGGTACCGGCGTTGCCGGGGGCGATCACCAGGTGGTCCACCTTGGGATCGTTGCGCAATGCCAGTAGTAGGGCGTGTTCGCGGGCACCGGAACCGATCACCAAGACGCGCATGGGGCTCACCCTATCGGTGTCCACCGGGCGATCGCCTGATCAGCCGCCCGTCACCATGGTGTGCAGGTCCGCGATCGACCACGGTGCCGAATGCTGGTGATCGCGGTAGCCCAGCACCGCGGGGGCCGGCCGATCGAATCGGCCGACGAAACCTCCGGAAGCCACAAACACCGCCCCGGTCACGCTGCTGGCCAGATCGCTGGCCAGGTAGGCGTACAGCGGGGCCACATAGCCGGCCGGCGCCGGGGCCAGCGAGGCGGCCATGGTGAACTCATCGAGCAGGCCCCTGGCGTGCAGGTCGCGGATGTGTTGTTCGTAGTCGGCGCCGGTCGACAGCCGCGTCTTCGCGCCGGGACAGATCACGTTGGCTCGCACGCCGTACTCGGCGAGCTCGGCCGCCATCGCCAGCGTCAAGGCGTTGACCGCCCCTTTGCCGGCGGGATAGCCGGTGCCGCCGTAATGCCCCAGGGATGCCACCGAACCGCTGTTGACGATCGCCCCGTGTCGCTGCTCGGCCATGATCGGGGCGGCGGCCCGACAGGTGTGGAAAACCGTGCCGAGGTGAGCGTCGAGCAGTTCATGGAATTCGGCGCTGGTGATCGACAGAATCGAGGAGCCGGCCGGTTCGGCCACCCCGGCGCAATTGATGAGAACGTCGACGCTGCCGTATTCCTGCCGGCAGGCCGCCATGAGCGCCGCGGCGGTCCCCTCGGTACCGGCGGCTCCGGCCAGCCCGACGGCCCGCCCGCCCGAGCCGGTGATCGCCGCGACGGCATCGTCGACCGCCTCCTGCTCGCGGCCGTTGACCACCACCCCGGCGCCGCACGCCGCAAGCTGTTCGGCGACCGCCCGTCCGATGCCGAGGCTGCCGCCGACCACGACGGCTCCGCGGGCGGCGAGCAGGGTCACGACTCTCTGTTCATCCGCAGCGCGTCCTCGACGTTGGCCTTTTTGTCTTCGGCCTTGCCGGCCGCGGCGGCCTTGCGCCGCCTGGCCACCACGACGTCGACCGCGCCGTTGAGCGCCGAACCCAGCGGGAACCCCAGATACTGGGTCAGAAAGACCGCCATCTCCTTGAGTTCGGTCTCGGTGAGCTCCCCATTGAGCAGTGCGGCATTGATCTGGATCTCGGCCAAGTCGCGGTTGCCGATCGCGGTCACCGCCGTCAGCGTCATGATCCGTTTGTCGCGCATCGATAATCCGGGCCGGGTCCAGATGCTGCCGAACAGGTGATCCACGGTCAGGTCGAAGTAGGGGTCACCCTCGATGTTGGGCATCTCCCAGCCGTAGACCTCGTTCATCTTCGCCAGGCCGGTGCGGCGCAGTTCGTCCATCGGCTGTCTCCTAATCAGTGGTGTGCGGCACGCCCAGGCCCGCGGCGAGCTCGGCCAGCGCGATCCGGGCCAGCGGGAGCTCCACCCCGGTGGATTCGCCGAGCGCCAGCGCCAGACTCAGGTCCTTCTCCCCCAGTCCGCGGGTGTGGATGAACGCCTGGCGCAGGAAGTGGTCTTCGGCCAGCGGAGCGGTCGAGTCGAGCAGCATGATCGCCCCGGGCCCGCCGGTGAGCGCATCGGTGTGCCGCACCACCCGGCCCAGTGCCTGCAGATCCAGCCCGGCCGCCTCGGCCAGTTTCATCGCCTCGCCGGCCGCGGCGTAGGCGGTGAACGTCAACATGTTGCGCGCCAGCTTCATTCGGGTGCCGGCGCCGGGTTCTCCGGCGTGGATGACCAGCGACGCCCAGCACTTGAACGCCGGCTTGATCTGTTCGTAGATCGCGCGTTCGGCGCCAACCATGGTGGCCAGCTGGCCCTTCTCGGCGGCGCCGGCGCCGCCGCTGACCGGTGCATCGATAACGTGGATGCCCTGCGGCTTGAGCTGCTCGGCCAGCTCGGCGGCCGTGGTGTCGGCGATGGTCGAGTGGATCGCGATGACGGTGCCCGGCTTGGCATTGGCCGCCAGCTCGGCGACCACCTCGCGGACCTGGGCGTCGTCGAGCACCGTGACGCTGATGATGTCGGCGGCTGCGGCGACGTCGGCGACGCTGTCCGCGGGGCCGGCACCGGCCTGCACCAGCGGCGTCATCGCTTCGGTCCGCAGATCGAATACCGTTACGCCACCCGGCCATTCGACCATCCGCTTGGCCATCGGTGCACCCATGTTGCCCAGCCCGATGTAGCCCAGGCGGGCAGCTGCTTGCGTCGCGCTCATGATCGGATGATCTGTCCGCCGTCGACATTGAAGATCTGCCCGGTGATCCACGACGCCGAATCCGACAGCAGGAACAGGCACATCGGAACCAGGTCCTCGGGTGTGCCCATCCGGGCCAGCGGCAGCTGCTGCACCATCTGCTTGACGATGGCCTGCGGGGTGGTGACCCGGTTGGCCTCAGTGTCGATCGGTCCGGGCGCGATCGCGTTGATCCGGATGTTGCGCCAGCCCAATTCGCGGGAGAGCTGCTGGGTCAGGCCGTTGATGCCCACCTTGGCCAGCCCGTAGAAGTTCGCGTAAACCCATGCCGCGGTGGAGGACTGGTTGACGATGGCACCGCCACCGCGCTTGGCCATGTGCTCGTAAACCGCGCGCGTGCAGATCAGCGCGCCGTCCAGATTCACCCGCATGAACTTTTCGTAGTAGTCCCACGGCACGGTCAACAGACCGTCGAGCTTCATGCCGCCGAAGATCGCGGCGTTGTTGACCAGGTAGTCGATCCCGCCGAACTCCGCCACCGCCGCATCGGCCATGGCCTGCGCGGACTCCGGGTCGGAGACGTCGACCGGTACTGCGAGCGCTTTGCCGCCGTCGGCGACGATCTGCTTGGCCACGCTCTGCGCGCCGTCGGTGTTGATGTCGGCAACCACCACCGCGGCCCCCTCAGCGGCCAGCGCCTGGGCGTACGCCTGGCCGATCCCGCCGCCGGAACCGGTGACGATGGCCACCTTGTCGTCGAATTGCCCCATGCGTACTCTCCTTGAATCCCTAGATGTGAAGTCAGTTCGCTGCTGTCGCAATGGCTTTGGTTTCCAGGTACTCCTCGAACCCGGCGACACCCATCTCTCGGCCGTTGCCGGACTGCTTGTACCCACCGAACGGCACGTCCGCCGAATACCAGACCCCGCCGTTGACGTTGACGGTGCCGGCCCGCAGCCGGGCCGCCACCCCGGCCGCCCGATCGGCATCCGCGCCGTAGACCGTTGCCGACAGCCCGTAGGGCGAGTCGTTGGCGATGCGCACCGCGTCGTCGTCGCCGTCGTGCGCGATCACGGTCAGCACCGGCCCGAAGATCTCCTCGCGGGCCACCCGCGCCTCGTTGGTGAGCCCGGCGATCACGGTGGGTTCGATGAAGAAGCCGGCGGGCTGGTCGGCCGGGCGCCCGCCACCGCAGGCGAACTCACCGCCCTCGGCCAGGGCCAGGTCCAGGTAGCTCTGTACCCGGTCACGCTGGCGCGCCGAGATGACCGGCCCACAAACGGTTCCGGGCTTGGTAGGGTCACCCGGCCTGATCGAGCCCATGGTGCCGGCCGCGATAGCGACCGCCTCGTCGTAGCGGGCCCGCGGCACCACCAGTCGGGTGGTGATCGCGCAGCCCTGCCCGGCATGCAGGCAGACCGAGAATCCCGCCACCGAGCAGGCCGCGGCCAGGTCGGCGTCGTCGAGCACCACGAAGGCGGACTTGCCGCCCAGCTCCAGGAAGACCTTCTTGATGGTGGCGGCGGCATCGGCCATCACGCTGCGGCCGGTGGCCGTCGATCCGGTGAACGAGACCATGTCCACCCGAGGGTCTTTCGCGAGCATGGCACCCAGCGCGTGGTCGGTGGAGGTGACGATGTTGACCACGCCCGGCGGGATGTCGGTGTGCTCGGCGATCAGCTCACCGAGCACCGCGGCAACCCACGGGGTGTCGGGTGCGGGTTTGAGCACGATGGTGTTGCCGGCGGCCAGCGCCGGGCCGAGCTTGGCCAGGTTGATCTGGTGCGGGAAGTTCCACGGGGTGATGGCGCCGACGACGCCGACCGCCTCGCGCACCACCGACCGCCGGGTGGGAATGCCCAGTGGGGTGGCGTGGCCGAGATCCTGCGTCCACTCGTAGTTCTCGGCGGTGTCCGCGGCGAACCCGAGGTCGGTGACCGGCCCTTCCAGCTGGGCGCCGGCGGTGAGCATCCGCGGCGCCCCCACCTCGGCGATCGTCAGCTCGCGCAGCTCCTCCACGTGCCCTTGCAGCGCATCGCGCAGCTGGCGCACGCAGCGCACCCGCAGCGCGGTGTTGGTCGACCAGTCGGTGCCGTCGAAGGCTCGCCGTGCCGCGTCGATGGCGAGGTCCATGTCGACGGCGTCGGCGTTGGCCGCCTCGCCGAGCACCTCTTCGGTGGCCGGGTTGACGGTGGCGAAGCCGCCGGCCCCGCCGGGGGTCAGCTTGCCGTCGATGAGCAGCCGGCTCATACCGTCGATTAGCGCCATCAGTCACTCCCGCAGCTTGGGTGCCCGACCAAAATTGGACACTTGTCCGTTCTCGCTGGACCGAACCCTAACCGCAGCATCACCGCTGCCGCAAGCCGGATTGCGAAAAACTGTTGTTTCCCAGTGGACTTGCCCTACCGAGCTGCCGTCGACTACGTTGGACAGGTGTCCAGCGAATCGGTGGCGGCAGTCACATTGGCGAACGGCTCGTCGAATGGCGGGGCCCGCAACCGTCGCCAGGAAGAGACCTTCCGCAAGGTGCTGACCGCCGGCGTGGAGATGTTGCGCGAGAAGTCCTACGCAGACCTGACCGTGCGCGCAGTCGCCGCCCGGGCCAAGGTCGCGCCGGCGACCGCCTACACCTACTTCTCGTCGAAGAACCACCTGATCGCCGAGGTCTACCTGGACCTGGTCCGTCAGGTGCCCTACTTCACCGACGTCAACGAGCCGATGCCCCAGCGCGTCAACCAGGCGCTGCGGCACCTGGCGCTGGTGGTCGCCGACGAGCCCGAGGTCGCGGCGGCCTGCACGGCGGCACTGCTCAGCGGCAGCGGTGACCCCGCGGTGCGCACGGTGCGCGACCGGATCGGCGCGGAGATCCACCGGCGCATCACCTCGGCAATGGGACCGGGCGCGGATCCCCGGCAGGTCTCGGCGTTGGAGATGACGTTCTTCGGCGCCCTGGTCAACGCTGGCAGCGGCGCCTTCACCTACCACCAGATCACCGATCGGCTGGCCTACGTGGTCAGCCTGATCCTCGAATCAGGAGGCCAATGATGGTCCTGCCGGCTATGACTTCCAAGACGTCTGGTCCACCGGTCCTCAACCCCTACGACTACGACTTTCACGAGGACCCGTTCCCGTACTACCGGCGACTGCGCGACGAAGCGCCGGTGTATCACAACGAGGAGCTGAACTTCTGGGCGATCTCGCGTCATCAGGATGTGCTGCAAGGGTTTCGCAACAGCGACGCGCTGTCCAACCGCGACGGTGTCTCGCTGGACCCGGTCTCCCGCGGCCCGCACGCCCAGCTGGTGATGTCGTTTCTGGCGATGGACGACCCGCAGCACCTGCGGCTTCGCACCCTGGTGTCCAAGGGCTTCACCCCGCGCCGGATCCGCGAGCTCGAACCGCAGGTGGTGCGGCTGGCACGCCAGCATCTGGACACCGCGATCCAGCCCGGCGCGCGCGGCACCTGCTCGTTCGACTTCATCAACGACTTCGCCGGCAAGCTGCCGATGGACGTGATCTCCGAGCTGATGGGTGTCCCCGAAGCCGACCGCGCGCGCATCCGTGGGCTGGCCGACGGCGTGCTGCACCGCGAGGACGGGGTGACCGATGTCCCGCCGTCGGCGATCCAGGCGTCGGTGGATCTGATGACCTACTACAACGAGATGATCGCCGACTTCAAGAAGACCCCGGCGGACAATCTGACCTCGGCGCTGCTGGAAACCGAGGTCGACGGGGACCGGCTCGGCGACCAGGAAATCCTGGCGTTCCTGTTCCTGATGGTGATCGCCGGCAATGAGACCACCACCAAGCTGCTGGGCAGCTCCGTGTACTGGGGCCACCGCAACCGCGACCAGCTGACGTCGGTGTTCGCCGACCACTCCCGCATCCCGCTGTGGGTGGAGGAGACGCTGCGCTACGACACCCCCAGCCAGATCCTGGCGCGCACCGCCGCGCAGGACTACACGCTGCACGACACCACAATTCCGGCCGGTGACGTGGTGCTGTTGCTGCCCGGCTCCGGAAACCGCGACGAGCGGGTCTTCGAGTCCCCCGACGAATTCCGGATCGGCCGTGACATCGGCTCCAAGCTGCTCAGTTTCGGCAGCGGCGCCCACTTCTGCCTCGGTGCACACCTGGCTCGGATGGAAGCCCGGGTGGCGCTGGAAGAACTGTTCAACCGGATCAGCGACTACCAGGTCGACGAAGCCAACGCCGTGCGGGTGCATTCCTCCAACGTGCGCGGCTTCGCCGACCTCCCGATCACCGTCAAGGAGGCCTAAGTGCCACGTTTTGATCCACCCCCGGCCCGGCGGCCCGCTATCGTCGCGGGTGCGTCCTCAGGCATCGGTGCCGCCACCGCAGAAGAGCTGGCCCGCCGCGGCTTCCCGGTGGCGTTGGGCGCCCGGCGGACCGAGAAGCTCACCGAGCTGGTCGACAAGATCCGCGGCGAGGGCGGCGAGGCGGTCGCCTTCCCACTGGACGTCACCGACGTCGATTCGGTGAAATCCTTTGTGTCCCAGAGCATCGACGCGCTCGGAGAGATCGAGCTGCTGGTCTCCGGCGCCGGCGACATGTTCCCCGGACGTATCCATGAGCTGAGTACCGAGGCGTTCAACGACCAGATTCAGGTGCACTTGATCGGCGCCAACCGGCTCGCCACCGCGGTGGTGCCGGACATGGTGGCCCGCCGCCGCGGCGACGTGATCTTCGTCGGCTCCGACGTAGCGCTGCAGCAGCGCCCGCACATGGGCGCCTACGGCGCCGCGAAGGCCGCGCTGGTCGCGATGGTCAAGAACATGCGGATGGAGTTGGAGGGCACCGGCGTTCGGGCCTCGATCGTGCATCCCGGCCCGACCCTGACCGAGATGGGCTGGAAGCTCTCCGCCGAGCAGGTGGGTCCGATGCTCGAAGACTGGGCCAAGTGGGGGCAGGCCCGGCACAGTTATTTCCTTCGCCCGCAAGACCTGGCCCGGGCCATCGCCTTCGTCGCGGAGACACCGCGCGGGGCGCACATCGTCGACCTGGAGGTGCAGCCGGAGGCGCCGTTGCACGACACCGCCGCCGACCGTCAGCACCTGCAATTGGGTGAGGAAGGAATGCCGCAATGACCGTCAGTATTGAGGTTCCCCGGGTTTCCGGAGGCGAGGCCGAGCACGGCCACCTCGAGGAGTTCCGCACCGACCCGATCGCGCTGATGCAGCGGGTCCGCGACGAATGCGGGGACGTCGGCTGGTTCGACCTGGCCGGCCGCAAGGTGGTGCTGCTGACCGGCGCCGAAGCCAACGAGTTCTTCTTCCGCTCCACCGACGACGAACTCGACCAGGCCGCGGCGTACCCGTTCATGACCCCGATCTTCGGCAACGGCGTCGTGTTCGACGCGCCGCCGGAACGACGCGCGGAGATGCTGCACAACACCGCACTTCGCGGCGACCACATGAAAAGCCACGCCAGCACCATCGAGCACGAAGTGCGCCAGATGATCGCCGACTGGGGCGACGGAGGCGAGATCGATCTGCTGGAGTTCTTCGCCGAGCTGACCATCTACACCTCGACCGCCTGCCTGATCGGGCGGAAATTTCGCGAGGAACTCGATCACCGGTTCGCCGAGCTGTACTACGAACTCGAACGCGGCACCGACCCGCTGTGCTACGTCGACCCGTACCTGCCGATCGAGAGCTTCCGGCGCCGTGACGAAGCCCGCGTCAAGCTGGTCGAACTGGTGCAGGGCATCATGAACGGCCGGATCGCCAACCCGGAGACCGACAAGCGGCGCCGGGACATGATCGACGTCATGGTCTCGATCCCGGACGAGAGCGGCAACCCACGGTTCTCCGCCGATGAGATCACCGGGATCATCATCTCGATCATGTTCGCCGGCCACCACACCAGCTCGGGAACGTCCGCGTGGACCCTGATCGAGATGCTGCGCCACCCCGAGGCCCTCGCCGCGGTTATCAAAGAGCTCGACGGGCTCTACTCCGACGGCAGCGAGGTGAGTTTCCATGCGCTGCGCCAGATCCCCAACCTGGAGAACGTGCTCAAGGAGACCCTGCGGCTGCACCCGCCGCTGATCATCCTGATGCGGGTGGCCAAGGACGAGTTCGAGGTCTGCGGCTACCCGATCCACAAGGGCGACATGGTGGCGGCGTCACCGGCGGTCTCCAACCGGATCGCCGAATCCTTCCCCGAGCCCAACGAGTTCGTGCCGGAACGCTACAACGAGCCGCGCGAGGAAGACGTCATCCAGCGCTGGACCTGGATCCCGTTCGGCGCCGGACGGCATCGCTGCGTGGGGGCGGCGTTCGCCACCATGCAGATCAAGGCGATCTTCTCGGTGCTGCTGCGTGAATACGAGTTCGAGATGTCGCAGCCGCCGGAGACCTACCGCAACGACCACTCCAAGATGGTGGTGCAGTTGGCCCGCCCGGCCAAGGTGCGCTACCGCCGCCGTCGGCGATAAGGAGGCACTGCGCCATGACCTTTCACGTCAAAGTGGACCTGGACCTGTGCCAGGGCCACGCCATGTGCGAGCTGGAGGCACCCGACTATTTCCGGGTGCCCAAGCGCGGCAAGGTCGAGATCCTCAACGACGAACCGCCGGATGACGACCGCCGCCACATCGAAGAGGCCGTACGGGCCTGTCCCACCCGAGCGTTATCCATTCACGAGAAAAAGGATTGAAAGATGGCCCCGTTCCCCCGCGAAGAACTCGAAGACGTCGTCGACCGCTGGCTACAGGCCAACCGCGACGCCGAAAAGGCCGGCGACTGGCGCAATCTGGCGGCCTTCTACACCGATGACGCGACCTACGGCTGGAACATAGGCCCCAAGGAAGACGTCATGTGCGTCGGCATCGACGAGATCCGCGACATCGCGCTCGGCCAGGAGATGGAGGGCCTGCACGGCTGGACCTACCCGTACCAGAAGGTGATCATCGACGACCGGCAGGGCGAGATCGTCGGTTTCTGGAAGCAGGTCGCCAAAATAGGAGAAGCCGCCGACGAAGAACGCGAGATCTACGGGATCGGCGGCAGCTGGTTCCGCTACGCGGGCGACGGAAAGTTCAACTGGCAGCGGGACTTCTTCGACTTCGGCCACGTCTCGGCCCTCTACATGGACCTGATCAAGGCGGGCAAACTGTCGGCGGGCATGCAAAAGCGCATCGAACGCAGCCTGGCCGGCGAGAAGATCCCCGGCTACTACCCGCTGGGCAAGGCACCGGTTCCGCTGTGGTGACGTACACACCGTCCTGTCCGTTCGGACCCGGTTTCGACTTCACCGATCCGGATGTCCTATTGCACGGCATGCCGATCGCCGAGTTCGCCGAGCTGCGCAAGACCGCTCCGGTCTGGTGGAACGAGCAGCCCGCGCACAGCAACATCTTCGACGACGGCGGCTACTGGGTGGTCAGCAAACACCAGCACATCAAAGAGATTTCGCGCGACAACGAGGTGTGGTCGACCAACGCCAAGGGTGCGGTGATGCGGCTGCCCGAGGGCATCACCGCCGACCAGCTGGAGCTGACCAAGGCACTGTTGATCAATCATGACCCGCCCGAGCACACCCGGCTGCGCAAGCTGGTCTCCCGGCTGTTCACCCCGCGCTCCGTCGGTGCGCTCGAGGAGAAGCTCGCCCAGTCGGCCCGCGACATCGTCGCCGCCGCCGCCGAGAAAAACAGCGGCAACTTCGTCGATGACATCGCAATGCAACTGCCGCTGTTGGCGATCGCCGATCTGATCGGGGTGCCCGAGGCCGACCGGGAGAAGCTGTTTCACTGGACCAACTCGATCATGAACACCGACGACCCGGATTTCGACTCCGATCCGGCGATGGCCAACGCCGAGTTGATGGGCTACGCCTACACCATGGCCGAGCAGCGGCGGCGCTGTCCGGCCGACGACATCGTCACGCGGCTGGTGCAGGCCGACATCGACGGCGAGTCACTGGGCGAGACCGAGTTCGCGTTCTTCGTGATCCTGTTGGCGGTGGCGGGCAACGAAACCACCCGCAACGCCATGACCCACGGCATCAATGCGTTCGCGGAGAACCCCGACCAGTGGGAGCTCTACAAGCGCGAACGGCCCGAGACCGCTGTCGACGAGATCGTCCGCTGGGCCACGCCGGTGCACTGTTTTCAGCGCACTGCCAAGGTCGATACCGAACTCGGCGGAGTGGCCGTCGGACAGGGGCAGCGGGTGGGGCTGTTCTACAGCTCGGCGAACTTCGACGAAGAGGTCTTCGACCGGCCGTTCGACTTCGACATCCTGCGGGATCCCAATCCGCACCTGGCGTTCGGCGGGCAGGGCACGCACTACTGCATCGGCGCCAACCTGGCCCGCATGGAGATCCGGCTGATGTTCGATGAGATCGCCACTCAGCTGCCCGACATCGCCAAACTCGCCGAGCCGCAACGACTCCGCTCCGGCTGGATCAACGGGGTCAAAGACTTGCAAGTCTCCTACCACGGCTGATCGCGGCGATGCGCGATTCGAACAGAATCTTCCCGCGACGTGGTAGTCGGCGATAGGCTGCGACGGGTGGGCTGCCCGACGTCCCGAGCCAGGCCGGGGCCGTTCTCTAGCCGGATATCCGAGATGAAAGCAGGTTCGTGGTGAAGACAAAGGGTGCGTTGCTCTGGGAGTTCAACAAGCCGTGGTCGGTCGAGGAGATCGAGATCGGTGACCCCCAGAAAGACGAGGTCAAGATCCAGATGGAGGCGGCCGGAATGTGCCACTCCGACCACCACCTGATGACCGGCAGCATCCCGATGGCCGGCTTCCCGGTCCTCGGCGGCCACGAGGGCGCCGGCATCGTCACCGAGGTCGGACCCGGGGTGGAAGACATCGCCCCCGGCGACCACGTGGTGCTGTCTTTCATCCCGTCCTGTGGCGTGTGTCCGACCTGTCAGTCCGGACTGCGCAACCTGTGCGACCTGGGCGCCGGGCTGCTCAACGGCGTGGCGGTCAGCGACGGCACCTTCCGCGTCACGGCCCGCGGCCAGGGCGTCTACCCGATGACGCTGCTGGGCACGTTCTCGCCGTGGATGGTGGTGCACAAGTCCTCGGTGGTGAAGATCGACCCGTCGATCCCGTTCGAGGTGGCGTGCCTGGTCGGCTGCGGTGTCACCACCGGCTACGGGTCGGCGGTCCGCAGCGCCGACATCCGCCCCGGTGAGGACGTTGCGATCGTGGGTGTCGGCGGGGTAGGCATGTCGGCGCTGCAGGGTGCGGTCAACGCCGGTGCCCGCAACATCTTCGTCATCGACCCGGTGGAGTGGAAGCGCGACCAGGCGCTCAAGTTCGGCGCCACCCACGTCTACCCGGATATCTTCGCCGCGATGGGCGGCATGATGGAGGTCACCCACGGCGTGATGGCCCGCAAGGTGATCGTCACTGTCGGCGAGGTGCACGGTGCCGACATCGACAACTACATGGTGCTGACCGCCAAGGGTGGCACCTGCGTGCTCACCGCGATGGGGTCCATGCTTGACAACCAGGTCACACTGAACCTGGCGATGCTGACGTTGCTGCAGAAGAACCTGCAGGGCACCATCTTCGGCGGCGGAAACCCGCAGTACGACATCCCGCAGCTGCTGTCGATGTACTCGGTGGGCAAGCTGAACCTCGACGACATGGTGACCCGCCAGTACAAGCTGGAGCAGATCAACGACGGTTACCAGGACATGCTGGACGGCAAGAACATTCGCGGGATCATCCGCTACACCGACGCCGATCGCTAATAACCGTTGACTCTGCGTGTACCAGGCGACCTACCCGCACTTTTGCCTGGTACGCGCAGAGTCAACGCAAGGGTTAGACCTTCCGGAACACCAGGCTGGCCTTGAGCCGGGTCCGGTTGCCGACCATGCCCAAAAAGTTGCCCTCCACGGCGAACTGCTTGCGGGTGACGGTCGTCTCGGTGGTCAGCCGCACGGCCCCGTCGCCGATCGGGGTGACATCAACCTTGAGCGGCAACGGTCCGGTGATCCCCTTGACGGTCAGTTCGGCGTTGAGCCGGGCGGCATCACCCCCGGCCGGCTCCCCACTGGTGACCTGGACGGTGATGTCGGGGTAGCGGTCGGTGTCGAAGAAGTTCGACCGGCGCAGATCATGGTCGCGGGTACCCAGGCCGGTGTTCACCGAGGCAGCCTTGATGTCGACGCGGCCGGACACCGTCTTGGCGTCCTTGATCTCGCCGCTGCCGGAGAAATCGGTGAAAGCGCCACGCACCTTCAGCGCGCCCCACATCGTGCCGTTCTCGAACCGAATACTCGACTGCCCGGTATCCAGAGTCCAGGTGCCGACCGCCTCGGGGCTGCTGAGAAATGTTGTGACAACTGACATCTCATCTCCTCTACCGATGGCGCGTGGAGCTCGCGCCCGGCGGCGCCAGCTCGCTCTCGATAATACGCAGCGCACCCCGCTAAATCCGAGACTCGGCGCATATGCTGAAACCCATGAGCACCGTGTTCACCAAGATCATCAACCGGGAACTGCCGGGCCGGTTCGTCTACGAGGACGACGACATCGTCGGTTTCCTGACCATCGAACCGATGACCCAGGGCCACACGCTGGTGGTTCCGCGCGCCGAGATCGACCAGTGGCAAGACGTCGACGGCGCCGTCTTCGCACAGGTGATGGCCGTGGCGCAGCGCATCGGCAAGGCGGTGTGCACAGCGTTCGACACCGAGCGCGCCGGCATGATCATCGCTGGCCTGGAGGTCCCGCATCTGCACGTCCACGTCTTTCCGACCCGCAGCTTGTCCGACTTCGGCTTTGCCGGTGTCGACCGCAATCCGGCGCCGGAATCCCTCGACGAGGCGCAAGCGAAGATCAAGGCCGCGCTGGCTGAAATGCCCTGAGGCTCAGCGAATCTCGACGGGCAGCTCGGCTATGTCGACCGACGTGTCGGCAAGACGCGGGACCGCGACGCGAAACGTGCAGCCCTGGCCGGGTGGGGAACTCACGGTGACGGTGCCGCCATGCGCGCGGGTCAGCGAGTCGACGATCGAGAGTCCCAGCCCGGTGCCGCCACTGGCGCGCGCCCGCGACGAGTCGGTGCGAAAGAACCGCTCGAAGGCCCGCTGTACGTCCTGTTCACTCATACCGGGCCCCTGGTCGACGACCTCGAGGATCGCGTCGTCGCCGTCGGTGCCGACCCGCACGGTGATCGCAGCCTCTTCGGGGGTGTGCTGCAGCGCGTTGGACACCAGGTTGCTCAGCACCTGACGCAGCCGGGCCTCGTCACCGAGCACCTCCGGGGTACCCGGGCCGTCGAAGACCTCCAGTTCGACGGTCCGATTCGGCGCGATGGCGCGCGCGTCGTGCACGGCGTCGGTGGCCAGCACCAGCAGGTCGACCCAGTTCCGGTCCAAGGGCCGCTGGGCATCCATCCGGGCCAGCAACAGCAGATCCTCGACCAGCAGGCCCATCCGGCTGGCTTCGCTTTCGATGCGCGACATCAGCAGCTCGACGTCGCGGGCCGCGCCCTGGCGGTACAGCTCGGCGAAACCGCGGATCGTGGTCAGCGGTGTGCGCAGCTCATGGCTGGCATCGGTGATGAACCGGCGCATCCGCTCCTCGGAGACCCGCGCGTTGTCCGCCGAGGCCACCGAGGACGCCACCGCCTGCTGAATCTGCGCCAGCATGCCGTTGAGCGCCAGCGAGAGTCGTCCGACTTCGGTACGCGGATCGCGCTCGGGCACCCGGCGGTCCAACTGGCCGGCGGCGATCGCCGCGGCGGTCTGCTCGACTTCGGTCAACGGGCGCAGGCTCCGGTTGACCACCACATAACCGGCGGTCCCCAGCACCAGCAGCACCCCAACACCGATCGCCACCCGCGACCAGGCCAGATAGCGCAGTGTGGCCTTGGGGTCGGAAAGGTCCCTGGCCACGGTGATCAGCCTGCCGTTCTCACCGTGCACCGACAGCGCCCGCCATTGCACGCCCGACCCGTCGACCGAGCCGATCGTCACCGGTACCGAGCCCACGTCGTTGTCCGGCGGCAACTGCGGCTCGGCGTTCTGGTCGTTGACGACGGTCCAGACGCTGCCATCGGGGTCGACGTCGCGGACGTAGAAGCTCGTCGGCGGCCGGCCGGTGTTCGGATCCTCGTCCTCCTTCGACGGCGGCCGCCCACGCTGCTCCAGCGCCCAGCCGTGGGCCGCGTCGATCAGCGTGGCGTCGATCCTGCTGATCAGCCGGTGCCGCAGGATGGTCGTGACGGCGTACCCCTGCGCCAGCAAGCCGATGGCCACCATCGTCAGGGTGGCCGCGACCAGGCTGACTCGTAGTGGCAGCACACCACGAGGGGGTTTCACCATCCCCATATTCTTCGCCTTAAACCCCTCGCCCGGCCATCATGGGCAACATTGGTTCACCGCGGCTCGCGCAGCACATAGCCCACCCCGCGCAGCGTATGCAGCAGGCGCTTCTCGCCGGTGTCGATCTTGCGGCGCAGATAGGAGACATAGGACTCGACCACGTTGACGTCGCCGCCGAAGTCGTAGCGCCAGACGTGGTCGAGGATCTTCGGCTTGCTCAGCACGGTGCCGGCGTTGATCACGAAATAGCGCAGCAAGGTGAATTCGGTCGGCGACAGCGACACCGGCTGGCCGGCCTTCCACACCTCGTGGGTGTCCTCGTCGAGTTCGATGTCGGCGAAGGTCAGCCGCGAGTTGCGCGGCTCCCCCGCGCCCTTGCCCGCCCGGCGCAGGATGACCCGCAGCCGGGCCACCACCTCCTCCAGGGAGAACGGCTTGGTCACATAGTCGTCGCCGCCGAGGGTCAGGCCGGTGATCTTGTCCTGCAGCGAGTCACGCGCGGTCAAGAACAACGCCGGGGCGTCGATGCCGTCGGCGCGCAGCCGGCGCAGCACGCCGAACCCGTCCATCCCCGGCATCATCACGTCCAGGATCACCGCGTCCGGCCGGACCTCCCGGGCACGGTCCAGCGCCGCCGGCCCGCTGGAGGCGGTGTAGACCTCGAACCCCTGGAACTTGAGGCTGACCGACAGCAGCTCGACGATGTTGGTCTCGTCGTCGACGACCAGCACCCGGGCCTCTGGCGCAGCGTCTTGCGCAGCTGTTGCTCCCATGGGGTTAATTCCCTCGTGGTCGGGTGAAAATGAACTGGATATTAGCTGTGTGTTTGTTGTCAATCAAACTACCTGATATCGGTGCTGGATCGCCCATACACTGGCCAGATGAGCCTGGCCAGACAGCTGATCGCCGTATCGACCGCTCCGGCGCGCATCGGTCTGTCGATCGCCGACGCCGGACTCGGCGTGGCCACGGCCGCGCTCGGGCTGGCCCGGCAGACCCTCGGAGAGTCCCCAACTCCAGGACCGGCCAACTCCATGGCACACATGCTCGGGTTGGAGGACACCATCGCCCGGGCCAACCGGTTGGCCAAGCTAATGGACGACGACGCTCCGCTGGGGCGCGCGCTGGCCCCCGACGGCCCGGCGGACCGGCTGCTGGCACCCGGCGGGCTGGTGGACCAGCTGACCGGGCCCGGCGGTGTCCTCGATCGCCTCACTGCCGAGGGCGGTGGCTTGCAGCGGGCGCTGCAGCCCGGCGGGCTGGTGGATCAACTCACCGACGAGGACGGCTTGATCGAGCGATTGCTCTCCGAGGATGGTCTGGCCGACCGGCTGCTGGCCGAGGGCGGGCTGATCGACAAGCTCACCGCCCGCAACGGGCCACTGGAGCAGCTGGCCAACGTCGCCGACACGTTGAGCCGGCTGGCGCCGGGGATGGAGGCACTGGAGCCGGCCATCGAGACGCTGCAGGAGGCCGTCATCGCCTTGACGATGGTGGTCAACCCACTGAGCAATATCGCCGAGCGCATTCCGCTGCTGCCGCGCCGGTCGAGCCGCCGCCCGTCGTCGCGGCCGGTGCGCTCCGAGCGCGTCATCAACGCCGACAAACCCAGTGCCGACGGTTCCTGAGCCGGTTTCACACTCGGCGGCCGACTCCCGTTACGCTGGCACCGGCTAAACCCGCCTCCTTAGCTCAGTGGTAGAGCAACGCTCTTGTAAAGCGTAGGTCGTCAGTTCAATCCTGACAGGGGGCTCCACCACCGCGCGAGCGGTCAGTCAGCCCGGCGCAGGAAGTCCAGCACCACCGACTCGAAGGCGTCCTTGGCCTCGATCATGGTCCAGTGCCCGCAGTTGGGGAACACGTGCGTCTCGGCATTGGGAATGGTGCGCATCGGGATCAGCGCCATGTCCAGCGGGCTGACCCGGTCGTCCCGGCCCCAGGTGACCAGCGTCGGCACCTTGAGCCGGTGCATCATCGCCCACGGCAGCGGGCCCTTGGAGGCCTGCATCATCTTCACCATGTTAGTGAAGGCTTCCTTGCCGTACATCCGTCGGGCGCTGGCCAGGGTGTCGGGGTCGGTGGCCAGTGCCCACCGCTCCTCGATGAGCTCTTCGGTGATCACCTTGGGGTCGTAGACCATCGAGTGCAGCCAGCGCACCAGCGCTTCGCGGCTGGGGTTGTCGACGAAGTCCTGCAGCAGCCGGATCCCCTCGGCCGGGCCCGGGCTGAGCAGGTTGGTGCCGATACCGCCGATGGTCACCAGTTTGCGGACCCGGTCGGGGTTACCGATCGCATAGCCGATCCCGACGCCACCCCCCATCGAGTTGCCGACGATGCTGAACTGCTCCAGCCCCAGCGCATCGGCGAATGTCGGCACCGCGCCGAACGCGGTGACCATGGGATGCCCACCGAAGTCATCGCTGACCCCGAACCCGGGGAACTCCAGAACCAGGCAGCGGAAGTGCTCGGCGAAGGCCGGCAGCACGCCGCGATAATTGCGCCACCCGGTGACACCCGGCCCGGAGCCGTGCAGCAGCAGCAGCGTCGGACCCTCGCCGGCCTCGTGGTAGCGCAGCACCCCCTGCTCGGTGGTGACCTCACGCAGGGTCTCGTCGTGGCTCAGCTCTGCCGGCATTTGTCTCCTCACAGGTCCCGAACTCTTGGTCACGCTAACGCCGAACGATGCCGGTCACGGTGTCGGGGTCGCGATCCGGTCTTCGAGAACGACCTCATCCGCAGCAGGTAACCGAGCGCCCGGCGGGCCGGCACCGCACGCGGCCAGTCGTCGGCGCGGAAGTAGGCGTCCGTGCCGCCGTCGACGAAAACCACGCTGCCGCAGAGGAAGTCGGCGGCATCGGAGAGCATGAACAGCATCCAGTCGGCCAGTTGGCCGGGATCGCCGAAACCACCCACCGGCACCGGAAAGCTGCGGACGGCCTTCTCCTGCCCCGGGGTGGCGAGCTGTTTTTCCAGCAGCGGCGTCATGATCGCACCCGGCGCCAGGGCGTTGAGCCGGATACCCGCCCCCGCCCACGACGGCTCGACCGCCTGCCGGCGCACCCAGCGCGTCACCGCGATCTTGGACGCGGCGTACGCCAACGACGGCGCACCCGGGCCGAAGAGCCGCAGCCGGCGCACCGCCTTCGTCACATGACCGGCCAGCAGCGCCCGCACTGCGGCCCGCGGCACCGCCGGCACCGTGGTCGTCGAATTGCTAGCGACGACAACAACTTTGGCGCGTCCAGTGGCCGCCAGCGCCGAGCGCCACGCCTCCAGCAGGTCGACCACCCCGAAGTAGTTGACCTGCAGGATCAGTTGCGTCGCCCGCGGGGTGGGTCCGACGCCCGCCGCCAGCACCGCACCGTCGAGCCGGCCCCCGCACAAGGTCAGCACCTCCCGGGCTGCCGTCGCCCTGCCGTCGGGTCCGGACAAATCCGCGACCACGTCGGCGTCGCGCAGGTCGACCCCGATCACGGTGTGACCGGCCGCCCGCAGCTTGTCCGCCGCCTGGCGTCCCATCCCGGATGCCGACCCGGTCACCGCGTACACGCCCATGACTAGTCCCCCACGACCCCGCGCAGTCCGTCTGCGCCGAACGCCGGCTCCAGCATCGCCGAGAAGTCCGGGCCGCGACGCAGCATCTGCCCGCCGTCGACATTGATGACCTGGCCGGTGATGTAGCCGGCCGCGTCGCTGAGCAAAAACAGCGCCAGGTTGGCGACGTCGTCGACCTCGCCGGGCCGGGGCAGCGGCGTCGAGATGCGGTAGTCCTCGGAGAGTTCCGGCGAGTCCAGAATGGGGGCGACCAGCTCAGTGCGGGTCAGGCCCGGGCGGATGCTGTTGACCCGCACCCACGACGCACCCAGTTCGTCGGCGGCCAGCTGCATCAGGTGATCCAGCGCCGACTTGGTCGGGCCGTAAGCACCGAACCAGCGGTGGGTATTGCTGGCCGCGATCGAGGAGATCCCGACGAACGAGCCGCCGCCGCCGCGCACCAGCTCCCGGCCGGCGTGCTTGAGCACGTACATCGAACCGTTGATGTTGAGGTCGACGGTGCGCCGCCACGCCTCCGAGTCGATCTGGGTGATCGGCCCGATGGTCTCCGAACCACCGGCGCAGTGCACCACCCCATGCAGCCGGCCGTGCCGGCCGGCGGCGGCCTCGACGGCGGCGATCACGCTGTCCTCGTCGGTGATGTCGGCTCCGAAGTGACGGACCCCGATCTCGGCCGCCACCGCCGCCAGCCGCTCGACGCCCCGGCCGATGATCAGAACGTCAGCCCCGGCGGCGGCCAGGCCGCCGGCCACCGCCTTGCCGATGCCACTACCGCCGCCGGTGACCAGGTAGCTGCGGTCTTCGAAGGAAAGCTGCACACCGACCCCTCACATCAAAAACTGGAACGTGTTCTAGCTATCCAAGCACGCGGCCGACCACGCCCGCTAGGGCTGATCGCGGCGAGCCAGATCGGTGGCCTCGGCGGTGCGCCAGTCCGGCACCTCCGGCGGCAGCGCGATCGGGAACTTGTTGTCGTTGTGCGCCGACCAATGCGCATGGCCGAGCTGATGAATATGAAAGCCGTGCTTCAGCGCCTCGGTGAAACCCATGGCGTCCGCGGCGGCGTTCACCGAGTCCTTGATCAGCAGCGCGGCCATCGTCGGCAGCTGCGCGATCCGGCGGGCGAACTCCAGCGTGCGCTCGGCCAGGTCGTCAAGCGGGAACACCTTGGAGACCATCCCCAGCCGGTAGGCCTCGTCGGCGTCCAACGAATCCCCGGTCAGCAGCAGTTCCTTGGCCTTGCGGGGGCCGAATTCCCAAGGATGGGCATAGTATTCGACGCCCGGCATGCCCAGGCGCACCCCGACCACGTCGGAGAACCGGGCGTTGTCGGCGGCGACGATCAGATCGCACGCCCAGATCAGCATCAACCCGGCCGAGATGGCGTTGCCCTGCACCTGCGCGATGGTGATCTTGCGCAGTTCGCGCCAGCGGCAGGTGTTGGAGAAGTAGTAGTGCCACTCCTGCAGGTAGGTCTTCTCCACGACCGGTTCCCGGGTGCCGCCATGGATGCGAAACGAGGGGTGCTGCCCCGGGCCGGGCCGGCGCTCGGCCACGGCCGCCTCCGAGCCGAGATCGTGACCGGCCGAGAAATTCGCACCGCGCGCCGCCAGGATCACCACCCGCACGGTGTCGTCTGCCTCGGCACGCCCGAACGCTTCGTCGAGCTGCACCAGCAGGGTGCGATTCTGCGCGTTGTGGGTCTCGGGCCGGTTCAGCCAGATCCGGGCGATGCGCCCGTCGTCGAGGGTTTCATAGTCGACGAGATCGCTCATGCAGCCTCCACCCTGGTTGTCGTCCGCCCCACAGGCTACGGCGCACTTCGCTAGAGTCGACTTATGCCTGCTAAAACCGAACACGACATCGACGAGGTCGAGCCGCTGGCCGACAACACCGCACGCCAAGCCCGGCGAGTGGTGGCCGCCTACGCCGAGGACGCCGACGAGTGCCGGGTGTTCCTGTCCATGCTGGGGATCGGTCCGGCGAATACCGAGAAGCACGGGGCCTAGATGCCGGAGTCGGGTGCCGATTTCGTCGTGGTGGCCAACCGGCTGCCCATCGACATCGAGAAACTGCCCGACGGCACGACAGAATGGAAACGCAGCCCGGGCGGGCTGGTCACAGCGCTGGAGCCGCTGCTGCGTAAGCGTCATGGCGCCTGGGTGGGCTGGCCGGGAAGTCTGGACGTACCCGATGGGCCGATCGACGTCGAAGATCTGCGGCTGCACCCGGTCGCCCTGAGTGCCACCGACATCGCCGACTACTACGAAGGCTTCTCCAACGCCACCCTATGGCCGCTGTATCACGACGTGATCGTCAAACCGATCTACCACCGGCAGTGGTGGGACCGCTACGTCGACGTCAACCGCCGCTTCGCCGAGGCGACCTCGCGGGCGGCCGCCCAAGGGGCCACGGTGTGGGTCCAGGACTATCAGCTGCAGCTGGTGCCCAAGATGTTGCGGACCCAGCGCCCCGACCTGACCATCGGTTTCTTCCTGCACATCCCCTTCCCGCCGGTGGAGCTGTTCATGCAGCTGCCGTGGCGCAAGGAGATCGTCGACGGCCTGCTCGGCGCCGACCTGGTCGGCTTCCATCTGGCCGGCGGCGCCCAGAACTTTCTGTACTTGGCGCGCAACCTGACCGGCGCGGCCACCTCGCGGGGCGCGGTCGGGGTGCGCAGCCGGTTCGGCGAGGTGAGCCTGGCGGAGCGCACCGTGCGGGTCGGCGCCTTCCCGATCTCGATCGACTCCGGCGAACTCGACCACAAGGCGCGCGAGCGGGGAATCCGGCGGCGGGCCAAGGAGATCCGGGCCGAATTGGGCCACCCCCGCAAGATCCTGCTCGGGGTGGACCGCCTGGACTACACCAAGGGCATCGACGTCCGGCTCAAGGCGTTCAACGAACTGCTCGCCGAAGGCCGCGCCAAGCGGGACGACACCGTCCTGGTGCAGCTGGCGACACCCAGCCGGGAACGGGTGGAGAGTTATCAGATCCTGCGCGACGACATCGAGCGCCAGGTCGGCCACATCAACGGCGAGTACAGCGAGGTCGGCCACCCGGTGGTGCACTATCTGCACCGGCCGGTCCCCCGCGACGAGCTGATCGCGTTCTTCGTGGCCAGCGACGTCATGCTGGTCACGCCGCTGCGCGACGGGATGAACCTGGTCGCCAAGGAGTACGTGGCCTGCCGCAGCGACTTGGGTGGCGCCCTGGTGCTGAGCGAATTCACCGGTGCCGCAGCGGAATTGCGGCAGGCCTACCTGGTCAACCCGCACGATCTGGAGGGTGTCAAAGACGCCATCGAGGCGGCGGTCAACCAGACCCCCGATGAGGGCCGCCGGCGGATGCGGACACTGCGCCGCCAGGTGCTGGCCCACGATGTGGACCGCTGGGCGCGATCCTTCCTCGACGCGCTCGCCGAATCGGGATAGCTCAGCTACACAGGTGAATCGGATTGTCCTGACAGGTCAGCGGGTAGTGGATGACCGGGTTGGGCAGCGGCGAGACGTAGGTCAGGGTAAACGGGTGCTTCTCCAGTCCGGGCTGCCAGCCGCAGACGGCGTTGTGCGACTGGGTGTAGGTGCCGTTGAGCGCGGTGTCGAACTGGTACATCTCTTCGCTGGCGGCGGTGCTGCCGTCCGGGCACCTGGTGCCGGCCAGCAGCGGCGTGTGGTAGCTCCATCGACCGTTGGACAGCCGGTAGGAGCCGGCCTGCCCGGGCGGACCGTCGCTTTCGACCTGCAGCCGGCAACCGACCGCATCGTGCAGCGGGACCCGCCCGTCACCCACGGTCGGCACGCACAGCGGGTAGATCTTCCACCTCGCGGTGATGCCGTTGCCGTTGTAGGTGTAGATGCCCTCGAGGGTGCCTTCCGGTGCCGCGTCGTCGTCCGCGCCGGCCTCGACCGCCAGCCCGGTGGCCGCCGTCATCGCGACGCCGAAGGCCACCACGGCGCGAACAAGCTTCTTCACAGCGCACATCCTCTCAGCTAGATCGGCACGATGTTGCTGATCAGCCACTTGCGGTCGATCTTGCGGAACTCGACCCGCAGCCGACTGCCCTCGTAATACTTCTCCTTGGACTTACCCGAGACCGTGCGGTTGACGAAGACCAGCACCGAACCGGTGGTCCGCTTGGCGTCCAGCGCGCCGACACCGACGACGTCGACCTGGTTCACCAGCTGCTTTTCCCGGGCCTGCGGAATGATGTCGTTGATCGCCCGGGCCTCGAACTCGCGGCGGTAGTCGCCGGTGAACATCGGGTAGGTCTCGGTCAGGCTGCGTTCGACGGTGGTGTACTCGTAGCCGAGCACCTTGGGGATCTCGTCGGTCGTCAGCTGGGCCAGCTCGGCGCGGGCCACCTGTTCGCCCCGCGACTCGACCCGGCTCCAGTACAGCGATCCCGCGGTGGCGCCCAGACCCACGAAAATCCCGAGGATCACGGCCAACGCGGTGAGCCCCAACCAACGACGGGTCATCGGCTGCCGTCCGGCCACTTGAGGTCATAGGCGGTCATATTGCCGTCATCGTCCTCGTGCACGATGATCCGCAGCGCGTAGGGCTGCGACGGCTTGTTGACGCCCTCGACGTCGGTGGCCGTCGCCCGCATGGCCACCAGCACCGAGGCGTTGCCGGCGACCTCGTCGACGTTCTCCAGCGCCGCGGCGTTCACGACGGCCTCGGAGCTGTGCTTGGTCTCGCGCAGCAGCGCCTTGAGGTTCTCGGCGTTGGCGGCCATGGTGTCGCGCAGCGGGCCGCTGGTGCCCTCCACGAAGCGATTCACCTGGTCGTTGATGGTGTCCGGGGTGTAGGTGTACATGTTCAGCACGGTCTGGACCGCGGTGTCGACGAACCGCTGGTCACGGCTGTCGGACGCGGTGGCATTCCGGTGCTGCACCAGCAGCACGGCGACCAGCCCGCCCAGCACAATGCTGGCCGCCAGCACGGCGGCGCCGGCTACCTGGGCGGCCTTGCGTGCATTGGGCCGGCGCCGCGGCGGTGGGCCCGCCGGCCGGACCCTGGGCACGGCGGCTCGGCCGGAAACCGGCACCCGCACCGCGACCGGTTCGGCGGCGTCCCCGGCCGGGCCGGCTGCCCGCGATGCCCGGCGGCGGCCCTTCGCCTCCTCCGGACCGGTCACGTCTGCCTCGGCTCGAGCATCAGGTCAGCCCAGTTCTCGGCGGGCAACCACTTGTCGGCCCCCGAGACGAACACTCCGGTGCCACCTGCCGGGTCGACGAACTTTCCGGTGCGCTGGTCGTAGCTGCTGTAGGCGACCCCGTTGGCCTGCGCCTCGGCCGGCAACGGTCCGGGGGCCGGCCCCGGAGCCGGGTCCCGGTTGTAGGGCGGCAGGCCGCCGTTGCCGCCCGGGTTGGTCGGCAGGTTCTGGTCCGGCGGGGCGTAGTACGGCCACGGTGCCGGGGCGGGCCCGAGCTCGTTCGGCGGGTAGGGCAGCGGGTACGGCGGATTGGGCGCCGGCCCGGGCCCGGCAGGCACACCCGGAGGCAATGCGGCCACCGGCGGGCCGGGGTCGTAGTCGGCACTCGGCGGGATGTAGGGGAACTTGTTCATCGGGTTGAGCATGCGCGGATCGGTGATCGGGGTGTCGTACGGCACCGGCGGTCCGCGCCAGGCATTGCTGCCGATCGGGACGAAGCCCTTCGGGTCGCGGCAGAGCTGAATGGTCGGCGCCCGCTTACCCGGGTACTCCATGCACGGGTAGTTGCGCGCCCCGCGGACCGCGACCGCATCGTTCTGCGCCGCTTTGCAGTACAGCCCCTTGGGCAGCTCACGCACCGTCTCATCGGCCGGCGAACGCATCTCGGTGAACGGCAGAAACCCGACCGTGCACGGCGGCGGGTCGTGCATGTCGATCTTGAAGTCGAGCTTGACGCCCTCCTCCATCGGCACGCCACCGGCCACCGTGAGCAGTGCCGCCATCAGTGCCGGGAACACCACCAGCGCATGTTCGATGGAGTTGCGGTAGATCACCCCGACTCGTCCGAAGTTGGCCATGCTGGCCGCCAGGGTGGGGAACGATGCGCGGATACCGCCGAACGTGGTGTTGGCCTCGTCGGCGACCGAAGGCAGGACCTGCAGCACCTCCCGCAGCTGCGGGTCGGCCTCGCGCACCTCTGTGGTGACCGCCGCCAGCGACCGGGCCAACTTCTTGATGTCGTCGCCGCTGCGGATCTGGGCGTTCAGGAACGGCTCGAACTGGTCGATCAGCCCCGCCGTCGCGTCGAAGTTGGCGTTGGCCTCGTCGACCAGCTGCCGCGACGACGCAATCATCCGGGCCAGTTCCTGCCCCGAACCGTTGAACCCCTCGAACGCGTTCCGCAACAGATCACGCAGCCGGCTGTTGGCGACGCTGTTGACCAGGGTCTGGGCCTGATCGAGCATGCCGGCGATGTCCTGGCCGATCGCGGTGCGGTCCTGACCGATTCGGGCGCCGTTGTGCAGCGACCCGACGGCCGCAGCGTCCGCCGGAGGAACCAAATCGATGTACTGCTCACCGATCGCGGACATACTCTTGACGGTGGCGGTGACGTTGCCGGGGACCTTGGTGCTGCTGTTGAGCCGAATCAGGGCGTCGATCCCGTGGTCGGTGAGACGGACGTCTTCCACCCGGCCCACCGTGACGCCGCGGTAGGTGACGTTGGCGCTCTTGTAGATTCCGCCACCACCGATGAAATCGGCGGTCACCTTGTAGGTGCCGATACCCAGCCGGCTGGGCGCGTGCAGGTACAGGATCGAGATCGCGCCGACCGCGAGCACGGTGACCACAGCGAAGATCCCGAGTTGAATACGAACCAGACGAGTCAGCATCTCAGCTCAATCCCCGTAGTTGGCAGCGGTGCCGGGCGGGATCTTGAACGGGTCGGCGGCCTGTCCGGAGAGGTTGGCCATCTGACCGATCAAGAAGTCGGGCGGGTTCAGGACGTCATGCATGTGCGGCATGTTCGGATCGAAGGCGCCGGTGGTGAACACCGACTCGCCGAACCGCCGCAACGTCAAGTCGAAGGTGACGTAGACGTTGAGGAAGTCGCCGCGCACCGCGTTGCGCAGATACATCGACGGGAACGGGAACGTCGGGATGAATGGGAACGCCGTCACCAGTTCGTTGGCGTTGTCGGCGAACGACTTGACGACGGGGTAGAGGCCCTTGATGTCGGCGGCGAAGTCTTCTTTGGTCTCGGACAGGATCCGTGATCCGACCGTCGCCAGCCGCTGCAGCGCCCCGAATGCGTCGACGATGTTGGCGCGGTTGTCATTGAGCACCGCCAACGCCTCGGGCATGGTGTCCAGCGCGCGTGCCAGGCTGGGGGCGCTGCGGGCCAGGGTCGCCCCGACCCGGTTCAGGCCGTCAGCGGCGGCGATGATGTCGTGGGCCTGGCGGTCCAGCGACGCGGTGAGCTCGGCTAGCCGGGGCAGCAGCCCCGCGAACGTGCCGGCCCGGCCGGCGACCGCCGCGTACGCCTCCTCGGTGATGTCTTGCAGCGCACCGAGATTGCCCTGGTTGACCACCACACCCAGTGACGACAGCACCTCTTCGGTGCTGGGGTAGCGCCCGGTCCGGCTGAGCGGGATCTGGTCGCCGGGATTAAGCCGCCCGACCGGCGGCTCGTCGTGCGGTTCGGACAGGTCGATGTGCTGGGAGCCCAGCAGCGAGGTCTGGGCGACCTTCGCGACGGCGTTGGCCGGCAGCACGACGTCGCCGTCCAACGACAACTTGACCGCCGCGTAGAAGCTGCCGTCGGGCTGCTGCACGGCCTGCAGGCCGGAGACGCTGCCCACGGTGACGTCGTCGACCATCACCGGTGAGTTCTGCGGCAACGTGGTCACGTCCGGTAATTGCACCGTGATGCTGTAAGAGCCACGGCCGTGGCCGGCGGTGCCCGGCATGTTCAGCGAGTTCAGCCCGCCGAACTGGCAGCCGGACAGCACCAGCGCCCCGGCGCCCAGGGCAGCGCCGCGCCGACCGGCCCGCCGAACGGCGCCGGCAAGAGACTTCACGCTCATCCGCCCTCCCGTGGTGCGCCGGCCCCCGGCTGCTGCGGGCCGGTCGGGCCGGGCGCCGCGCCCAGCTGTCCCGGCGCCGGCGGCGGCAGGAACAGTGCGGCGACATCCTCGTTGCTCGGCGGCGTGACACCCGGCGCCGGCATCCATTTCAGGTAGGGCACCGGGGTCTGCGCCTTGGCCTCGGTGGCCGGGGTGTCGTAGATGATCTGGCCCTTGTAGGCGGTGATCGAGTTGATCGGGTGGAACAGGAACGGCACGAAGTTCATCGACCAGCGGCGCATGACCGGGCCCATCCGCTCCTTGCAGATCTCGGCCCTCTTGAAGTTGTCCGGCACCGAACCGATGTCGAAGACACCGCCGCAGATGAACTGCACCGGGTTGGCGAAGTCCGGCAGCGACAGTAGACCACTCAAGGTGCCCTGCGCGGGGTTGTAGATGTTGTAAAAGTTGGTCAGACCGTGCGGCGTGATGTGCAGCACCTGCTCGAAGTTCTCGCTCGAATCCGAGAGCACCTTGCTGAACTCCGACAGCTTGTTGACCTGGGTGATCAACGCGTCGTTGTTGTCGTGCAGGAAGCCGCGCACATCGCGCAGCGCCTGGTTCAGCGTGCCCAGCGTGGCGTCCAGGTCGGCCGAGCTGTCGGCCAGCACCGCCGACACCGCCGCGACATGGCCGGTGAACTGCACGAGCTGTTCATTGCTGCCCGACAGCGCGTCGACCAGAACCTGCAGATTCTTGACCGTGCCGAACAGGTCGGTACGTGAGTCGCCGAGCCGGCCGGTGGTCGCCGAGAGCTCGCGCAGGGCGCTGCGGAACGAGTCGCCGTTACCGTCGAAAGTGTCGGCGGCCTGGTTGACGAAGGCGCTCAGCGGCCCGTTGAGCTTGCCCTGCTCGGGTCCCAGTTGCGCGCTGAGCTGTGTCAGCTCCTTCTTGACCTCGTCCCACTCGACCGGCACCGCGGTGCGGTTCTCGTCGAGCACCGCACCGTCGGCCAACGTCTCGCCGCCGGTATAGGCCGGCGCCAGCTGAATCACCCGCGCCGACACGATGTTCGGCGCCATCAGCACCGCGTGTGCGTCGGCCGGCAGCGGCACGTCGTTGTTCACCGTCATGGTGATCTTGACATTCTCGGCACGGGGTTCGATGGACTCGACCCGCCCCACCGGCACCCCGACCACCCGGACGTCGTCACCCGGGTACAGGCCCACCGCCGAGGCGAAGTAGCCGGTGATCCGGTAGCCACGCTGTGCGGGCAGCACCACGTACACGCCGGCGACCAGAAGTGCGACGAGCACCCCGGCGAGAACAATGCGTGACAGGCGTTGCGTCATGGCGACTTCGGCTTAATCCAGGTGCGGTCGGTGATCATTCCACGCAGGTAGTCGGCCAGGCTGTCCGGGATCTTGCCGGGCTGGAAGTAGATGTCGAGCAGCACCTCTGACAAGGTGGGCGGCGGCAGACCGTACAGGTTGATCTGGAAGCCCGGACCCGAGGACACCACCTCGCCGAGCGTGGTGGCATATCCGGGCAACCGCTCCAGCGCTCCGGCGATCCGGTCCTTGCGTTCGATCAGATTGTCCAGCACCAGGTTGAGCTTGTTGAGCGTCGGACCGATCTGCTGCTGATTGTCGGCGACGACACCGGAAAGCTGTTGCGACACATCGTCGATGCCGCCGATCAAGGCGCCGAGGGCCTGCCGGCGCTCGTCCAGCGCGGCGAAGAGCTGGTTCCCGTCGAGCACCAGGCGGTTGACCTGTCCGGCCCGCTGATTGAGCACCCCGGTGACCGACTTGGCATGCGTCAGCAACTGGCCCAACGCTTCGTCACGGCGGTTGATGCTGCGTGATAGCGCGGCCACCCCGTCCAGCGCGCCGCGCAACTGCGGGGTCGCCTCGCGCATCGAGTCGGTGAGCACGCCCAGCGCCTCTTCGAATCGCGGCTTGTCCAGGTCGCGGACATTGCCCCCGAGGTCTTGCAGCGCGTTGTTGAGCGTGTACGGCGCCCGGGTCCGGTCCAACGGGATCGTCGTCACGGAGCCCGCGCCGCCGGGTGTGACCGACAGCGCCTTCTCGCCCAGCACGGTGTCGGTGCGGATCGCGGCCAGCGACTGATCGCCCACCCGGACCTTGCGGTCGACGGTGAAACTGACCTTCGCGCTGGCCCCGGCCAGCGCCACCTTGGTCACCTTGCCGACCCGGATCCCGGACACCGTCACGTCGTTGCCGGGAATGATGCCCCCGGCGTCGGCGAAGTAGCCCTGGTAGGTCTTGCCCTGCGGATAGAACGGCAGGCTGGAGTAGCCGAATGACACCAAGACCAGGCACGCGATCAGCGCGATGCCCAATGTGCCCGTGCGAACCGGGTTTACGCCATCAATTCTTGACAGGAGAGCACCTCCCCTTGGTGGTGTCGGCCTGGCCACCCATCGGCAGGATGATGTCGCTGCCGGCCGGCCCGTTGAACTTCATGGAGACTGTGCAGTAGTTGATGTTGAAGAACGAGCCGTAGGCGCCGAGCGCGTTGAGCCGCAGGTAGTTCTCCTCCAGCGGGTCGATCACCGCGTTGAGTTCGTCCTTGCGTCTGTCCAACACGGTGGCAAACGGCCGGACGTTCTCGATCACCCCTTGCAGCGGCCGACGAGTGCGGCGCAGGGTGTCGGTGAGGTCGTTCTCGACCGATGCCAGCGGGCCGATCGCGCCGGCGATCGCGTCCTTGCCCTCGGCCAGACCACTGATGAGCTGCTGCAGCCGGTCGACCGTGGCGTCGAACTGCTCGCTCTTGTCGTCGACGGTGGTCAGCACCGTGTTGAGGTTGTTGATGACGTCGCCGATCAGCTGATCGCGGGAGGCCAGCGTGGTGGTGAACGAGCTGGTGCTGGCCAGCATCTGCGTCAGCGCGCCGCCCTGGCCCTGCAGCAGCTCGATGATCGCGTTGCTGATCTCGTTGATTTTGTTGCCGTCCAGGCCTTTGAACACCGGGCGCAGCCCGCCCAGCAGCGCATCCAGATCCAGTGCCGGTTGGGTGTGATCCCGGTTGATGGTGCCCCCGGGCGGCAGCTTGCGCAGGTCGCCTGCGCCGGAGGCGATCTCCAGATACCGGTCGCCGACCAGGTTCTCGTACCGGATCAGTGCGCGGGTCGAGTCGTAGATCTGGTAGCGCTTGTCGACGTCGAAGGTGACGCTGACGCTGTTGTCGCGGGTCAGCTCGACGCGTTTCACCGTGCCCACCGGGATGCCGGCGATCCGCACGTCCTCGCCACCTTTGAGCCGGGACGCACTGGCGAAGTCGGCATGGTAGGTGTGGTTGGACGCGAACCGGAATTCGCCGAACACCACTACCAGCCCGGCCGAGACCAGCAGCATCGCCGCGGTGAAGAGGGCGACCCTGATCAGCGTGCTTCGATGGCTCATCAGTACTCATCCCGTTCCGCGTAGGCGCCGTTGAAGAGGAACTGCGCGGTGGAGGGGGCGTCGAACTGCACCTCGGTGTTCGGCTGGAACGGGATATAGGCGTTGTCGGTCACCAGGAACGGCGACCGGAACCAGGATCCGCCGAACTGCTTGCTGGGGATGTCCGGCAGCCCGCGGCAGTTCGGGCCGCCGCTCGCGTTGGCCACCGGCAGGCTCTCCGGGTAGGTGTAGGCCGGCGCGCCCGGCAGGAAGTTGGAGTGCACGTACAGCGCCGGCTTGGTGCCCCCCAGCGACGGGCCGAACTTCTCCAGCGCGCCTTTGATGCCCTTGAACAGGCAGCCGAACTCCGGCGAGTAGTCGCCCAGCAGAGTTGCCATGGCGCGGAAGCGCTGGATGCCGGCGATGAAGTCGTCGGCGGCCGGCGCGAAGGTGTCGTAGCCGTTGTTGGCCAGCCCGGTGGTCGCCAGCAGCGCCTTACTCAGGTTGTCGCGCTGGTCGACCAGTGTCTTGCTGATCGTCGGGATATTGTCAAAAGTCGTCGCCAGGTCCGGTGCCGCGTCCCCGTAGATGTTGCCGACGACCCCGGTCTTGGCGAAGCCCGTCTGCAGTTGCGGCAGTTTGGGATTGAACTTCTCCAGGTAGCCGTTCAGCCCGGACAGCAACCCGCCCAGGTTGTCGCCATTGCCCCGCAGGCCTTCGGCCAGCGCACTGATCGTCCCGTTGAGCTGCACCGGGTCGATCTTGTCGAGCACATCGGTGAGCTTTTCGAACAGCGTGTTGACTTCCAGCTGCACGTCGGAGGCCTGCACGTTGGTGCCGCTGCGCAACGCGTTGCCGGAAGGCACCGGCGGCGGGATGAACTCCACCGACTTGGCTCCGAAGACGGTGTTGCTGGCGATGTGCACCGCGGCGTTCGATGGGATGTAGGACATCGCCGAGCTGTCCATGGCCAGGATGAGTTTGGCCTGGTTGCCCTGGTACTTGATCGCCTTGACCTTGCCGACCTGGATTCCGCGGTACTTGACCTTGGCGTCCCGCTCCATCACGAGGCCGGCACGCGGCGACGTGACGGTGACCTTGTCGGTGGGGGTGAACACCGAGGTATAGGAAAGGTAGGTGAACACCGTGGCGGCAAGCAGGATGGCACCCAGGACTGCCGCAGCAATCCGCACCTGGGTACGACTCGATCCTGTGTTCACCTGATTCCCTTGCTATCCCGAGAGGTTGAAGTTACCGGACCCGCCGTAGACGGCAAGTGAAACGAACAAGGTGATGACGACCACCACGACCAGCGACGTCCGCACCGCCTGACCCACCGCGATGCCCACGCCGACCGGGCCGCCCGCCGCGTTGAAGCCGTAGTTGGTGTGCACCAGCATCACCGCGATCGACATGATGATGGCCTGGAGAAAGGACCACAGCAAGTCGGTCGGAATCAGGAAGGTGTCGAAGTAGTGGTCATAGAGACCGGGCGACTGCGAGTTGATGAACACCGTGGTGGAGCGGGCGGCGAAGAACGCCGCCAGCACCGACAGGGAGTACAGCGGGATGATCGCGATCAGGCCGGCCACCAACCGGGTGGACACCAGATACGACACCGCATGCACCGCCATCGATTCGACGGCGTCGATCTCCTCGGCGACCCGCATGGCCCCGAGCTGCGCGGTGGTGCCGGCCCCGATGGTGGCGGCCAGGGCGATCCCGGCGACCACCGGCGCCACGATCCGCACGTTGAGGAACGCCGATAAGAAGCCGGTCAACGCCTCGATGCCGATGTTGCCCAGCGAGGAGAAGCCCTGCACCGCGATCACGCCGCCGGAGGCCAGGGTCAAGAAGGTGGCCACCCCGACGGTGCCGCCGATGATCGCCAGCGCCCCGGTGCCCATGGTGATCTCGGCGATCAGCCGGATCGTCTCCTTGCGGTACTTGGTCAGCGCGTTCGGGACGTAGCGGATCGACTCGGCGTAAAACAGCGCCTGCTCGCCGAAGTTGTCGACGGCTTTGGGTGCCCAGCGGAACATCCGCTTGAACCGGAGCGTGGCGTCGTAGCTCATCGGTGGCTCACTTGACCAGGACCCGGACGCTGATCGCGGTCATGACGACGTTGATGACGAACAGGCAGATGAAGGCGTAGACGACGGTCTCGTTCACCGCGTTGCCGACGCCCTGCGGACCACCCTTGGCAGTCAGCCCGCGATAGCACCCGATCAGTCCGGCCGCCGTACCGAACAGCAGCGCCTTGATCTCGGCCATCACCAGCTCCCCGAGCCCGGTCAGCACGGTGAGCCCGTTGATGAACGCGCCCGGGTTGACGCCTTGCAGGAAGACCGAGAAGACGTAGCCACCGACCAAGCCGATCGCGCAGACCAGCCCGTTGAGCAGCAGCGCGACGAACGTCGAGGCCAGCGCGCGGGGCACCACCAGCCGCTGGATCGGGTCGATGCCCAGCACCCGCATCGCGTCGATCTCTTCGCGGATCGTCCGGGCGCCCAGGTCGGCGCAGATGGCGGTGGCACCGGCGCCGGCCACCACCAGCACGGTGACCACCGGACCCAGCTGGGTGATGGTGCCGAACGCGGTTCCGGCACCGGACAGGTCGGCGGCGCCGATCTCGCGCAGCAGGATGTTGAGGGTGAACGCCACCAGCACGGTGAACGGGATGGCGACCAGCAGAGTCGGCACCAGCGAAACGCGGGCGATCATCCAGGTCTGGTCGAGGAACTCGCGGTACTGGAACGGGCGGCGGAACATCGCCCGGAAGGTGTCTATCGACATCTCGACGAATCCGCCCACGGCCCGGGCCGGAACCGTGAGCTGTTCGATCAAGGCTCGTCCTTCCCTTGGGCATCCGGGGTTGCCGGTGGTCGCAAAACTGTATCCGGACGCGGCGTGTGACCGGTGTTGTTCGAGCGATTCAGACGGCGCCTCGCGTGAGCCGGATCATACTAACTAGAACAAGTTCGCAGTGTCAAAGAACACTAGGCTGGCTATTTGTCCTGGTCAGGACCATCGTGGCCAACCCTAGCTGAAACGCGTTCTAATCGGCGTCCATCAGCTCGGAGGCGGAGAACGTCCGGCGCGGATCCCGGCCGGAGAAGTAATTCGCCAGCGTGTCCGACAGCCCCGCCGGATCCCAAGCCTGACCTTCGGCGCTGAACTTTCGTTCCACCGTCGGCGCGGCCATCAGCGTCACCTCGGGTCCGTAGACCACGAAGACCTGTCCGTTGACCGCCGCCGACGCCGGAGACGCCAGGAACCGGACCAGGGTCACCACGTGCTCGGGCGACAGCGGGTCGATCTCGCCTTCGGCTACCTTCGCTTCACCGAACACATCGGCGGTCATCGCGGTGCGGGCCCTCGGGCAGATCGCATTGGCGGTAACGCCGTAGCGGCTCAGCGCCCGGCTCGCCGACAGCGTCAGCGCGGTGATCCCCGCCTTGGCCGCGCCGTAGTTGGCCTGCCCGACCGGACCCATCAGGCCGGCCTCCGAGGAGGTATTGACGATCCGGCCGTAGACGGTCCCGTCGGAATCCTTGGCCTTCTGCCGCCAATAGGCGGCCGCGTTGCGGGTCAGCAGGAAGTGTCCGCGCAGGTGCACCGCGATCACGGCGTCGAAGTCGTCGTCGGACATGTTGAACAGCATCCGGTCCCGGGTGATCCCGGCGTTGTTGACGACGATGCTCAGCCCGCCCAGGCCTTCGGCGGTGCTCACCAGGTCATCGGCGGTGGAGCGCTGGCTGATGTCACCGGCCACCGGAACACCTTTGCCGCCGGCGGCGGCGATCTGGTCGATCACGTCGGAGGATTCCAGCGCCGGCGCGATGTCGTTGACGACCACGGTCGCACCGGAGCGCGCCAGCCCGATCGCCTCCGCCCGGCCCAACCCGGCGGCGGCGCCAGTCACCACGGCGACCTTTCCGGACAGATCGGCCGCGTTGTCGTTCGCACTCATGTACGCCACTCCTCCTCGTCGCCGGCGCGCTGCATCGTCGCCGGCGGTATGAATACCTCTAGTTGCCTGTGGCTGGGAGGTTAGTCCTCGACCCGGCGCAGTGCGGCCCGCGGGCACTCGGCGATGGCCTGCATGGCATGGGCTTCGCGGTCGGCCGGGACTGGTGCCATCTTGACGACAGCCTGCTCATCATCGTTCAGATCGAAGAGGTCGGGGTCGATTCCGACGCAAATCGCGTTGCCCTCGCAACGATCCAGATCCACCTCAACTCGCATGACATCTCCTGTAAAAACCCTGCGCCGGACGGACATTTCCGCCCGTCATTGTCCGCTACTGTCACCCTACGATCCAACAGCTCGCGCACGCACCGAGCTAGGGCCGTTGGACCCCGAGACTAGAACGTGTTACAACGGGCTGTCGCCACAGAATCCTATCGTGACACCGATCACCAGCGAAGGACTCCCCCGATGCAGATCAGCTACACGCCCGCCCAAGAAGAGCTGCGGGCCGAACTGCGGTCCTATTTCACCGGGCTGATGACCCCGGAGCGTCGCGAGGCCCTGAGCTCGACGCAGGGCGAGTACGGCACCGGCAACGTCTATCGGGAGACCGTCGCCCAGATGGGCAAGGACGGCTGGCTGACCCTGAGCTGGCCGACGGAGTACGGCGGCCAGGCGCGCTCGTCGATGGAACAGTTGATCTTCACCGACGAGGCCGCGATCGCCGGCGCCCCGGTGCCGTTTTTGACCATCAACAGCGTCGCGCCGACGATCATGGCGTTCGGCACCGAGGAGCAGAAGAAGTTCTTTCTGCCCAAGATCGCCGCCGGTGACCTGCATTTCGCGATCGGCTACTCCGAGCCGGGCGCCGGCACCGACCTGGCCTCGCTGCGTACCACCGCGGTCCGCGACGGCGACGACTACGTGATCAACGGCCAGAAGATGTGGACGTCGCTGATCGCCTATGCCGACTACGTGTGGCTGGCGGCTCGGACCAACCCGGAGGCCAAAAAACACCGCGGGATCTCGATGCTGATCGTTCCGACCACGGCCGAGGGCTTCTCCTGGACACCGGTGCACACCATGGCCGGCCCGGACACCAGCGCCACCTACTACTCCGACGTCCGGGTGCCGGTGAGCAGCCTGGTCGGTGAGGAGAACGCGGGTTGGAAGCTGGTGACCAACCAGCTCAACCACGAGCGGGTTGCCTTGGTGTCGGCGCAGCCGATCTTCTTGGCGCTCGACGAGGTCCGCGACTGGGCGCAGAACACCAAAGACGCCCACGGCAACCGGATCATCGACTCGCAGTGGGTGCAGCTCAACCTGGCCCGGGTGCTCGCCAAGGCCGAGGTGCTCAAGCTCTACAACTGGGAGTTGGCATCCGCGACCGACGCTGCTCCTTCGCCGGCGGACGCCTCGGCGGCCAAGGTGTTCGGCACCGAGCTGGCCACCGAGGCCTACCGGCTGCTGATGGAGGTGCTCGGTACCGCGGCTACGGTGCGCCAGGACTCCCCCGGCGCACTGCTGCGCGGCCGGGTGGAGCGGATGCACCGAGCGTGTTTGATCCTGACGTTCGGCGGCGGCACCAACGAGGTGCAGCGCGACATCATCGGCATGGTGGCCCTGGGCTTGCCCCGCAACCGCTGATCTGACACTCACAGGACTTGGAGGCAAGCACTCATGGACTTCACCACCACCGAAGCGGCCGACGACCTTTCGGGTCTGGTCGGCACCATTGTGGATGCGGTGTGCACCCCGGAGCACCAGCGTGAGCTGGACGGGCTGGAGCAGCGCTTCGACAGCGGGCTGTGGCGCAAGCTCATCGACGCCGACGTCGTGTCCAGTGCCGCGAGCGAGGCGCTGGGCGGCGGTGGGTTCGGCGTCTTGGAGCAAGCGGCGATCCTGACCGCGCTGGGCCGCCAACTGGCCGCGGTGCCCTACCTGGAGTCGGTGGTGCTGGGCGCGGAGACGCTGGCCAAGTTCGGCTCCGCGCAGTTGCAGCAGGACTGGGGCGCACCGGCCGTGACCGGGGAGAAGATCCTCACCGCCGCACTCGACGGCGACATGGGTGAGGGCCCGGTGCGGGCTGCTAAAAGCGGCGCCGGCTTCCGGCTCACCGGCTCCCGCACCCAGGTCGCGTTCGCCCCGGTCGCCGACGCTTTCCTGGTGCCGGCCGAAACCGATTCCGGGACCAGCGTTTTCCTAGTTGCCGCGACGGACCCCGGCGTGACGGTGACGCCGTTGGCGACCACCGGCCTGGGCAGCGTCGGGCACCTGGAGCTGTCCGGGACCGAGCTGGATGCGGGCCGCCTCGTCGGCGGAGCCGAAGTACTCGACCACCTGACCAGTCTGTCTGCGCTGGGCCACAGCGCCTACCAGCTGGGGGTGCTGGAGCGTGGCCTGATCCTGACGGCCGAATACGCCCGCGAGCGCGAACAGTTCGACAAGCCGATCGGCAGCTTCCAGGCCGTGTCACAACGGCTGGCCGACGGCTACATCGACGTCAAGGGACTGCGCCTCACCCTGACCCAGGCGGCCTGGCGGGTCGGCGAAGGACTGCCGGCCGCCAGCCAGGTTGCCACGGCCGCCTTCTGGGCCGCCGAGGCCGGGCATCGGGTGGCGCACAGCATCGTCCACATCCACGGCGGGGTCGGCATCGACATCGACCACCCGATTCACCGCTACTTCCTGGCCGCCAAGCAGACCGAGTTCGCACTCGGCGGCGCCACCGGTCAGCTGTTGACGATCGGGCGGGAGCTGGCCGAGACCCCGGTCTAGGCGACTCAGCGGTGCAGCGCTTCTCCGAACGTCACCTTGAATCCGGGGATGTCCGTCAACGGCATGGTGGCGTCGTAGGTGCGCTGGTAGCCGGTGGAGCTGATCTTCCAGCCATCGGCGGTGCGCCGGTAGGTGTCGTGGTAGAACGCGGCACCGATCAGCATCAGGTTGTAGTCGGGAATGATCACCCGGTCCTGCAGGTACCAGATTCCGGTCGCGTTGTCGGGGCCGGTCAAGGTGATCTCGGGGTGGTTGACCCGGTGCTCGCTGATGATCGTCGCCGGCAGCGAGGAACGCATGAACTCCACCAGCGACTCGCGGTCGGTGAAGCTGTGGTCGCTGCCCATCGACTTGCCGTAGTCGGCGGTGACGTCCTCGGCCAGCGTGGTCGCGAAGTCGTCCCAATGTTTGGTGTCCAGCGCACGCAGGTAGCGGTACTTGACCTGTTTGATGGCGTCGATGGCGGCAATGGCGTCGATGTCAGTCACCGCCCTATTGCAGCACTAATCTGACCCCCATGTCAGCACCGGCCCTCATCGACGAACAGTCCACCGTCACAGCACTGCTGGCCCCCCTGGCTGAGGTGGACGACCGCGGTGTGTATTTCGAGGACTCGTTCGTCAGCTGGCGAGACCACATCGCGGCGGGGGCGGCGCTGGGTGCGGCGCTTCGGGCCCGCCTCGACCCGGACAAGCCGCCGCACGTCGGCGTGCTGCTGGGCAACACCCCGTTCTTCTCGACGGTGCTGGTGGCAGCTGCACTGACCGGACTGGTTCCGGTGGGCTTGAACCCCACCCGCCGAGGAGCAGCACTGGAGCGCGACGTCGCCCACGCCGACTGCCAGCTGGTATTGGCAGACAACAGCACCGACGCGTCCGTCCCGGGAGCGGTCGACGTCGAATCTTTTTCTTGGGAAGCGGAATTGGCCGCTTACGCCGGCGCTCCGGTGACGTTCCGCGACGCCGATCCCGACGACCTGTTCATGCTGATCTTCACCTCCGGCACCAGTGGGGACCCGAAGGCGGTGCGCTGCACGCAGTGGAAGGCGGCCTTCCCGGGCCTGCTGCTCTCGCAACGGTTCGGGCTGGGCCCCTCGGACGTCTGCTACCTGTCGATGCCCCTGTTCCATTCCAACGCGGTGATGGCCGGTTGGTCGGTAGCGGTGGCCGCGGGCGCGTCGATCGCGTTGCGGCGCAAATTCTCCGCGTCCGGGTTCATCCCCGACGTGCGGCGCTTCGGCGTGACCTACGCCAACTACGTGGGCAAGCCGCTGTCGTACGTGCTGGCCACTCCACCGCAACCCGACGACGCCGATAATCCGCTTCGGGTGCTGTACGGCAACGAGGGTGCGCCGCGGGATCTGGAACGGTTCGCGGATCGGTTCGGCTGTGTGGTGGTCGATGCCTTCGGCTCCACCGAGGGCGGGGTGGCCATCGCGCGCACCCCGGAAACCCCAGCCGGCGCGCTGGGCCCGCTGGTCGATGGGAACGCGATCATCGACGTCGAGACCGGAGAGGAATGCCCACCCGGCGTGGTGGGCGAGCTGGTGAATACCAGCGGGCGCGGCCAGTTCCGCGGCTATTATCGTGACCCCGATGCCGAGGCGGCACGGATGGCCGGCGGCATCTACCACACCGGCGACCTGGCCTACCGCGACGAAGCCGGCTACGCCTACTTCGCCGGCCGGTTGGGTGATTGGATGCGGGTGGACGGCGAGAACCTGGGCACCGCGCCGATCGAGCGGATCCTGTTGCGCCACAACGATGTCGCCCAGGTCGCGGTGTATCCGATCCCCGACCCTTCGGTGGGCGATCAGGTGATGGCCGCACTGGTCCTGGCTTCTGGGGCGTCGTTCGATCCCGCGGACTTTCGGGTGTTCTTGGCCGAGCAGCCCGATCTGGGGCCCAAACAATGGCCGTCGTACGTCCGCGTGGCCGCCGAACTGCCGCGCACCGAGACATTCAAGGTGCTCAAGCGGGTGTTGTCGGCCGAAGGTGTGGACTGCGGCGATCCGGTGTTCCGGATCGCCCGGTAGTCCGAGACCTCACCACCATCCTCTGCGGATAAGGGTGTGTTGTGTTCAGTTTGGATACCGCGGGCGATATCGGGGCTTCGGCCGACCCGCCCGCCGCGCCACCACCGATCTGACCGCCCGGCGCGCAATACTGAGGCAATGCCCGCAGCCCGCCGAGCACTCATCGCGGCCCTGGCCGTCGTCCTGGCCCTTGCCCTCGCCTCGCCCGTATCCGCCGAGCCACTGCAGGCCGGCTTCACCCGGCTGGCCACCACCATCCCGGCCAACGTCGGCATCGCCTATGCCCCGGTCGGCCAAAACGGTGCCGGCACGCTCGGCAACCTGCAGAACGGCGTCGCCTGGTCGACCATCAAGGTCCCGCTGGCGATCGCGGCGATTCACGCCAACCGCCCGAACGCACAGGACCTGGCCGCCCGGGCCGTCACCGCCTCCGACAACGACGCCGCCGAGAAGTTGTGGTCCGAGCTCGGGCCGGCGCCGCAGGCCGCCCAACAGGTGCAGGCCGTGCTGCGCGCCGGCGGCGACGCCGGCACCGCGGTCGAATCCCGGCGGCTGCGCCCGGAATTCAGTGCGTTCGGCCAGACCCAGTGGCCGCTGGCCCGCCAGGCCGTGTTCGCCGCCCACCTGCCGTGCATGCCCGCGGCAGCACCCGTCTACAGCCTGATGAACAACACCGTCTCCAACCAGCGTTGGGGATTGGCCGCCATCGGCGCCCCGACCAAGGGCGGCTGGGGCCCCGGCCCGGGCGGGGGCTATCTGGTGCGGCAGTTCGGCGTGGTGGGCACACCCCACGGCCAGCTGGCGGTGGCGCTGGCCGCCGAACCGAAAGACGGCAGCTTCGATTCCGGGGTGGCGGCGCTCAACCAGATGACCGAGTGGCTCAAAGCCAACGCCGCCCAGCTACCGGGTGGCCGCTGCGCGGGGTAGGTTGGCGGCTAAGCACTTACCCGCCAGTAGGAGATAGCCATGTCCGCTCCGTCCGCCGCAGATTTCGACCGGCTGCGCGCCCTGGTCGCCATCGACGACATCGACGCCCGGCAGTCGAAGACCATCGACGAGGTCTTCACCGGCAAAGCCCTTACCACCATCCCGATCGGGACCGCCGATGACGTGACGGCGGCCTTCGCCAAGGCCCGTGCCGCGCAGCAGCAGTGGGCCTCCCGCAACGTCAAGGAGCGCTGCGCGATCATCGAGCGCTACCGCGACCTGGTGATCGCCAACCGGGACTTCCTGATGGACGTCGCCCAGGCCGAGACCGGCAAGGCTCGCTCGGCGGCCCAGGAGGAGATCGTCGACATCATGCTCAACGCGCGGTACTACGCGCGTCAGGCCGCCAAGTTGCTGGCCCCCAAGCGGGTGCAGGGGCTGCTGCCCGGCATCGTCAAAACCGTGGTCAACCATCACCCCAAGGGCGTCGTCGGGGTCATCTCGCCGTGGAATTACCCGATGACGCTGTCGATTTCAGATGCCATCCCGGCTTTGCTGGCCGGTAATGCGGTGGTGGTGAAGCCGGACAGCCAGACTCCGTACTGCACGCTGGCCAATGCGGAACTGCTGTATCAGGCCGGGTTGCCGCGTGAGCTGTTCGCGGTGGTGCCCGGCCCGGGGTCGGTGGTCGGCACGGCGATCGTGCAGCAGTGCGACTATCTGATGTTCACCGGCTCCAGCGCCACCGGCCGGTCACTGGCCGAACAGTGCGGCGCCCGGCTGATCGGGTTCTCCGCGGAGCTGGGCGGCAAGAACCCGATGATCGTTACCAAGGGCGCGAATCTGACCGAGGTCGCCAAGGCCGCCACCCGTGCCTGCTTCTCCAACGCCGGGCAGCTGTGCATCTCGATCGAGCGGATCTACGTCGAGCGGGAGATCGCCGACGAGTTCGCCGCGAAGTTCGCCGAGCAGGTGCGGACCATGAAGCTCTCGAGCGCCTACGACTTCTCCGCCGACATGGGCAGCCTGATCTCCGAAGACCAGATCAAGACCGTCTCCAACCATGTCGACGACGCAAAGGCCAAGGGCGCCAAGGTGATCGCAGGCGGGAACGCCCGCCCCGACATCGGGCCGCTGTTCTTCGAACCCACGGTGCTGACCGACGTCACCGACGAGATGGAGTGCGGCCGCAACGAGACGTTCGGCCCGGTGGTCTCCATCTACCCCGTCGACAGCATCGATGAGGCGATCGCACGCGCCAACGACACCGAATATGGGCTCAACGCCAGCGTGTGGGCCGCGACCAAGGCCCAGGGCGAGGCGATCGCCGCCCGCATCAAGTCCGGCACCGTCAACGTTGACGAAGGCTATGCACTGGCCTTCGGCAGCACCGCGGCACCGATGGGCGGAATGAAGGCCTCCGGGGTGGGCCGGCGCCACGGCGCCGACGGCATTCTGAAGTACACCGAGTCGCAGACGGTCTCGACCGCCCGGGTGCTGAATCTGGATCCGCCGCTGGGGATTTCGGGTCCGTTGTGGCAGAAGCTGCTGACCCCGATGATCCGGGCCGTGCAGGCGCTACCTGGCCGGTAGCTGAAAACAACCTGTAGCCCCTTGTAGGCGTCTGCTGAGAGGTTTAGCGTCACTTCGTAGGTCGGCCCTGCGAAGGAGGCGGACATGCACGCATTTCGGCCCTACCTGACTACCGCGGTGCTGGGCGCCGGACTCGTCGTAGCACCTGCGGCTGCGCCCCACGACGTTCACACCACGTCGGTCCGGCTGGCCAGCGGCGAGCACATCGCGTTCGTCATCGGCGGCAGCGGCGATCCGATCCCCTCGGACCAGTATGTGGACACCAACAACACCCTCTACGTCCAGCCCAACTTCCCCGGATACGTCCCGCAGGCGCTGTTCACCCCGGAAGGCAACTACGCGCTCTACACCGGAGTCAAAAGCCTGACGCTGGATCAATCCGAAGCCCAGGGCGTGACGATCCTCAAGGACGCGATCGAAAAACAGGTCGCCGCAGGCAATCACGTCGCCGTGCTCGGCGACTCACAGAGCTCCACCATCTCCTCGATGACGATGAGCGAGCTTGCGGCCGACCACATTTCGAAAGACGACGTCGGGTTCGTGCTGCTGGCCGACCCCAATCAGCCCGACGGCGGGTTGTTCGAGCGGCTTACCGGGGTGACCATCCCGAGCCTGGGAATCACGTTCAACGGCGCCACTCCCGACGACCTGTACCCCACCACCATCTACATGCAGGCCTACGACGGCTTTTCGGACATCCCGCGCTACCCGATCAACTTCCTGGCCGACCTGAATTCGATTCTGGGCATCCAGTTCGTGCATCCCACTTACCAGGATCTGACGGCCGAGCAGCTGGCGTCCGCGGTCAAACTGGACACCGTCGGCGACACCATGACCACCTACTACGGGATTCCGCTCAGCGACGAGACGGTTCCGTATCTGCCGCTGCTGCAACCGCTGTTGCTCATTCCCGGCCTGGGCAAGCCCCTTGCTGACCTGCTGCAGCCGATCCTGACCCCACTGGTGAACCTGGGCTACGGCGACCCGGACTACGGCTGGGACACCGGCCCGGCCAATGTGCCCACCCCGTTCGGGTTGTTCCCGGACACCGACATGGTCGTCAAAGCGTTTCAGGAGGCGGCGGCCGGTGTGCCGACGGGAATCCAGGCGTTCACCGATGACCTGGGTTCGCTGGACCTGTCAAACTCGTCCAGCTCGGCGGTCTCGGCGGCGCTGGGCAGCTTCAATCTGACCGACTTCGTGAACTCGTTGACCGCGGCGTTCTCCACGGCCTATGCGGCGCTGCTGCCGACCGCCGACGTCATCACCGGGGTCACCACCACCATCCCGACCTATGACCTGCAGTGGTTCACCGAGGGCCTGCAGTCGGGCAACCTGCTGGAGGCGATCTTTGCCCCGATCGCCAACAACACCTACCTGTACACGCTGGCCGCCGGCTTCGAAGCTTTCGCGCTGATCAGTACAGCCGAATCGATCAGCGCCGACCTGTCCGGGATTTTCCCCGGCTAGCGGCCCGCTCCAACTCGGCCAGCGCCGGCTCGATCGCGTCGGCCATCTCGTCGATGTCGTCGGCGACCTCGGTGGTGGTGACGAACCCGAAATCGAGGTGGTCGCGGTAGGAGAAGCAGGTGATGTTCAACGCCACGTCCATGACCGGCGGGCCCAGCGGCACCAGCGATTCCAGTTCCGCCCCGGCCATGTAGAGCGGGAAGGGCGGGCCCGGCACGTTGGAAACGACGAGGTTGATCGGGGCCAACCGATTCGACAGCCCGGTCGCGGTGTAGGCACGCGCGGCAAGCTGCAGTAGTCCGGGCGGGGTGGTGTCGGTGAGTCCCATGATCTGATGCGCCGAGAGCGCCTTGGCCATCTGCTTGGCGCTCTGGGTGTTCTCGTGAATCATCTTGAGCCGGTGGTTCGGCCCTTCGATGTCGGTGGCCAACGAAACCGTCATCGAGCTGACCTTGTTGCCGATCTCACCCTGGCTGTCCTCCGTGCGGGTCGACACCGGAATCTGGGCGACCAGCGGCTTGTCGGGCAGTTCGCCGCGCTTGCTCAGATAGTCTCGGGCGGCACCGGCGACCATGGCCAGCACCACGTCGTTGAGCTTGACGCCGTAGGCGTCCTTGACCGCCTTGACCCGCTCGAGTTCGACTCGGGCACCGGTGATTCGCCGGTGCGGGGACACGCTGGCGTTGAATCGGGTCACCGGAGCGTCAAAGTAGCGCGGCGGCTTGCGGGTCAA
>NZ_LZIN01000032.1 GCF_001667375.1 Mycolicibacter sinensis | reverse complement strand
CGGCAGCCCCAGCGTGCTCACCGGGCCGGGGTCGGGCAGGCCGGTCGCGGTCAGCGCGTCGCCCGACGCCCCGGCGCCCCCCCCGCGGGGGCGCCCGGCGCGCCCCCCCGCCCCGCCCCCCACCCCGCGCCCGCCCCCGCCCTGTCCGGCACCGACACCGTGCTCAGCCCCGCCACCGGGGCGGTCGCCGGTGAGGTGCACTGGACCGATCCGTCCGACGTCGAAGCGATCGCCGCCGGCCTGCGCACCGCCCAGCAGGAGTGGGAGCGCCGCGGCGCCAAGGGGCGGGCCAAGGCGATGGCCCGCTTCGCGGTGTGGCTCGGCGAGCACCGGGACGAGATCGAGCGGCTGCTGATCGCCGAGACCGGCAAGTCCAGCACCGACGCGGCCCAAGAGGTGCCGTTGCTGATCATGATCCTGTCGTACGTGATCAAGGTGATGGACAAGGCGGTGGCCCCCGAGACCCGGCCGGCGTCGCTGCCGCTGATGGCGATCAAGAAGATCAGCGTGCACTACCGGCCGCGGCCGGTGGTCGGCGTGATCGCGCCCTGGAACTACCCGGTGGCCAACGCGTTGATGGACGCGATCGGCGCCTTGGCGGCCGGCTGCGCGGTGCTGCTCAAGCCCTCCGAGCAGACCCCGCTGACCGCGGAACTGCTGCGCGAGGGCTGGGAGGCCGCCGGGGGTCCGGACGTGTTCGCGGTAGTGCAGGGCGCCCGCGAGGTGGCCGAAGCGGTGATCGACAACTCCGACTACGTGCAGTTCACCGGGTCCACCGGCACCGGGCGCAAGGTGGCCGAGCGGGCCGCGCGGCGGCTGGTGCCGGTCAGCCTCGAACTGGGCGGCAAGGACCCGATGATCGTGTGCGAGGACGCCGACATCGACCTGGCCGCGCACGCCGCGGTGTGGGGAGCGATGTTCAACGCGGGGCAGACCTGTGTCTCGGTCGAGCGGGTCTATGTGCTGGAACCGGTCTACGACAAGTTCGTGGCCGCGGTCGTCCGCGACGTGGAGGCGCTGCAGATGGGTACCGGTGAGGGCGCCCATTTCGGCTCGCTGATCAGCGACCAGCAACTGGCCATCGCCGAACGCCACGTCAAAGAGGCGGTGGCCGCCGGAGCCCGCGCGCTGACCGGCGGCGAACGGGCCACCGGCCCGGGCAGCTTCTTCCCGCCCACTGTGCTCGTCGACGTCGACCACTCGATGGCCTGCATGACTGAGGAGACCTTCGGCCCGACCCTGCCGATCATGAAGGTCGCCAGCGTGGATGAGGCGATCCGCCTTGCCAACGACAGCCCTTACGGGCTGAGTGCCTCGGTGTTCTCCCGCGACGTCGCACGCGCCAAAGACATTGCCGTCCAATTGGATTGCGGTGCGGTGAACATCAACGACGTGATCTCGAACCTGATGTGCACGACGGCCCCGATGGGCGGCTGGAAGACCTCGGGTATCGGCGCGCGGTTCGGCGGCGTCGACGGGATCCGCAAGTTCTGCCGGCAGGAGGTCGTCGTGGTGCCGCGCACCAACGTCGGTGCGGGCGGCAACTACTACCACAATTCGCTCAAAGCGCTGGCCCGGATGAACGCGCTGATGACCCGGATGGCGCTGGCGCGACCGCGCCGCACGGCGAAGTAGTGCGCCTTCTCACCGCGGCGCTATTCTGGTTGCTGACCACCGCGACGCTTGCGGTGACGCTGCCGACGGCGTGGGTGCAGTGCAACCTGATCGACGCCGACGGCTACGCGCGGCTGGCGCAGCGGGCAGCCGCCCAACCCGCGCTGCAGGCCGCGGTTGCCGCCGAACTGACCTCCCAAACGGTGCGGCTGATCCGTGCGCAGGGGTTCCCCCTCGATCCCTCCCCGGTGCGGGAGGCCGCCGCCGAATACACCGCCGGGCCGTCGTTTCCCCGGCAGTTCGTGCAGCTGAACTCCGACGGGCACGACTGGCTGCTCAGCGGCGCCGACACCGGGCCGTGGGAGATCGATGTAGTACCGATGTTGCGGGACAAGGCGTTTGCCCAACTGCTGTCCGACTACCACATTGCGCTGCCGGCGTCGATGACCATTCCGCTGACGCCGACGTCCACCGAGGTGGCGCGTCCCGGCGGATTGCACCGCCTGGCGGTGTGGGGGCCGTGGCTGAGCCTGGTGCTGGTCGCACTGACCGGTTTGTGTGCGGTCTTGACGCTGGCCGCGGCACGTCATCGCGGCCGGGCCTTGGCGAGCCTCGGTGTGTCGGGGCTGCTGGTGGGCGCGGCGGGCTGGTCGGGGATCGAGGTGGCGCGGCGCTACCTGAACCAGGTACTCAACCAGGCGACCGGCGACATCCGCCGGATCGCCGATGTCGTCGTGGATCTGGCCGAAGACAGCCTGCACCTCTGGCTCAATCTGACCCTGGCGGCCGGGGCGGTGCTGGTACTGGTCGGGGTGGCCGTCGCGCTGTTGGGCGGGTGGCGCAAGGCTTGACCCGTTTTCAGCGCCCGCCGCCCAGCATCCGCCACAGGAACGAGAAACTCAGCGCGGACTTGAACGCCGCCTGCGCGTTGTCGGCGGCCCCGCCGTGGCCGCCCTCGATGTTCTCGTAGTAGGCGACCCGGTGTCCGGCGTCCTGCAGCGCCGCCGCCATCTTGCGGGCATGGCCCGGGTGCACCCGGTCGTCGCGGGTCGAGGTGGTGATTAGTACCGGGGGATACGTCGCGTCGGCCGAAATGTTCTGGTACGGAGAGTATTTGCTGATGAACTCCCAATCGTCGGGGTTGTCCGGATCGCCGTACTCGGCGACCCAGGACGCACCGGCCAACAGCAGGTGGTAGCGGCGCATGTCCAGCAGCGGAACCTGGCAGACCAGCGCGCCGAACAGCTGCGGGTAGGCGGTGAGCATGATGCCCATCAGCAGCCCGCCGTTGCTGCCCCCGATCGCACCGAGCTGCTCGACCGTGGTGATCTTACGGTCCACGAGATCGGTTGCCACCGCGGCGAAATCTTCGGCCACCAGATGCCGGCCCGCGCGCATCGCCTGGGTGTGCCAGCCCGGACCGTATTCGCCGCCGCCGCGGATATTGGCCAGCACGTACGTTCCGCCGCGCTCCAGCCACAGCCGGCCCAGCACCCCGTCGTAGCCGGGGGTGCGCGCCACCTCGAATCCGCCGTAGCCGCCCAGCAGGGTCGGGCCGGTGGCGTCTTCGGGGCGTACCACGAAGTACGGGATGGCGGTGCCGTCCTTGGACGTGGCGAAGTACTGGGTGACGTCCAGGCCGTCGGCGTCGAAAAAGGCCGGGGCGGACTTGATCTCGGTGAGCTCACCGTCGACCGGGCCGTGCAGCAGCCGGGAGGGGTGAGCGAATCCGCTGGAGTCCAAAAAAATCTCGCCGTCGGTGCAGTCGGTGTCGTCGATGGCCGCGATCACGGTGTTGGTGTTGGCCGGCACTGCGGTGACCGGGCGCCGCTGCCAGCTACCCGGCGTGATCACCTCCACCCGGCTGGCCACATCGCGCAGGGTGATCAGTACCAGCCGATCGCGGGTCCAGGCGTAGTGATGCAGCGCGGTGTGTGCGTCGGGTTCGAAGACGACCGTCAACTGCGCTGTGCCGGCGAGGAATTCGTCGTAGTCGGCGGCCAACAGCGAACCTGCCCCATACGACGCGGTGCCGGTGTCCCAGTCGGTGCGCAGCTCGATCAGGATCCACTTCCGGTGCACCGACACCGTCGCATCGGTGGGCGCGTCGATGCGGATCAGCTCGTCTTCGCCGGGCCGGCCGCGCAGCTCGTAGACCTCGTCGTTGAAGAAGTCGACGGCCCGCGAGACCATGATGCGCTCGAAACCCGGGGTGCGATCGCGGCCGGCGCCCACCACCACGTCGGTCGCGTCGCCGGCGAACAGCGTCTCGGCGTCGGCGAGCGTCTGCCCGCGCCGCCACCGCTTGACGATCCGGGGATAGCCGGATTCGGTGAGTGAATCGGGCCCGAAGTCGGTGCCCACCAGCACCGTGTCCTCGTCTTCCCAGCCGATGCGGGTCTTGGCCTCGGCAAGCTGGAAACCGCCGGCAGCAGGGGGGACGAATTCGCGGGTGGTCATGTCGAATTCGCGCACGACGACAGCGTCCGAGCCGCCCCGGGACAGCGACACCAGTGCCCGGGTGAGCTCGGGTTCGATCACATTGGCGCCGGCCCACACCCAGTTGGTGTCGTCGGCGCGACTCAATCCATCCAAGTCGATGATTACGTCCCAGTCCGGGGCGTCGCTGCGGTAGCTGTCCAGCGTGGTGCGCCGCCACAGCCCGCGCGGGTTGGCGGCGTCGCGCCAGAAGTTGTAGAGGAACTCCCCGCGGCGCCGCACGTAGGGCACCCGGGCATCGGTGTCGAGTACCTCCAAGGCCGCGGTGCGCATCGCCTCGAAGTCGTCCCCGGCGAATTCGTCGACGGTCGGGGCGTTGCGGGCGCGCACCCAGTCCAGCGACCGCTCGCCGGTGACGTCTTCCAGCCAGAGATAGGGGTCAGCAGCAGGTTCAGCAGGCATGGGAGCCATTGTGACCGCGGCGGTAGTGTGAGTTGTGCAACACCCGAAAGGAGCACCACCGATGACCGTTTTCGCACGCCCGGGGTCCGCGGGAGCACTGATGAGCTTTGAGTCCCGCTACGGGAACTTCATCGGTGGGCAGTGGGAGGCGCCGGTGACCGGTGAGTACTTCGAGAACGCCACCCCGGTCACCGGCGAGGTGTT
>NZ_LZIN01000031.1 GCF_001667375.1 Mycolicibacter sinensis | reverse complement strand
CGTGGTGGGAACCTCTGCGGTGGTCTATCCGGCGGCCAGCCTGCCCGAGCTGGCACTGGAGCAGCGCAAGACCGTCATCGAGGTCAACCCCGAAGCGACGCCGCTGTCCGCCAGAGCCACGGTGAGCATCCGCGACACCGCCTCGGCGGCATTACCCGGCTTGCTGCAGCGACTGCCCTCGCTGTTGGGTTAACGCGGCTCAGGCCGGGCGGTTGGCACGACCCAGCGCGAACTCCGACACCGGTACCGGCGCCCACGCCGGAAACTGATGGCCGCGCCGGGATGTCCCGACGGTGAAGCCGGCGTCGGTGATCATCTGCTCGGTGTCGCGGTGGGTATGACAATTCCCGAACAGCTTCGGCCAGAACGTGGCGTCGGCCAGTCGCTGCAGCCCGCCCCGCGCCCCGGCGCTGGCGACGTGCTCGAAATAGCGCAGCTCTCCGCCGGGCTTGAGCAACGCGAGCAGTTGGCGCAGCACCTCGCGGGGCTGCTCGACCGAGCACAACACCAGGGAGCACACGATCGCATCGAACGGTTCGCCGGCATCCAACGCCTCGACGGTGCTGGCCACGACGCTCACCGGCACCGGCGCCGCGGCCGCCGCTTGACCGGCGGCCTCCCGCAGCCGCGACTCCGGCTCGGGGGCGACAACCTCGGTGACGGTCTCGGGATAGAACGCGAAGTTGCTTCCGGTGCCCGCCCCGACCTCCAGCACCCGCCCGGACAGGCCTTCCAGGTTCTCCCGGCGCCGGTCCCGCAGCCAGTCGGTCTCGCGGCTCGACATGAACGTCCAGATCCGGGCGAACAGCGGGTTGTCCAAGGTCGAAGGTGATGTCATGGGGCCACCCTAGCGTCCTGCCGCCGTGACCCGATCGCCTCAGCGCACCGCCCCCGGGGACCCGTCCCAGCCCAGAAAGCCGGCAAACCCTACCGACCGGTAGTTTTGCCACAGTTTCCCGAAACGTGACTCAATGATCCCTTAATAGTGACCCATACGCTCAGTGTCATGTGGATCGACGACTCAAGTTCCGACGTCATCAAGGTCGACTTCGAGGCCCTGTACCACGGCGATGTCCTGGTCGAAGGCGACACCTCCGAGCAGCTCGACGACTGGCATCCGCTGGCCAGTTGAGTGACGGGCGCCGCGGCCGCGGCGCCTTTCACTATCGCGCCATTGCGCGACGGCGGCCGCCCGCATCCGGGCAGTCCGCGATCCGTGAGTCATCCATTTCTCTTGCATTCAGGTTTGAGCCGCTCGACGTCCGCGTCGCAGCTCCAGTCGCGTGGCCGCTCAGCAAGCTCGCCGACATCGTCGAGCGCACCGCTTCAAATGACAACGCCGAGCGTGCAACCACTGCGAAAGAACCACCGGTGTTTCGCAACAGCTGCACGTTCGGCGTTGTAGCTCGTCGTGCCGGCTCTGGACCGCCGTCAGGCGACGTTCTCCTCGTCGTCGAGCTCGAGCATGTCCGCCAGGCGCCCCGAGATCAGCTCCTCGGCCTCGGAAACGATCCGCGACACCAACTCCCCGACGGTGGGGATGTCGTTGATCAAACCCATCGCGGTCCCCACCGACCAGATCCCGGCCTCGACGTCGCCATCGTCGAAGACCTTGCGGCCCCGGACCCCGGCCACCAGCTCCTGCACATCCGGGAACTGGCCGCCCTTGTCCAGGATGTCGACGACTTCGCGCGAGACGGTGTTGGACGCCACCCGGGCGGTGTTGCGCAGCGGCCGGAAGATCAGCTCGGTGCCGCGCTCGTCGCCGGCGACAATGGCTTCCTTGACGTTCTGGTGAATGCACGATTCCACGGTGCACATGAACCGCGAGCCCATGTTGATGCCGTCGGCGCCCAGTGCCAGCGCAGCGACCAGGCCGCGGGCGTCGGCGAAGCCGCCGGAGGCGATCATCGGGATCTCGATCTGGGCGGCCGCGGCCGGGATCAGCACCAGACCGGGGATGTCGTCCTCGCCGGGGTGCCCGGCGCATTCGAACCCGTCGATGCTGATGCCGTCCACGCCGAGGCTCTGTGCCTTGACCGCGTGGCGTACCGAGGTGCATTTGTGCAGCACCTTGATTCCGTTGTCGTGGAACATCGGTAGGTGCGGCGCCGGGTTGGACCCGGCGGTCTCGACGATCTTGATGCCGGCGTCGACGATCACCTGGCGGTACTCGTCATAAGGCGGCGGGTTGATCGTCGGCAGGATGGTCAGATTCACCCCGAACGGCTTGTCGGTCAGGTCCCGGGTTTTGGCGATCTCGTTGGCCAAATCGGCCGGGGTGGGTTGGGTGAGCGCGGTCAGGAACCCAAGGGCCCCCGAGTTCGCCACTGCGGCAACCAGTTCCGCACGGCCCACCCACTGCATGCCGCCCTGGGCGATGGGATGCTCCACACCGAACGTCTCGGTGAATTTCGTTGTCAGGGACATGTGGACTCCTTGCTGTGCTTAATGCTCTTCGCGCAAGCGCTCATCGCGGTGCCATCCGGATCGCGCCGTCGAGGCGGATCACCTCGCCGTTGAGCATCGGATTCTCAATGATGTGCTCGGCCAGCGCGCCGTACTCGTCGGGGTCACCGAGCCGGGCCGGGTGCGGCACCTGCCCGCCGAGCGAACGCTGCGCCTCCTCGGGCAGCGAACCCAGCAGCGGGGTCTTGAACAGTCCCGGGGCAATGGTGCAGACCCGGATCAGGTCGCGGGACAGGTCCCGCGCGATCGGCAGGGTCATGCCGACCACGCCGCCCTTGGACGCCGAATAGGCGGCCTGGCCGATCTGACCGTCGAACGCGGCCACCGAGGCGGTGTTGATGATGACGCCGCGCTCCTCACCGACCGGTTCGGTCTTGGCGATGCGCTCGGCGGCCAGCCGCAGCACGTTGAAGGTGCCGATCAGGTTCACCTGCACCACCTTGGTGAACTCCTCGATCGGGAAAGCGCCGTTTTTGCTCAGCGTCTTGATCGCGTTGCCGATGCCCGCGCAGTTGACGTTGATTCGCAACGGCCCCAACGACTCAGCGACATCCAGCGCCGCGGTGACCGCCTCGGGGTCGGTGACGTTGGCCTCGGCGAACCGGGCCCGGTCCCCCAACTCCGCCACGGCGTCGGCGCCGCGCAGGTCGATCACCACCACCTGCGCGCCGGCGTCGAGCAGGCGTTTCGTCGTCGCCAAACCGAGCCCAGAGGCACCGCCGGTGACGACTGCCACCGCATCCTTGATCTGCACCGTGTCATCCCTTCGTCAACCAACCAGCCGGTTGGTCGGGACTATACCCAGTCGCTCAGGATGGTGTCGTTGTCGGCCCCCAGTACCGCGGGCGGCGTCGGGACGTCGGGGACGCTGCGGGAGAACCGCGGCGCCGGCATGGGCTGCAGGGAACCGTCGGCCTCGTAGAAGGTGTCCCGCTCGGCGACATGCGGGTCCGAGAGGACCTCATTGAAGGCCAGGACCGGTGCGACGCAGGCGTCGGAGTCGGCGAACACCTTGGCCCAGTGGTCCCGGTCGTGCGCCGCGAACGCGGCGGTGAACACCTCACGCAGCTCCGGCCAGCGGCTCTTGTCGTTCTGCTCCGGCACCTCGGTCGGGTTCAGGCCCAGCTTGGCCAACAGTTCGGCGAAGAACTGCGGCTCGATCGATCCCACCGAGACGTAACGGCCGTCGGCGCACTCGTAGGTGTCGTAGTAGGGGGCGCCGGTGTCGAGCATGTTGACGCCGCGCTCGTCGCTCCACATGCCTTGGGCACGGAAGCTCCACATCATCGCCCCGAGCATGCTCGAGCCGTCGACCATGGCCGCGTCGATCACCTGCCCCTTGCCGGAGCTCTGCCGCTCCCACAACGCCGACAAGATGCCGACTAGCAGGAACATCGATCCGCCACCGAAATCGCCGACCAGGTTCAGCGGCGGCACCGGGCGCTCCCCCGCGCGGCCGATCGAGTGCAGGGCGCCGTTGAGCGAGATGTAGTTGATGTCGTGACCGGCCTGCAGTGCGCGCGGTCCGGTCTGCCCCCAGCCGGTCATTCGACCGTAGATGAGCTTGTCGTTGACCTTGGCGCAGTCCTCCGGCCCCAGGCCGAGCCGCTCGGTGACGCCGGGGCGGAAGCCCTCGATCAGCACGTCGGCCTTGGCGACCAGGGCGAGCACCAGGTCGCGGCCCTCCGGCGACTTCAGGTCGGCGGTCACCGACCGCCGGTTGCGCAGCATAGTGTCCTTCGGCGCGCCACCACCGAATTTCGGCGGGCGGTCCACCCGAACCACGTCGGCACCCAGGTCGCCGAGAATCATCGCCGCGTGCGGCCCCGGTCCGATCCCGGCGAGTTCGATGACCCGCAGCCCCGCCAGTGGTCCCGCCATGTCTGCCTCCTCGTCGTCTGCACCTGTGATGTGCATCCTAAGGTGAGGGTCATGACGACAATCGACTCCGGCATCGACACCCTGGCCCCAGTGGAGGGCCTGTCCGTGACTTTGGCCGACGGGGTGCTCTCGGTGACCATCGACCGCCCGGACAGCCTCAACTCGCTGACCACCGGCGTGCTGGCCGGTATCGCCGACGCCATGGAGGGCGCCGCCCGCGATCCGCGGGTGCGCGCAGTGCGGCTCGGCGGGGCCGGCCGCGGGTTCAGCTCCGGCGCCGGGATCAGCGCCGAGGACGCATCGGACGGCGTGCCGACGGAGATCATCGTCGAGGCCAACCGCGCCATCCGGGCGATCGCCGCGCTGCCGCGACCGGTGGTGGCCGTGGTGCAGGGCCCGGCCGCCGGTGTCGGGGTGTCGCTTGCTTTGGCCTGCGACCTGGTGCTGGCGTCGGACAAAGCGTTTTTCCTGTTGGCGTTCACCAAGATTGGCCTGATGCCCGACGGTGGCGCCTCGGCGCTGGTCGCCGCGGCGATCGGCCGGATCCGCGCCATGCGGCTGGCGCTGCTGGCCGAACGGCTGCCGGCCGCCGAGGCTTTGGAGTGGGGCTTGATCAGCGCGGTGTACCCGGCCGAGGACTTCGACGCCGAGGTGGACAAGGTGCTGGCCGGGCTGCTGGCGGGGCCGGCGGCGGCCTTCGCCAAGACCAAGCACGCCATCAACGCCGCGACGCTGACCGAGCTGGACGCGACGCTGGACCGCGAATACGTCGGCCAGTCGATTCTGTTGAACGCCCACGACTTCCGCGAGGGCACCCGCGCATTTCAGGACCGGCGCACGCCGAAGTTCACCGACTTCTGAGCGGCTACCTGCCGAAGATCGGCGGCAGCGCGAGCACCATCATCAGCCCCCACACCAGATGCGTCAGCACCGGGGCCAGCACGCCGCCGGTGGCCCGGCGCTCGATCGCGCAGACGGTGCCGAGCACCAGCGCGGCCACACCGATCATCAGGTTGCCGGCGGCCATCATCGCCGCGATGTAGAGCAGCGTCGACAACACCAGCGGGTAGCGGCGGCCGAACGCACTGAACAGCGCACCGCGGAAGAACATCTCCTCGGCGACCGCATTGACGATGGCGATCAACACCACCAGCCGCCAGGACACCTGCGTGGTGTAGTCGAGGATCGCGATCACCTGGTCGGCCAGCGGCGGTATCTGCTGCACCGCCAGCCCGCCGAGCAGGAACACCCCGCCGAGCACCAAGCCGACACCGGTGCCGGTGAACACCGGCCGCTCGTAGCGGCCGCGGAAGCGCACCACGCCCAGGTGCAGCGGGCCGGCCACGACCGCCCCCACCGACCAGACCGCTGCCAGGGCCAGCGACAGCCAGTAGAACGCCGCGTCGCCCGGGTTCTTGGTGTGCATCGACGCCAGGACGGCGGCCCCGAGCAGCACCACCACCGCGACCACGACACGACGACGATGCACGACGGACCGCGGCTCGTGATACGGCGCGGAGACTTTGGTGAAAATATCGGTGAACTCGCGCAGCAGGCCGGGCCGGGCCGAACTGGTCTGGGTCATGACCCAAAACCTAGCGGCCGAACGGCAGTCGGTGGCCTGATTGCGTCAGTTCGCCCGGTGGACTTCGATCAGCCGGCGGTAGGCCGCGGCGTTGTGCCGGTTATTGCGGATTTCGGCCTCGCTGAGCTCCCGTCGTACCCGGCCCGGCACCCCGGACACCAGTGATCGGGGCGGCACCACCATGCCCTGCGGGATGACGGCGCCGGCCGCGATCAGGGAGCCGGCACCCACCACGGCACCGTTGAGGATGATCGCGCCCATCCCGATCAGGGAGTCGTCCTCGATGGTGCAGCCGTGCAACACCGCGTTGTGCCCGACGCTGACCCGGGAGCCCACCCGCGCGGGGAACTCCTTGTCGACGTGGACGGTCACCCCATCCTGAATGTTGGTGTCCACACCGATCTCGATGGGCTCCACCTCGGCGCGCAGCGTCGCCGAATACCAGACACTGGCTCGAGCGGCCAGGTGGACCTGCCCGATCAGGCTGGCATTCGGCGCCACCCACGACTCCGGGTGCAGCTGCGGGGCACGACCACTAATGGGAATGATCAGCGGCTCGGGCACGTCGCTCAACGCGCCTTCCACACCGGGGCGCGCTTCTCGGCGAACGCCCGCGGACCCTCCTTGGCGTCCTCGGAGCGCAGCAGCGCGCTGAACTCCCGGCCGGTTCGGGCCCAGTCGGCCACCTCGCCGGGGATGGCCCCGTCCTCGACGCCGTAGGCAATCCGCTTGGTGGCCCGCACCGACAGCGGCGCGTTGCCGGTGATCTGTTCGGCGAGTTCCAGGGCGGCTTGCAGTGCCCCGCCGTCATCGACCACCCGGTTGACCAGTCCCCAGCGGCCGGCCTCGGCGGCCGAGATCGACTCCCCGGTGTAGAGCAGCTCCAGGGCGATCTTGCGGGGAAGTTGATCGATGATGCGGAATACCCCGCCGGCACCGGCGAGCAGGCCGCGTTTGACCTCGGGCAGCCCGAACTGAGCGCGCTGTTCGGCGACCACCAGGTCGCTGGCCAGTGCGATCTCGGTGCCGCCGCCCAGCGCGGTGCCGTTGACGGCCGCGATGGTCGGCTTGTCGATGAAGTGCTGCACGTAGCCGGCGAAACCCCACTCCGGGTGGTCGGGGTGGTAGATGTTCTCCCGGTTGGCGATCGCCTTGAGATCGGCTCCGGCACTGAACGATTTGTCGCCGGCGCCGGTGAGCACCACCGCGCGCACCTCATCGTCGTCCTGCGCCTGCGCCAGGGCGTCGCCGATGCCGGCGCTGACCGCGCCGTTGATCGCGTTGCGGGCCTCAGGCCGGTTGATCGTGATCAGCTGTACGTTGCCGCGCCGCTCGACGAGAACGGCCGCCTCACTCACAGCAGCTCCAAGATGGTGGCGTTAGCCTGGCCGCCGCCCTCACACATGGTCTGCAGCCCGTAGCGAATCCCGTTGGCCCGCATGTGATACAGCATGGTGGTCATGATCCGGGCGCCGGATCCGCCGAGCGGGTGACCGAGCGCGATCGCCCCACCGTTGGGGTTGAGCTTCTTCGCGTCGGCGTTGATGTCGGCGAGCCAGGCCATCGGTACCGGCGCGAACGCCTCGTTGACCTCGAACACCCCGATGTCGTCGACGCTCAGACCGCTGCGCTGCAGCGCCTTCTGCGTCGCCGGGATCGGGGCGGACAGCATCATCACCGGGTCGGCACCGGCCAGCGTCGCGGTGTGCACCCGCGCCAGCGGGGTCAGCCCCAGTTCCTTGGCCTTGGTAGCCGACATGAACAGCAGCGCTGCCGCTCCGTCGGAGATCTGGCTGGAGTTGCCGGCGTGGATGACGCCGTCCTCTTTGAAGGCCGGCTTGAGCTGAGCCATCTTCTCGATGGTGGTGCCGCGGCGGATGCCCTCGTCGGCGCTGATCACGTTGCCCTCGGCGTCCTTGATCCCGACGATCTCGTCGGTGAACGCGCCGGAATCCTGTGCTGCAGCGGCCTTCTCATGCGACGCCAGGGCGAACTCGTCCAATGCGGTGCGGTCCAGGCCCCACTTCTCGGCCATCATCTCCGCGCCGATTCCCTGGTTGGGGGTCTGGGTGTAGCGGTTGCGGAACGCCTCGGGGTAGGGGTGCCCGCCGTTGGCCAGCGACGAGCCCATCGGGGTGCGTGACATCGACTCCACACCCCCGGCGACGACGACATCGTAGTGCCCGGCGACCACACCGGCGGCGGCGAAGTGCACCGACTGCTGGCTGGAGCCGCACTGGCGGTCCACTGTCACCCCGGGCACCGACTCCGGCCAGCCCGCGGTCAGCAGCGCGGTGCGCCCGATGTCCAGAGCCTGCTCACCGGCCTGCATGACACAGCCCCAGATCACGTCGTCGACCAGCGCGGGGTCCACCCCGGCGCGGCCGACCAGTCCGTTGAGTACCTGGGCGGACAGTTCGGCCGGGTGCACCCCGGACAGTCCGCCGTTGCGCTTGCCGATCGGCGAGCGCACCGCTTCTACGATGACAGCTTCGGCCATGGGTGCTCTCCTTCATCAACGATGGGTCGTTGACGACGATTGTCGACCAACCCACCGAAGGTACCCGCGGGCGGGGTCGCCGCTCGCTGGTCAGCCGACCGGCGTGAACTCCAGGTGCAGGTCCTGCAGGCCCCGCATGATGAAGGTCGGCTCGTAGTTGTAGCGGCGCGCCTCGGGCGGGCCGTGCCGGTCTTCGCAGATCCGGATATCGGCCATCCGGTCCAGGATGCGGTTCAGCGAGATCCTGCCCTCGGCGCGGGCCAACGGCGCGCCCGGGCATGAGTGCACTCCGCGCCCGAATGCCACGTGCTCACGCACGTTGGCCCGATCGACCCGGAACTGGTCAGGCTGGTCGAACTTACGCGGATCGCGGTTACTGGCGCCCGGCAGCAGCATCACCGTGGTGCCGGCGGGCACCGTCGTCTCTCCGACCCTCGTGGTGGTGCGCGCCATCCGGAAATGCGACTTGACCGGACTTTCGGTGCGCAGTGTCTCCTCCAGGAACACCGGGATACGGCTGTGGTCGTCGCGCAGCAGCGCCTGAATCTCAGGCTGCTCGGCGATCACCCGCAAGCCGGCGCTGAGCAACTTGACGGTGGTTTCCTGACCGGCGGCGAACAGGAAGGTGGCAACGCGCACCACGTCGATGATCGCCGGCGTCGACCCGTCCTGGTATTTCGCCTGGGCCAGCTCGGTCAGCACGTCCCCGCGCGGTTGCTCACGACGGTCTTCGATGTAGGCGTAGAACGTGTCGTCCAGCCACTGCAGCGGATTGTGGGAGACCGGATCGTCGTCCAGGGAGCCCACGTGCTCGCCCGCCATCACCCGACGGAATTCTTGATGGTCAGCGGTGGGCACCCCGAGCAGGTCGGCGATGACGAGCATCGAGAACGGTTTGGCGTAGTCCTCGATGAACTCGGTGCTGCCGCGGGCGACGAACTTGTCGAGCTGCTCATCAGCCAGCCGCCACATGAACTCCTCGTTCTCTTTGAGCCGCTTCGGGGTGAGCAGCCGGCTCAACAGCCCCCTGGTCCGGGTGTGTTCCGGCGGGTCCTGGGTGACGATGTGTTCACTCATCGGGATCTCGGCCCGGTGCGCCTCGATCAGGTCGCTGACGTCGTCGCCGACGGGTTCGAATGACAGCCCGGAGAATGGGCCCGCGACCGACACGCACGCCGAGAACGCCGGATCCTTGTACACCGCAAGCGCTTCGGCGTGCCCGGTCACGGCGAGCACGCCCTGATGCGGTTCGTGCACGATCGGGCACTTGGCCCGCAGATGGTCGAAATACGGGTACGGGTTGGGGATCAACGATTGGTCGGTGAAGAAGTCGACCGACTCGAAGTCGCTCATTGGGAGCCTCCTGCGTTAGTCACTGCACCATCTCGGTGACGGCGGTCACCTGGGCGTCGGAAAGGTTCATGATCTCCTCGAGGTTCGCGGCGATGTCCTCGGCGGTCAGCGGTGTCTTGGTGATTCCCACCGAGCGCACCACGGCGATGCGTGCGACACCACCCATCCCGATCTGCAGCACCTCGCCGTTGAGCGGACAGTCTTCGTGCGCCAGGAATGCCGCTGCCGGAGCACATAATTCGGGAGGCATACTGGCATTGATGGTGTCCATGATCTCTTTGGGAATGGACAGCTGGGCCGCCACGGAGTCCGAATGCGACGCGGACATGCGGGTGTAGGCGCGCGGCGCAACGGCGTTGACCCGGATTCCGTGGGCGGCGCCCTCGGTGGCCAGATTGCGGGTCAGACCGAACACCGCGCCTTTGGCGGCGCCGTAGCTGGTCAGCTCCGAGATACCGCCCAGCATGGCTTCGGAGACCGTGTTGACGATGCGGCCGTAGCCCGCCGCGACGAAATGCGGCCAGGCGGCCCGGGCGACCAACACGCTGCCGAAGTAGTGCACGTCGATCATGCTGCGGAACTGCTCGACCGACAGCTCGCCGAACAGGCCGGGGTCATGGATGCCAGCATTGTTGACCACCACGTCGATCCGGCCGAACCGTTCGATCGCGGTGTCGACGACGGCTTGTGCGCCTTGGGGTTCGGCGACCGAGGCGTAGCATGCGACGGCGTGCCCGCCGCCGGCCGTGATCTCACGCACCACCTCGTCGGCCGGCGCCGACGACGGAGCACGGCCGTCGATGCCGACGCCGAAGTCGGCCACCACCACCCGGGCGCCCCTGGCCGCCAACAGCCTCGCGTGGCTGCGTCCCACCCCGCGCCCGGCGCCGGTGACGACGGCGACACGTTCGTCAAACCGCAACGGGGTCATAGGGCATCGAAGAGCACCGGCAGCGAGGTCGGTGAGCGGAACACCTGGCCGCGGATGTGCGGGTCGCCCCCGTCGGGGTCCAGCCGAAGGTTCGGCAATCGGTCGAACATCACCCCGAGCGCGTCGCGCATTTCCATCCGAGCGAGGTGGCTGCCGAGGCAGACGTGGGCGCCGTGGCCCCAGGACACGTGCACTTTGGATTCCCGGAAGATGTCGAACAGGTTGGGGTTGGGGTAGCGGTCGTCCTGACGGTTGGCCGCCCCCAGCATCGGCATCACCGCGGAGCCGGCCGGAATGGCAACCCCGCCCAGCTCGGTGTCGCAGCTGGCCACCCGGGTGATGGTCAGCAGTGGGGCGTCCCAACGCACCCCCTCTTCGATGGCCTGGGGTAGCAGCGACCGGTCGGCGCGCACGGCGTCGAGTTGATCGGTGTGGGTGAGCAGCGCGAACAGCAGGTTGCCCAGCGAGCGGTAGGTGGTCTCGATACCGGCCGGCAACAGCAGCCGCAGGAACGAGAAGATCTCCTCGTCGGACAGCTTCTGCCCGTCGATCTCGGCGTCGGCCAGCCGGCTGATCAGATCGTTGCGCGGCTCGGCCCGGCGGGCGGCCAGGATCGGAGCGAAATAGTCGCGCAGGGCGAGCGACGCGGCCCGGCCGCGCTCGGGGTTGATGGTGAAGGACAGCAGCGAGATGGACCAGCGCTGGAATTGCTCGTAATCCTGCTCGGGCAGGCCTAGTATCCGGGCGATGATCCGGGTCGGGTATTCGAAGTTGAACTCCTTGACCAGGTCGGCATGGCCGCGATCGGCGAACCGGTCGATCAGCAGATTGGCCACCGGTAGCACCAACTCGTGCTCCCAGCCGGCCACCGCTCTCGGCGAGAACGCCTTGGACACCAGTGCGCGGTGCCGGCCGTGGACCGGCTCGTCCATGCCCAGCATCACCTGCTCGCCGAGCACGTCGCCGAAGGTGTCGATGATGATCGACGACGAGAAGGTCTCGTTGTCACGCAACATTTTCAGCACGTCCTCGTGGCGGTACACCATGAACACCGGCTTGGATTCCTCATGTGGCATCCCGGACATGTCGATGCGCTGCACCGGTTCCTCCCGGCGCAACCGGGCCAGTTCGGTGTAGGGATCGCGCACATCCCCGGAGACCACGTCGTCGAAGGCGCCGAAGTCCTCCAGGTCGTCGAACAGTTGCACTTCTTGCTCCTTTTACCCGGCCGGTTGATTCGGCGGTCCAGCTTCGGCTCTCCTCCGTCGAGCCTCGCTAACCGCCCGGTTGATTCGGCGGTTCAGCTTCGGCTCTCCTCCGTCGAGCCTCGCTAACCGCCGGGTAGGCGACCGATTTGATCTCGGTGTACTGGTCGAATCCGGCGACGCCGTTCTGGCGGCCGACGCCACTGGCTTTGTAACCGCCGAACGGGGTGTCGGCGCCGTAACCGGCGGCGCCGTTGATGCCCAAAAAACCCGCGCGCAGCCGTTTGGCCACCGCCAGCGCGTGATCCAGCGAACCCGACATGACGTTGCCGGCCAGCCCGTAGCGGCTGTCGTTGGCGATCCGCACCGCCTCGTCCTCGTCGTCGTAGGGAATGACCGCCAGCACCGGGCCGAAGATCTCCTCCTGGGCGATGGTCATGGCGTTGTCGACATCGACGAACAGCGTTGGCTTGACGAAGAATCCGCGATCCAGCCCGTCCGGCGCCTCGGCTCCCCCGACCAGCATCCGGGCGCCTTCGGCGATGCCCTTGTCGATGTAGCCGCGGATGCGGTCGCGCTGCTTGGCCGAGATCACCGGGCCGCACAACGTCGCCGGATCCTGCGGGTCGCCTGCGGCGACCCCTTCATAGATGCCCTGCAGGATGGCCACGCCTTCGTCGTAGCGCGACCGCGGCAACAGTAGGCGGGTCGGGTTGGCGCAGCCCTGTCCGGCGTGCATGCATGGCGCAATGCCCATCATGCAGCCCAACGCCAGGTCGGCGTCCTCGAGCACGATCGTGGCGGATTTGCCGCCGAGTTCGAGGAAGAGCCGCTTCATGGTCGCGGCGCCTTTTTCCATGATTCGTTGTCCCACCGCGGTGGATCCGGTGAACGAGATCATGTCGACTTTGGGCGACAGCGTCAGTTCCTCGCCGATCAGCGGATCCGCTGCGGTGACCACGTTGACGACACCTGCTGGGATATCGGTGTTCTCGGCGATCAGCCGGCCCAGTCGGGTGCCGTTGAACGGGGTGTCCGGCGCGGGTTTGAGCACGACGGTGTTGCCGGTCGCCAGCGCCTGGCCGATCTTGTGGATGGTGACCTCGAACGGAAAGTTCCACGGCACGATGGCCCCGATCACGCCGACAGCCTCCCGCCAGACCTTGCGGGTGGTGTTGGCCCCGGTCACCGAGACGAACGCGTCGCCCAGCGACGTCTCCCACGGGTACTCATCGATCAGCTGCGCCGGGTAGTTCAGTGCATCGGACAGCGGTGCGTCGAGCTGCGGGCCATAGGTGATCGCCCGTGGGCAACCGACTTCGGCGATCAGTTCCTCCCGCAGCTGCTCCCGCTCGGCTTCCAAAGCTTCCTGCAATTGCCGCAGACAGCGTTGCCGGAACGCCGGATCGGCCGACCAGTCAGTGTCGTCGAAGGCGCGCCGGGCCGCGTCGATGGCCCGCTGCATATCGGCTGCGGAGGCGTTCGCGACCTCCCCGATAACCTCTTCGGTGGCCGGGTTGATGTTGGTGAACGTGCCGGCTTGTCCGTCGACGAGTTTGCCGTCGATCATCATCCGGGGTTCGGGGCGTTCAGCCATTCTCATCCTTCGTCAACGACCCGAACCGCGGTAGGCCCATCATCAGCCGGATCATCTGGTGTAGGCCGGCTGCGGGAAGTAACCGGTTGGCGGCCAGCAGCATTCGCGCGTCGGGGCCGACCGGGCGTCGCACGAAGGGAGCACCGGACTCCAGTGCCTTAGCCAGTCCGGTCGCGAACCGCTGCGGCGAACGGGCCGCGACCTTCATCGCCAAGCGGCCCCGTTTGTCCATCGTGGCGTGATGGCGCGCATACGGCCCGGCGAAATCGCGGCAGTCGGTGGTGCCGGCGTCGGTGATGATCTCGGTGTCATAGGTTCCCGTCACCAGAATCGTGACCCCCAGGCCGAACGGTGCGATTTCGCAGGCCAGCGATTCCCCCCACCGTTCCAATGCGCCTTTGGCCGCGGAGTAGGCCGCGGTCGCGGGCATCCCGCGCACACCGCCCTGGCTGGACACCAAGACGATGCGCCCGCGTCCGGCCGCCCGCATCGTCGGCAGCAGCGCGTTGGTCAGCGCCACCGGCCCGAACACCGAGGTGGCAAACATGCGCTCCCACAACTCGGCCGGGGTCTCCTCGGCCATCCCCGCCGCCGAGATCCCGGCGTTGTGAACCACGGCATTCGGGGCGCCGACCGCTGCTTCGACGGCCTTGGCCGCCGCGGCCACCGAGGCGGTATCGGTCAGATCCAGCGGGATCCCGATCAGCCGAGCATCGTCGTCGCCGGCACCGGTAGCCTCTCGCAGAGCGGGCAATCCTCGTTCCGGTGATCGCATCGCGGCCACCACTCGCCAACCGTTGCGGTACAGGTGCGCCGCTGACGCGAACCCGAGCCCGCGCGACGCGCCGGTGATGACGACGCTGCGCGGATCACCCATTGCCCGGTCCACAGCGGTCGCCGTCCGCGCCCAACTCGACGTCCGGCCGCCCGTCGGGTTGACCGCTCAGCCAGGTCGACCAGATGCCCACCGAGTACGGACCGGGCTGGCCTTGCTTCTCGTAGAAGCCTTGCGGGTCATAGATCTTCGCCTCCGGGTACGGCCAGGCGCAAGCCACGGTTTTCGACAGATGTGCCGCCTTGACCAGGGCGAAGGTGCCGCCGTAGCAGAAGTAGCCCAGGTTGATCAGCACCAGCATCACGGTGAACATGCCCAGGGTGGGGCGGCCGGCGAAGATCTTCGCCCGCTGTGCCAACTTCTCGGCCACCGTGCGGCCGGTGTCGTCGCGGTAGAGCAGCACACCGGCCGGCACCATCACGAAGTTGACCGCGAAGATCTCGAAGATGAACGGGAACTGGTGGGTCTGGCCGACGAAGATCGAACCGAACGGGACCTGGGAGTAGATGTACATCCCGGTCTGCACCAGGGTGATCTCCAGGGCCGCGTCCAGCAGCATCCCGAAGGGCAGGATGCAGAACGCCAGGCTGATCAGCGGGTGGCGCCACACGAAGGAATCGACGGGCCGGCGCGCCTGAATCCGGCGCAGCAGCCAGATCCCCGGGAAGTAGGGCAGCAGGTAGAACATGATGTAACCGAGGACCACGAACGGCTCCACGGTCGGCGACAGTGACACCAGCGGCCAGTCCTCTGGCAGGTGATGCAACTCGGGGTTGTAGACCGCGAACGGCGCCCAGTTCATAATCGGGTCCTGCCAGACGATCAACGTCGTGACGATGCCCATCAGCAACACCGGGTGATAGGGATGCCGGCGCCAGGCGATCACGTAGGTGACGATGATGCCGATCATCACCACGACGGTGAAGGCCTCCAGGACTCCGAGCCAGTGCTCGAACCCGAACAGCACCGGCACCGGCCGCGACGGCGGGGTTTCGGTGACCGCGGAGTTACGAACCCGATCCGAGCTCAGGCCGGTTTCGGCGTTCGCGAGCAGGAAGGCCAGGAAGCCGAACGCGGCTGCCGCCCAGGCCCATACCCACGGCGAGCCCTTACGGGGCTCCGCGGGTGCGGGGCGTGCCGGCGACGGCGCCGTCTGCTCTGCGGTCATGACTTATTCCTCTCCAAAACGGTCGACGAGATGGGAGTTGACGCCGTCGGCGTCGAGTCTGCGAGCGACCAGATAGCCGGCGCCCATCCAGGCGCGGCGCGTCCAGTTGCCGAACGACACCCTGGTGCCCGGCGCCCCGGAGGCGGCGGGCATCATCTTCACCCGCTCCAGGGCTTCCTTGACCCCGCGCGGGCTCAGCGGATGCGCGGCGGCCAGGGCCCGCACCAAAGTCATCGCCACGTCCCGGTTGACCACCGACACGCACCACTCGGTGCGGCGGCCGTAGGCCTGTTCGTACTCGTCGAGGAACGCCTGACCGACCGGATTGCCCTCGTCGTACTGGTCGATACCGACCCAGCCCATGAACGCGTTCCACATGACCGGGTTGATCCAGGCGTTCTGGAACGCGGTGCAGGTGAAACGGGGCGGGTCCCAGTTCAACTCCTGCAGCGCCGGGTTGATGAAGACCACGCCGAACCCGAAGCCGCAGTGCACGATCGCCGGGGCCTTGGCTTCGTGCAGGGTGCGTACCGCCGCTGAGACGTCTTGGGCGGTCTGGGCGATCGTCGCCTCGGCCACGATCCGAATGCCCTTGCGCCGGCAGGCTTCGCGGAAGTTCTTCAGATAGGTTTCGCCCACCAGCGACTGTTCTTTGAGCACCCCGACCTCGGTGTGCCCCCCTTTGGCCAGCAGGTCCGTCCAGAAGATCGGCTCATCGGTCAGCGATCCCTGCGGAAACGCGAAGAACCACTCCCCCAGCGCCTCGTCGGATCCGGTGACCGACAGGCACGGCACCTTGAAGCGCTCCTCGATCGCCTCGCGGGTCGGCACGCAGTTATCGGTGATGTGCGGTCCGAAGATCGCCAGGCAGCCCTCGTCGCAGAGTTCGCCGTAAGCATCGATGACGGCCTTGACCGAACCCTTGGGCAGACCCTCGACCTCGCGGTAGACGATCTCGATCGGCCGGTCCAGCAGGCCCCGTTCGGTCGCCTGCTTGAACACCAGGTCGAACGGTTGGGTCAGGTCTTCGAAATAGCTCTTCGGGAAGCCATCGGGGAGCCGGAAGTCCATCAGATAACCGATCTTGATCGGTTCCGCGGCGCTCTCGTAGGACATCTCGCCTCCGTGACGAACCTAATATTTGTTCAAACCTTAGCGCGCGGCCCGCGGACCGTCAATCACCTCTCCGGCAGGTACGCGTCGATCATCTCCACCAGGCCGCTGGTCACCAGGGAGTCATCGGTCAGCGGGCCGGCGACGGCGGCCCGGGCCGCCTCGCGGGGGGTCAGCCCCTCGGCGATCAGCCGACCGGCGGCGATCAACACCCGGGTCGACGCCACCTCGCGCAGCCCGCCGGTCTCCACGCGACGGATCGCCTGCCCGAGCCGGACCAGCTCAGCGGCCCGCTCGTGATCGACGCCGGCCTCGCAGGCAAGGATTTTCTCCTCGACTTCGGTTGCGGGAAAGCCGAATTCGATAGCCACCATGCGCTGGCGCGTAGAATCCTTCAGATCCTTCAACACGCTCTGGTACCCCGGGTTATACGACACCACCAAGCCGAATCCCGGTGCGGCGTCCAGCGTCACCCCCAGCCGCTCGATCGGTAGCTGGCGGCGGTGGTCGGCCAGCGGATGCAGCACGACGGTGGTGTCCTGGCGGGCCTCCACCACTTCGTCGAGGTAACAGAGCGCCCCCTCGCGGACGGCCCTGGTCAACGGCCCATCCACCCACTCGGTCTCACCGCCGCGCAGCAGGAACCGGCCGACCAGATCGGCGGTGGTCAGATCGTCGTGGCAGGCGACGGTGATCAGCGGCCGGCCCAGATCGTGGGCCATCGCCTCCACGAAACGGGTCTTGCCGCAGCCGGTAGGCCCTTTGAGCACGATCGACAGCCCTTGCCGGTAGGCCGCTTTGAAGACTTGCTCCTCATTGCCGGTTGACACGTAGTAGGGGCGCGGTCCAGGGGGCGCAGATGTCATGTCGTTCATACCCCTTCTCTTCATGCGACCCGTCGTCGCAAGTCGGCTGAGCTCAGCGCCGACCGAAACAGCGGCCCGATCACCCGGTTGAGCTGTTCGAGCCGGGGAATGGTCGCGTGGGCGGCGCTGCCGAAAACCCGGCGCAACTCGTCGACATCGGTGGCCGCTCCGACCGTCAGGCACAGACAACCGGTACCGCGCCGGCGCGCCTCGGCCAGGGCGCGGCGGGCATCGGCCGCGCCGTAGACCCGCTCGTAGCCGTGGTCGTAGGCCAGTCCGTCGGACAGCACGACGAGCAGCCGCCGGGGCGTACCGCCACGGTCTTCCAGGACGGCCGCGCCGTGCCGGATCGCCGCACCCAGCCGCGAGTAGGCACCGGGTTTGAGACCCTGCAAACGCCGCAGCGCGAGGGCGTCGAGCGGGTCGTCGAAGCGCTTCACCGGGGTGAGGTGCACCGCCGACCTGCCCTGGGAGGCAAATGCATAGAGCGCGAGGCGATCTCCCAGATCGTGCAGAGCGGTGGCCAATGCCGCGGCTGCCGCGCGCTGTTGAGCATGCACGGTCTGACCCAGGGTGCCGGGCTCGGCCGTCGAACCAGAGACGTCCAGCAGGATCAGCACCGACAGATCGCGCCGCCTGCGCAGGCTGTCCAGGTAGACCGCTTCGTCGGGCGCCGACCCGGCGAGCACCTCCACCCGGCCCTCGATCGCCGCATCCAGATCGATGTCGTCGCCCTGCGGCTGGCGGTGGTAGCGATCCAAGCCCACGCCGAGCCGGGCCAGCGGTCGCCGCAATCCATAGTCGCCCGCCGGCGTCGCCGCGTTGCCGGTGCTCGCCGCGATTTCCAGTACGGTGCACCAGTTCTGCCGATAGCTCCGGCGATTCACGTCCCATTCGGGATAGGTCGTTCCGGTGGTGCTGCCGGCGGCGGTGTCGTCATCAAGAGCCCCGATGCCGGCAGAAGACACCGCGCTGCCGCCACGCCGTCCGGATCGGGTCCGATGCGTGGGCGCGTCGGCCCCCGGCGGGCCGTTGCCGCCCAGCCGACGGGTCACCTCGAGCATCTTGGCGACCAGCCGGCCCAGCGCGCCGCTGCCGCCGACCGGACTGGAGAAGACATCCATGACGTCCCCGGGACCGTCGTCACCGTCGTCGAGGTCGGCCAGCGGTTTACTCTGCTGACGCGGTTGATGCTGCTGGCCGGCACTCGATTCGCCGGTGTTCTTGTCGGTCAGCATCTTTCCCGGGCGGATCACACCGAACGCGTCGAGCGGAGCGTCGTCGAGCGTGCCGGCCAGCACCAGCGAGGCGGCAGGCGATTCGCTGCGGGCGGCGAGCTCCCGGTCGATTAGCGAGGCCGCCGCAGGGGGCAACAGTTCGACGTTGGCCGCCAGCGCCCGATGCCCTTCGACAGCGAGGTAGCGGGCGGTCAGGGCGCGGCGCCGAACCAGCTTGCGGACCAGGCCGGGTTCCAGACTCCCGGCTGCCAGCAGGCTGGCCTGAACCGCCACCGCCTCGAGCTGGCGGGCCGCCTCCAGGGCCGGATCGACGTAGACGGTCTTGCCGTCGGTCCACGTGGGTTCGCCGGCGTCGCCCGCTGCCACCTGCAGCGCCCGGCCGGAAAGCGCCGACGCCAACAAGCTCCAGCGCCGCAGGGATTCGCCGGCTTCGTGGTGGTTCACGGACCCCCTCGCCTATCCGGTTGACCAAATATCTGTTCCACCGTAGAGTCCGCTGCGACCACAGTCAATCGAGGGGTAGGCGCCGCGATGATCGATTTCACCGACCAGGTGGTCGTCGTCACCGGGGCAGGGCGAGGCCTGGGCCGCCTCTATGCGATAGAGCTGGCTCGACGCGGCGCCTCGGTAGTGGTCAACGACCTCGGCGGGTCGATGCACGGTGACGGCGCCGACGCCCACGTTGCCGACCTGGTGGCCGACGAGATCGCTGCTGCCGGCGGTGTCGCCGTGGCATCGCACGACTCGGTGGACAGCCCGGCCGGCGGCGAGGCGATCGTCGCCGCTGCCGTCGAGCGATTCGGCCGCCTTGATGCCGTGGTCAGCAATGCGGGGATCTTCAACAGCATTGCGTTCGAGGAGATGTCCGCTGACGACTGGCGGCGCATGCTGCGGGTGCATCTGGATGGCGGGTTCTATCTGAGTCAGCCCGCATACCGGGTGATGAAGAAGCAGGGTTATGGCCGGTTCGTGTTCATCTCCTCGTCGGGTGGCATGTTCGGCCAGCCGTTAGAAGCCCACTACGCCGCCGCCAAAGCCGGACTGGTCGGGCTCTCCAATGTCATTGCGATCGAGGGTGCCCCACTGGGAGTCCGGTCCAATACCGTGCTGCCGTTCGGGTTTTCCCGGATGGTCACCGACACGGTCGGCGACCCCAAAGCGATCGAAGAGGCCGGGTTCCTACGGGCGATCCGGCCAGAGTTGGTGGTGCCGATCGTGGTCTACCTGGCCAGCCGGGACTGCGATGTCACGCATCGAAACTACTCGGCCTGCGCCGGGCGATTCGCCCGTGTCTTCGTCGGACTCGGCCAGGGCTGGCTCCCCGAATCCGGTGCCGATCCCGCCGCCGAGGACATTGCGGCGCACCTGGCGCAGGTGTCGGCGACCGACCCGTTCACCGTTCCCGACTCCATCTTCGAGGAGGTGTTCGGCGCCTGCGATCGGCTCGGCATCGCCATGTGAGGCTCACCGGGTGACAACAGGTAGCCGCGCCCACCCCCGCACGCTGGCGGTGTGGGCGCGTTGCGCGCCCGCGTAGTCGACTTCCCAGTCGGGCCACCGCTTCAGGACCTCCTCATAGGCCACCCTGGCCTCCAATCGGGCCAACGCCGACCCGAGGCAGAAGTGCACCCCCTTGCCGAAGCTGAGGTGGCTGCCGCCGCGATGGATATCGAAGCGATCCGGGTCGGCGTACTGCCGGTGGTCACGGTTGGCGGATCCGTTGAGCAGCAACATGAACGACCCCTCCGGAACCGGCCGGCCGTAGTGCTCGGCGTCGCGGGCGACATAGCGTGCCTGCACCGGCGAGGGAGGTTCGTAGCGCAGCGTCTCCTCGACCGCGCCCGGGATCAGGGCCGGATCGGCCGCGAGTTCGCGACGTTGATCCGGATGATCCGAGAGCAACTGTGCCATGAATCCGATCAGCCGGGCCGTGGTCTCGTTTCCGGCGCCGGCGATCATGGCGGTATAGGCGAGCACCTCGGTGCGGGTCAGCAGGCGCCGGGTGCCGTCGGCCTCCTCGATCTCCGCCCGCAGCAGGTCGGTCATCAGATCATCGGAGGGGTGGTTGGCACGCCACTCGATGTACTCGGCGAACATCATGATGGTGTCGGCGAATATCTGCTGGCTGACATCACCGGGTTCGCGCCCCTCGGCCATCTCGATGAAGGAGCCGTTGCGGTCCCGGATCGCCTCCTGGTCCTTTTCCGGAATGCCCAGCAGATAGCCGATCGTGCGCATCGGCATCATCGCTCCGAGATCGGCGATGAAATCGAAGCCGCCGGCGCCGACGAGCGGGTCCAGCTCTTTGACGCAGAACTCCCGGACCAGAGGTTCTACGGCCAGCATCCGGCGAGGGGTGAAGACCCGGGACAGCAGACCGCGGTGCAGATCGTGCAGCGGCGGGTCCTCGAACAATAGGATTCCCGGCGGTACCTCGATGTTGTTGAACAAGATGTCCGCGGTGGTCCCCCGCCCGGAGCGGTAGGTCTCCCAGTTCGGCAGCTCGCGCACCACGTCCTCGTAGCGGCTCAGCGCATAAAAGTTGAATTTCTCGTTGTAGTACAACGGTGTTTCTTCACGCATGCGCTTCCACACCGGGTACGGGTCGTCATCGATGTCGCGGTCGAACGGGTCGTAGTACAGCTCGAGCGCACTGGCGCCTGTCATGGTCACACCCCTTGGTTGTTACGGTGCAGGAAGCCGTGCAGGCTCGCCTGCGTGAGTTCCTCGACGATCACTTTTCTCGACGGCGGCCGGGAGCCGAAGTAGGTCGAACGCAACGCGGCCATTCCGGCGATCATCGCCACGGTGGAGTGCGCCGGCAGATTCGGATGCGGTGACCCGATCGAGCGCAGATTCATCCCTTCCGCGCTGATCTGGCCGAGCAGGGTGATCGACCGCCGGACGTCGGCGATGCCGGCCTCGGCCGCCTCCTCCTCGGTAAGCGAATCCGATGCCATCAATGTCAGCAGCAGGCCCTGGTGACCGACGAATACGTCGTAGAGTCGCCCGACGAAGTGGCGGGCCAGCTCTTCCTCGCTGGTCTGCTCGGGGTCAAGCGACTGCCACGTCTGACCGAATTCTTCGACGAAGCCGATGAACGGTGCGACGAGCGCCTCCCGGAACAGCGTCGCCTTCGAGCCGAAGTGGCGGAACAGCAGCGGTTCGGTGACGCCGGCCGCCTGCGCGATCTCCCGCGTCGTGGTGCTGCGGTAGTCCTGGCGGGCGAAGAGGTCTCGTGCGGCATCAAGCAGCAGCCGGCGCGGTTCGCCACGGGGCCGTCGGACCGCCACCGTACTCCGTCCGGCGCCGGAGGTTCGCTGGGACAACCTGATTCACTCCTCGAATCTCACTCGACATCAGACGAATTTAGGATAGTCTCTGCTATCTAGAAAGGATAGTATCCACTACCTACCGAAATGCTGTGAAGGAGGCGGACGTGGGCGCTGTCATCATGTTGGGCACCCTGCTCGGGTTGATCGCACTGATCTACGGAGTGGTGCTCTACTTCGACCCGGAGGCCCGCCGGTGAGCGCCGGGCTGGCGCCGTCGCTTGCGGCCGCCCAGATCTTCTCCTACGTCACCGGAATCGCGTTCTTCGCGGTAGGTGTCTACCTGAGTTACCGTCGCCGGCATCTACACCCGCTGTTGCTGCTCTGCATCTCGGCGCTCTCGTTCTCTTGGATCGAGGCCCCCTACGACTGGGCGATGTATGCGCAATTCCCGCCGGAGCTGCCCCGGATGCCGTCATGGTGGCCGCTGAACATGACCTGGGGCGGTCTCCCGTTGGCCGTGCCCATCGGCTACATGTCCTACTTCCTCGTGCCGGCCCTGATCGGGTCCTCGCTCGGACGCCGAGTGGCCGCGGGATTCGGCTGGCGCCGCCCTGTCACGCTGCTGACGGTCGGTCTAATCGTCGGCTTCTGCTGGGCGTTTCTGTTCAACGGCATGTTGGGCGCCCGGCTCGGCAATTTCTCCTATGGCTACGTCATCCCAGGTCTGGCATTGAGCGAAGGGACGCCGCAGCAGTATCCGCTGTACGACGCCCTGGCCATGGGCGTGCAGATGATGGTCTTCACCTATCTGCTCGGGCGAACGGACGCGCAGGGCCGCAACGTCATCGAGGCGTGGGCCGACAACCGCTCGACGACCCGATGGAAATCGTCGGTGTTGTCCATCGTCGCCGTCATCGTGATCGGAAACGGACTGTACGGAGCGGTGTTCGCCCCGCATCTAGCCACCAAGCTCGGCGGTTGGGTGACCTCGGGCCCGAGCGAGCAACTGTTCCCGGGCGTACCGAACCAGCCGATCCACGGCCTCTGGCGAGAAGCCGACACCGCGCCCGACAAAGCGTTGACCATACCGGCAGCGCACGATAGGCTCCGCTGACGAAACCAAACATTGGGTCCGCTGTGCCGAAGCGTTGGCAGAGCGGTTGCAGCAGTCTGGCCGGTTTGGCCCGTAGCTCGGTCAACGGCTTGGCGTTCGGAACGGGGAGGGTCCGCTGACTGTCTCATCGGAGCGCGAAGACGAGATCGACGGGCGGTCGCCCCTTGCCGAAGTCGGTGCCTGGGGGCGGTCCTATGTCCGGGCGCACCCGCTGCGGTCGCTGGGCACGGTGGGCGGTCAGGCGATCCTCGGCCTGCGTACCGTGCAGTACCTTTTCATCGATCTGTTCACCGGACGTTTCGCGGTTTCGGAGTTCGTCAAGCAGGCTGCGTTCATGGCCGGTACCGCCTTGGTCCCGACACTGCTGGTGACGATTCCGGTCGGGGTCACGCTCTCGATTCAGTTCGCCGTACTCGCCGGGCAGGTCGGCGCCGAATCTCTCTCGGGCGCCGCCAACGGGCTGGTGGTGATCCGCCAAGGAGCGCCCCTGGTCGCCGCGATATTGCTGGCGGCAGCGGTCGGCTCGGCGGTGAGCGCAGACCTCGGGTCGCGGACGATGCGCGAGGAAGTCGCGGCGATGGAGGTCATGGGGGTTTCGGTGATCCGCCGACTGGTGGTTCCCCGTTTCGCCGCACTGATCTTGGTGGGCGTCGCGCTGACCGGGCTGGCGACGTGCGCCGGCTTCTTCGTCGGCTACCTGTTCAACGTGTTCGTGCAGAGCGGAACTCCGGGATCGTTCGTTGCCACCTTCGCCTCCTTCGCGACCGTCGACGACCTCTTCCTGGCTTTGGCCAAGGCGATCGCCTTCGGAGCGATCGTCGCGGTGGTGGCCTGCCACAAAGGTTTGGACACCCGCGGAGGGCCGGCCGGGGTCGCCAATTCGGTGAACGCCGCGGTGGTCGAATCGATTCTGCTGCTGATGATCGTCAACGTCGGAATGAGCCAGTTGTATCTGCTGCTCTTCCCCAAAGCGAGCCTGTAAGCGCGATGACCGTAGCCGTCTACCGCCCTCGTGCGGTTCACCACCTCCTTCGAACGGCCGAAATCGTGTGGCTGCCCGTGGCCAAGGGCGGCCACATGCTGGACTTCATCTGTCGTGTGGTGCTGGCGGTGCCGGTCATGCTGGCTCGTTACCGCCGGGAGTTCTTCCGCAATCTGTCCGATATCGCCTGGGGCAACGGGGCGCTCGTGGTGGGCGGCGGCACCATGGGCGTCTCCGTGGTGCTGGGTATCACCGCCGGCGCGCTGCTGGCCATCGAGGGCTACAACGCGCTGAACCTGTTGGGCCTCGGGCCGGCGACCGGGCTGTTGTCCTCGTGGGGCTCCACCCGCGAGTTGGTGCCGGTCATGATCGCGATCGCCTTCACCACCCAGGCGGGCTGCCGTTTCACCGCTCAACTGGGCGCCATGCGCATTGCCGAGGAGATCGACGCGATGGATGCCCTGGCGATCAAACCGATTCCGTACCTGGTGACCACGCGGGTGGCAGCGTCGGTTCTGGCTGCCATCCCGTTGTTCCTGGTATGCCTGGCGGCGGCGTATCTGTCCGCGCAGGTCGTGGTCGGCATCATCGCCGACACCTCCGCAGGTACCTACGGCCACTACTTCGCCCTGTTCAGCAGCGGACGTGACGTCTTCTACGCCACCATCAAGGGAGTCATCTTCATCTTCTTCGCCGCCGTGATCCAGTGCTACTACGGCTATTTCGCCTCAGGCGGCCCGCAGGGAGTGGGAGTGGCAGCCGGTCATGCGATGCGGGCCACCATCACGGTGGTGATCATCTTGAATGCGCTGCTGACCATGGCGATGTGGGGCGTCAACGCCGGCGCCAGGTTCGGAGGCTGACGATGCCGAACTCCTTCGAGGCCAATGATGGTGGGCCCTCCAACGCCCGGTTGTTCCTCGACGGGCTGGCACTACTGGCGATCGTCGCCGTCGCCGCGACACTGATGATCGCGCAGTCCCAGGGCGTGCTGCAGCATGCCGTGCGGGTCAGCGCCGAACTCGTCAATGTCGGTGACGGCCTGCCGGTGAAGTCCGACGTCAAGTTCCGGGGCATGCTGGTCGGATTCGTCTCGGCCGTCACCCCCGCTGCGACGGGCCATCCCAACCTGGTGCGACTCGATCTGAGCCCCGCACACGCGCCCGGCATTCCCGCCACGGTGACCGCCCGAGTGGTGCCGTCGAACGTCTTCGCGGTGTCCTCGGTGCAACTGGTCGACAACGGCCCACATTCGGCCCCCGTGCGCACCGGAGCTGTGATCAAAGAAGATCAGGCCCTGCCGACCGTGCTCTTCCAGACCACGCTGAACAAGTTCCGCCAGGTGCTCGCATCGGTGGGGCGCCAGCCCACCGGCGACAGCGTGGGATGGCTCACCGCCCTGGGCGAGGCGACCAGCGGTCGGGGCGATCGGCTACAGCGTGCCGGAGGCGATCTGAACGAGATCGTCAACCAGCTCAACACCGTCGTCACCGACGACGCCATCGGCCCGTCGACCATGTCCGCGCTCACCGCGGCCACCGCCGCCCTGGGGCAGACCGCGCCGGAGCTACTCGACGCTCTCGATAACGCGGTCCAGCCGATGCGGACTCTTGCCGAAAAGCGTTCAGAGCTGATGAATCTGCTCTCGGTCGGGCTGGGCACCGCCGGAGTGCTCGGCGAGGCCTTCGACAACAACACCGACCGGATGATGGATATCTCCACGAAGCTGACACCGGTGCTGGGCGTGCTGGGCGATCACGCCGAGACCCTGCACGGTATCTCGACTCGGTTGACCACACTGGTCGGCCGGGTCATGGACGTCGCCTGGAATTACGACACCAATCAGCTGCAGGCCAAAGCCGTCATCTCGTTGAACCCGACCCGGACCTATGTGCGCTCGGACTGCCCCCGCTACGGGGACATGCTCGGGCCCAGTTGTTTCACCGCTCCCGAGGTCCCCACCGCACCGGCATTGACGCCGTCGCTGGAAACCCGCGGCTTTCCGCTGCCCCCCGGCATCACCGAGAACCGGCCGAATTTCGCACCACCACGCTTCTCTGTCCTGCCCCCGCCCGCCGGCCCCGAACCGGAAGCACCGGAGCCGGTGCAACCGCAGTCATTCGGCGGCAACGTCGGCCCGGTCGGCAGTAGCACCGAGAAGCAACAGCTCAAGGTCATCATGGGCGATCAGGCCAACGTGGGCGCCGAAATCCTGCTGACGCCGCTGCTTCGCGGCACCACGGTGCGGTTGACGGCGAGCGCGGGCGGTGCCCGATGAGGTACCGCAAGGCGCTGCTCGGATTGAGTTTGTTCCTGGTGCTCTCCCTCACCGCGACATGGCTGGTCTTCGTCACGCTGCGCCGAGAAGTCTCCGGCCCGACCAACACCTACAGCGCGATGTTCACCGACGTATCCGGACTGCACAGCGGCGATGACGTACGCACCGCAGGCGTTCGGGTGGGACGCGTCGACCGGGTGGAGTTGGACGGCACCCTGGCCAGAGTCACATTCCGAGTTCCGAAGGCCCACGCCCTCTACGACGACACCACCGCCTCGGTGACCTACCAGAACATCATCGGCCAGCGTTATCTCGGGCTCTCCCCCGGAACCGGCGACTCCCCCAAGGCGTTACCAGACCACGGCATCATCCCCGTCGAGCGCACCAACCCGTCGTTCGACATCTCCCATCTGCTCAACGGATTCGAGCCGCTGTTCACCCTCTTGAGCCCGCGGCAGGTCGACAACCTCACCGGTGGCATCATTGCGGCACTGCAAGGCGATTCCGCGTCGGTAGTGACCCTGATCAGTCAGACCTCAGCTCTGGCCGAATCGTTCGCCGGGCCCGATCAGGTCCTCGGCGACGTCATCGCCAACCTCGACGAGATCACCGCGATCCTGGCGCGCCAAGACCGGGACCTGCAATCGGTGATCGACTACTCCCGCACCGCATTATCGACACTGGCTGCGCGGCGCGACGAGTTGGCGGCATCGACCGGTTCGATCACCCAGGCAACCGATCGCCTGTCGGTTCTGCTGGATGCGATCTATCCGCAGCTTGCGGAGTTTCTGGCGCGCGAGCCCGGATTCGTGGGGCATCTCACCGGCGAAGGCCGGCAGCGGTTCGCCCACTACGGGGCGAATCTGGTGCTGGTGCTCAAAGGCCTTGCCCGAGCAACCCAGAGCGGAAGCTATATCGACGGCTACATCTGCGACATCAACTCCACGGTGTTCGCGTTCTTGGGCCGGGTCATCCCCGGCACCGTCAAACTGGCCTCCCCGGGCAACATCGTCCAACACTCACCGATCTGCAGGTAGGACGGCGATGTCACCGAGACCCAAGCGCGCGATCGAGGGCTACAACCCGATCTGGGTGGGCACCATCACGGTGGCAATCATGGCCGTGGTCGTCACCGCACTCGTCGGCATCGGCAAGTTGGCACTGGGGCACTCCGGGTATCGGGCCGAGTTCGCGCAGGCCGCCCAACTGCGGCCCGGGGATCAGGTCACAGTGGCGGGAATCGAGGTCGGCACCGTCAAAGACGTCGCGCTCACCGGCGATCACGTCACGGTGAAATTCACCGTCGGCAACGGTGTGCGGGTCGGCGATGCCTCCCGAGCGGCGATCAAGCTGACCACCCTGCTGGGGCGGCGCTACCTCGAGTTGTCCCCCGCCGGAGACGGCGAACTGCGTTCTCGCACCATCGCCTTGGCCAACACGTCGGTGCCCTACAACCTGCAGGCCACCCTGGCCGACGCAACCACCACCTTCGAACAGGTCGACGCCGACCGCATCGCCGCCTCCATGGCCGAGATGAGCAACGGCCTCGCCGGTGTGCCTGAGGCACTGCCGGAGGCCCTGCAGAACGTCCAATCCCTGGCCACCGTGATCGCCACCCGGCGCGATCAGATCGGGTCCCTGCTCCAGAACGTCGACACCATCACCGGGTTGATCCGCGACCAGAAGGCCGACCTCGGCGCGCTGGTCATCCAGGGCCGCGACCTGCTCCAGACGATCAACGCCCGGCAGGCGTCGCTACACCGCTTGCTCGACGGCACCACCGCCCTGGTCGACACCGTGAAAACGATCCTGGGCGACGAACCCGCGATCAACGAACTGCTGGCCAACATGCAGCAATTCGCGCAGATGGCCGCCAGCCACGACGCGCTGGTCCGCAATACGCTGCAGGTGATGCCGGTGGCGTTCCGCAACCTCGCCAACGCCAGCGGCAGCGGTACCGCGCTCGACATAAACCTGCCGGCCGGGGTGCTCATCGACTCGTGGATGTGTGCACTCAGCGGACGCGGAAAGCAATTCGGGCTGGCGCAGTACTTCACCGATTGCCAACCCGCCGGGGACCCGTTCCCGGGCTGGCCGCCGCCGGACCCGGCGAGGCTGCCCAGATGACCGCCATTACCACCCGTACCAGGTCGATCGCGATCGGGCTGGCACTCCTCGCCGTCGCCGGAATACTGCTGTGGCACTTAGCATCCGGTAATCGGCAGCGGGCTTTGACCGTCACGGCGCAGTTCGAAGAAGCCGTCGGGCTCTACGAGGGCAATGCGGTGTCCATCCTCGGCATGCCGGTCGGCAAGGTCACCGAAATCGTTCCCAAAGACAGCTACGTCGAGGTGAAACTCGTCATCGACAAAAACGTCGACATCCCCGCCGACGTTCAGGCGGTCACCGTCGCGACGTCCATCCTGACCGATCGGCACGTCGAGCTGACACCGCCGTACGGCGGTGGCCCCAAGCTGCGCGACCGGGATGTCATCAGCCTTCCCCGTACCAGAACGCCCGTCGAGTTCGATCGCACCCTGGCCATGGCCGACAAGCTCTCTCGCGCTTTGGAGGGCGACGGCCAGGGCCACGGCCCGCTCGCCAACTTGATCGGGATCGGCGCCAAGATCTCCTCCGGTAGCGGGCCCGACATCAAGTCCGCTCTCGATCAACTCTCCCAAGCGCTGCGGCTGAGCTCCGACAACGGCGCGGCCACCGGAAAGTCCATCGCGTCGATCGCTGCCAGCCTCGCCGACTTGACCCAGGCCGCCGCCGACAATGACACCGCGATCCGGGAATTCGGCTCGAACATCCGCGCGCTCAGCGACCTGATCGCCGCCGAAAACCTCGGCGCGGGCAGCACCGGCGCCAAGGCCAACCAGATCCTCGACCAGGCGGCCGCACTCCTGGAGAAGAACCGCGACACCCTCAAGGGAACCGTCAGTGATTTCGGTTCCCTCACCGTCGCCCTCAACGACAACCGCCGCCAGGTCGAAGAGATCCTCGATGTACTACCGCTGGTGGGCACCAACATCTACAACGCCGTCGATCCCAGTGGTCACACACTGCGGATCCATCCCACGCTCGACAAACTCATGCTCAACGGCCAAATGGCGAAGGAGATCTGCAATCTCGCCGGGATCAAGGATCTGGGCTGCGCCACCGGGACGGTCGCCGACAACGCGCCCGCGTTCGGCACCACCTTCTTCGTGGAGGGAATGACGGGACTACTCGAACACATGGCGGGAGTCGCAAAATGATGCGGACCGTGGTGGCAGCCGGTATGGCGCTGACGCTCTCTGGGTGTGCCGGGGGTCTGGCCAGCATCCCGCTGCCCGCGCCGGGGCGCATCGACGGCGATATCACCTTGACGGCGGTGTTCACCAACGCGTTGAACCTGCCGGTGAAGGCGAAGGTCAAACTCAACGGCGCCGATATCGGTGAAGTCCAATCCCTTAAGGCCCAGAACTTCTCCGCGCACGTGACGATGAAGGTCAGCGCCAACGCACCGCTGTACGCCGACACCATCGCCGAGCTGCGATCGGCGACTCCTCTCGGCGATATCTTCATCGCGGTGCGACGCGGTCCGGATGCGACTGCGGATTCTGCGCGCCTAGTCGACGGCGACACCATCGCGGCAGACCACACCACCTCCGCCGCGACCATCGAAGACGTCCTTGGTTCGGCCGCTCTCCTGGTCAACGGCGGCGCGATCCGCCGGCTGGTCTCCACCGTCAACGGCGCAGGAGCTGCAGTAGGCGGGCGGGGCGAAAAGGTCGCCGCACTGCTGCACAACTCCAACACTTTGCTGTCGCGGTTCAACGCCCGCTCAACGCAGATCGACCAGGCGTTGCGCAACACCTCAGATCTGGCCGCCACCCTGACCGCTCGCCGTGACACCCTCCACACGGCGCTCGCCGGGGCCACGCCGGCCACGGCCACCCTGGCCGACAACGCCACCAACCTCGCCGACATGGTTTCTGCTGCCGGCCGGATCACCCGGCAGCTCAACCGCTTTCCCTCGATGCAGGGTACCGATACGCGCAGCACCATCAGCGATCTCAACCGGCTCTCGGATGTTTTCAACCAGATCTCGACCGACCCCGATCTGAATCTGAACATCTGGAATCGGATGATCACCGGGATTACCCACATCACCAGCGGACCGGACATCCACGCCGTCGGAATCGTCACCCAGCTGGCGATCGGCGCGCTGCCCGATAAGAACTATCCCGGCGATCCGGGCATCCACGGCCCAGACGGCACCGACTGGCATGCCATGATCGGCAGCCTCCGATACGAGTGGAATCTGTTGTTGAGCCGCATCTACGGGCCCGAGCATCAGCCACGATGATGAACAGCACCCTGCACCTGTTGGAAGGACCGGCACGACTGCTGGTCGATTCGGCCGGGGCCTGCAAGCGCCACCGCGTCGCGGTGTCGGTGACCGGCATCATCGTGACCCTGATCGCCGTTCTGGCCTACATCATCGGCGGAACGCTGGGCATCAGCCCGTTCCGTTCCACCATCGCCGTACACGTACACCTGCGCGAATCCGGCGGCCTGCTACCCAACCAGGACGTCACGCTGCGGGGCGTGCGGGTCGGCAAGGTCGCCGCGGTAGAACTCGGCGAAACCGGAGTCGTGGCCACGGTCGAGATCGACAGTCGCAAACGGGTGCCGCAGAACAGTCTCGTCCGGGTCTCCGCGCTGTCCGCGGCCGGCGAGCAGTACCTGGACTTCCAGCCCGAGCAGCCCGGCGCACCGGCCCTGACCGACGGGGCCGTCATCGCCGAGGACCACACCGCGGTACCGGTGCCGCTGGCGCAACTGCTGGCCGACGCCAATGGACTGCTGGCACAGGTGGACCCGCAGCAGCTCGCCGCCATCACCACTGAACTTCGGGTGTCGAATCAAGGGCCGGCCAAGCTCGCTGCCCTACTCGACGGCGGGGCCTTCCTCATCTCGACCCTGGACTCGGTGCTTCCCCAGACGGTGAGCGTCCTGCGGACCAGCCGCACCGTTTTGACCACCGTCGTCGACAGCAGCGCCGGGCTGATGCGCACCTCGCAGAACGTGCACGACATCATGCGGGGCGCGGCAGCGATGGATGGCGGGTTCCGCACGCTGGTCGATAGCGGTGATCGGCCATTCACCATGCTGGACAAGATCATCGAAGACAACTCCGACACCATGGTCCAGCTGCTGGGCAACCTCGTCACGACCGCACAACTGTCCCACGCGCGGTTGCCGGCGCTGAACGAGATCGTCAACTCCGATCGCGGCGGCTCGGCGGTAGAGGCGTTGAGCAGCGTGGTGCGCGACGGGGCGGTCTGGGTGATCGCGGATCTGTGGCCCCGGTACAGCTGCGACTACGGGCTCCCGCCCCTGCCACCGGCCATACCGAACTATCCCGAGCCGTATCTGCACACCTACTGCCAGAACCCCGATCCTTCGGTTCTGGTCCGCGGCGCCCGTAACGCGCCGCGCCCGCCGGGAGACGGCACGGCGGGCCCACCGCCGGGTTATGACCCGCTGGCACAGACCGATCCGGTCCCGGCCGACTCGCGCACCCTGCCCACACTTTTCGGCGGGGTTCCGATGCAGGTGCAACTGCCCCCGGACCCACCGAGCTGACGAAGGAGGAAACCATGACCGCTCAACTCTGCGACGAGACGCCCGCGGCCGACGTCTCCGAAGAGGGCGACGAGGAGGCCGCGTCGCCACCCGTTCCCCGCCGCCAGCGTCGTGTCGCCCTGGCAGTCGCTGCCGTCATCTCCGTCGCGGCGCTGGGGGCGTTGGCTTTCCTGGGCTGGAACTACCAGCAGCAGCGCGGCATCGCCGCGGCAAGCAAGGCGGCGCTGGCGTCCGCGCAGACCTATGCCACCACGCTGACGAGCATCGACACCACCAGCGTCGACGACAACTTCGCGAAGGTAGTCGACGGCGCGACCGGCGAATTCCGGGACATGTACAGCCAGTCGGCGGCCCAACTGCGGCAGGTGCTGATCGACAACAAGGCGATGAGCAGGGGAATCGTGGTGGACTCCGCGGTCAAGTCGGCGACGAAGAACAGAGTCGAGGTGCTGCTCTTCATCGACCAGGCGATCACCAATGTCGCCAACCCGGCGGCACGGCTGGATCGCAGCCGGGCCGCGATGACCATGGAACGGGTCGACGGCCGATGGCTGGCCAGTCGCGTCGAGCTCAAATAGTGGGCCTCGCACGGCGAATCGCTCCGATCCTGGTGCTGCTCGTGCTGGGCAGCACCGTTACGGCGGCGGTCGCCCGCGCCGAAACCGCCGAAGCGGTGATCTCCGGTGCCAGCCCCGACGGTCTGGGAACCTGGACCGTGCACTATCAGCGCCTCGGTGCCGGCGAGTCACCGACGTCGGAGGCCATCAACGACCACATCGACGCCGAGGCGAACCGTGAAGTCACCCAAGCAACCTGGGACGGATCAACGCGGCGGCCATGGACCTTTGACGCGAAGGGAACGCTGCACGTCCGGGCCACGACGGTATCGGAGGTCTTCGTCGGGTCCTACAACACCGCGGAGCCGCACATGCCGATGCAGACGGTCGGCACGGTTGTCTGCGACACCCGCACCGGTGACATCATCACGTGGGACAACCTGTTCCGCGACAAGACCGCCGGGCTGACTCGCCTCGGCGAACGGGTAGAGGCGCGTCTGACACCGGTCGCTTCGCCGGTGGAGTTGCGCGACTGGCGGCGCGCCGGCCAGTTCGCACCGGTCGACATCAACTTCAGGCGCTGGATCCCCACCCGCGACGGCATCGAGTTCCACTTTGCTGACGTGCAATTCGGCCGCGGCCTCAAGGTCATCACCATCCCGTGGGCCGAGATCGACGACCTGATCACCCCCGAGTTCGCCTCCATCGCGGAACGTTGACCAAATATCTGTTCCGCCGTAGAGTCGGGCACACGTGACGCCGGTTGATGACCCGCACAGCCCGAGGAGCCCGGAATGAAGATGGACGACTTCGTCCTCGTTTCAGTCGACGATCACCTCGTCGAGCCGCCCGACATGTTCGAGGGCCACATCCCCGACAGATACAAAGATGATGTGCCTAAGCTGATCCAGCGCGCCGACGGCACCGACGCCTGGGTCTTCGAGGGACAGGAAGCCACCAACGTCGGCCTCAACGCGGTCGCCGGCCGCCCCCCGGACGAGTACGGCGCCGAGCCGACCAAACTGAGCGAGATCCGCGAAGGGTGCTACAACATCCACGAGCGGATCCGCGACATGAACGCCAACGGCGTTGCCGCCGCGATGAACTTCCCGTCCTACCCGCAGTTCTGCGGACAGTACTTCGCTCGCGCCAAGGACAAGGATCTCGCGCTGGCGGTGCTGCGGGCTTACAACGACTGGCACATCGACGAATGGTGCGGCACCTACCCGGGCCGGATGGTCCCGCTGGCACTGCCGCCGATCTGGGACCCGAACCTGATGGCCGACGAAGTCCGGCGGGTGGCGAAGAAGGGCTGTCACGCGGTCACCTTCTCGGAGAACCCCACCAAACTCGAGTACCCCTCGCTGCACGACCCGCACTGGGATCCGTTCTGGCAGGCCTGCAGTGACGAGAACACCGTCGTCTGCCTGCACATCGGTTCGTCGTCATCGGTGGTGATCACCTCGATCGACGCCCCCGTCGACACCATGATCACCCTGCAGCCGATGAGCATCGTCAATGCGGCGGCGGACCTGGTCTGGTCGCCGACGCTGCGCAAGTTCCCCGACCTGACCTTCGCGCTCTCCGAGGGCGGCATCGGCTGGATTCCCTACTTCCTGGAGCGCGTCGACCGGGTCTACAAGATGCACCGCGCCTGGACCCATCAGAACTTCGGCGGCAAGCTGCCCAGCGAGGTCTTCCTGGAGCGCATCGTGACCTGCTTCATCGACGACGGCTTCGGCATCGAGAACCGGCACAAGCTCAACCTCGACATGATCACCTGGGAATGCGACTATCCGCACTCCGACTCGACGTGGCCACTGGCACCGGAGTCACTCGCCGGCTACCTCAACGGCGTGCCCGATGACGAGATAGACAAGATCACCCACGAGAACGCGCTGCGGCTCTTCTCCTTTGACATGTTCGGGAAGCTGCCGCGCGAGCAACTCACCGTCGGTGCGCTGCGGACGCAGGCGCGCGACGTGGACCTGGGCTACCGCTCCTCGCAGCGGCTGAAGAAGACCGGCACCGACACCGTGACCGTGCTCGACCTGGCCGCTAAACTGCCCACCGGGACGTAATCGGCGCCCGGCCCAACTGCCCGGTCCGACAGTTACCTTCTGGTAGCGTTCAACCAAATGTTCGGTCACTAGGTGCTCGGGTACATCCCGGCTGATCACGGGCGTAGTGGAGGTACGGTGGGGCGCCGAAAGCCAGCCGGAGCGGTAACTTCCGCGAACCGTACCGGCGGCTACGACGACGGCACGCGCCGCACCGAGATTCTGCAGACCGCCGCGACCCTGATCGCCTCCTCGGGCCTGCGGACCTCGCTGCAGGAGATCGCCGATGCCGCCGGCATTCTGCCCGGCAGCCTGTACCACCATTTCGACTCCAAGGAAGCCATCCTGGTCGAGCTCGTCCGGCGCTACCACGCCGACCTCGAGCAGGTCGGCGACGTGGCACAGGAGCGGTTGGACGAACTGGGTTCAGCGCCGGTCACCGACGCGATCGTAGAATTGGGCGCGGCGATCGCGCGGTGCGCCGTCGCGCACCGCGCCGCACTGCAGATGTCGTTCTACGAGGCGCCCAGCGCGAATCCGGAACTGGTCAAGCTGCTGCAGAATCCGCCTACCGGCGCTCAGCACGCCATGCTGCAGACCCTGCGGGCCGCGCGCTGGAGCGGTCACATCCGGCCGGACATCGACCTACCGACGCTCGCCGACCGGATGTGCCAGTCGATGATGCATGTCGGGCTCGACGTCATCCGGCACAAGGCGGCCGCCGACCAGACCGCGGCGCTGCTCAGCCGCATCATGTTGCAGGGCTTGGCCGCTCGGCCCTGCAGCGACGAGGAGTTGGACCGCTCTCCGGCGTTCATGGCCGCCGAAGCGGCGATCCAGACCTGGGCCGACGAACGCGCGGCCGAAGCCGATGACAAGGCCGCCCACGTCCGCCGGATCGCCCGCGCCGAGTTCGGGAGCAAAGGCTACGAGGTCACCACCGTCCGCGATATCGCCTCCGCGGCGGGGATGGGAACCGGCACGGTTTACCGGTTGATTGGCTCGAAAGACGAGCTGTTGGCCTCGATCATGGCCTCATTCGGCGCCAAAGCCGGTGGTGGATTCGCGGCCGTGCTGCGTGCGGACGCGACACCGATAGCCAAGCTCGACGCCTTGAGCTGGATCAACATCAACGCCCTGGACCAATTCCCGGACGAGTGGAAGATCCAGCTCGCCTGGATGCGGCACTCTCCGCCGGACACTCCCAACCCCGGCCTGGCGTTCACCACCCGACTGCGGCAACTCAAATCGCTGTTGTCGGCCGGGACTCGCTCGGCCGACATCCGGGTCGAGACGCCGTCGATGGAGATGCTGTCGCGATGCGTGATGGACCTGCTGTGGGTGCCGGAGAACATTGTGCGCGCCCAGGGAACCCGCGCCGCGCTGATCCTGGCTCGCGACACCCTGGTGCGCGGGGCCGCCGAGCGCAGCCCCGCCGGCTAGCGAACGCCGGCGAGAAACTGCTACCAAAGTTTTGTTCCGATACCTATTGATTAAGCGGATTCCGTCACATAGGTTCGGTCCATGTCCGGAAAGCTCAGCGGCAAGGTCGCATTCATCACCGGCGCTGCCCGCGGCCAGGGCCGCGCTCACGCCCTGGCGATGGCCAGAGAAGGCGCCGACATCATCGCGGTGGACATCTGTCGCCAGATCGAGTCGAACCCCTACCCGCTGGCGACGCCCGATGATCTCGCCGAGACCGAACGAGCGGTCAAGGAACTGGGCCGCCGGGTCGTCGCGCGCATCGCTGACGTGCGCGAGCGGCACGAACTGCGTGACGCGGTGGAGGCCGGCCTGGCCGACCTGGGCAAGATCGACATCGTCGTCGCCAACGCCGGCATCCTGCCGATGGCCATGGGCAAACCCGACCCGATGCAGTTCGTCGACGCCTCCGACGTCGACCTGGTCGGGGTGATGAACACCGTGGCGGTCGCCATTCCGCACCTGCCCGACGGCGCATCGGTCATCGTCACGGGTTCGACCGCCGGAATGATCCGCGGCACCACCGACAATCCGAACATGGGTCCCGGTGGCGCCGGCTACGGGTGGAGCAAGCGCATCGTGATGGAGTACGTCGACGAGATGAGCCTGCACCTGGCGCCCCGGATGATCCGGGTCAACGCCATCCACCCGACCAACTGCAACACCCACCTGTTGCAGAACGACGGCATGTACTCGATGTTCCGCCCGGATCTGACCTCGCAGGGCAAGAAGGCCACCCGCGAGGACGCCGAACCGTTGTTCACCCTCTTCCAGGCCATGCCTATCCCATACATCGAGCCCGAGGACATGGCCAACCTCGGGGTCTTTTTGGCCAGCGAGGACGCCCGCTACATCACCGGCCAGCACATCCGCGTCGACGCCGGATCGCTGCTCAAGTGGCCCAATGGGCCAGGTGGATAACGTCAGAATGCGTGGCGGGGCAACGTGATCGGCAGATCTAGCGAGCTCAGCAGCCCCGGAGCGGCGTCCACCACATAGGGCACCGCGTTGACGACGCGCATCGCGGTCGCCGCCATCGCGCCCCGGCCGGCGCCGTGGCCTGCCGCGTCACCCAGGGTCATCGCGCAATGGATGTCGGGATCGCCGTCGATGTCCACCCGATAGGTGGCGTCACAGTCCGAGGCCAACCAGTCCGGTGCGACGTCGCGGGCCATCCGGATGATGTGCTCGACCACGATGGCTTCTCGTCCGTCAACGACCCCGACCGCCCGGGTGCACACCGCGCCGCACGTCCCGGCCGCGATGGTCCCGAAGGCCACTTCGATATCGCGATGCGTGACTCGCCTGTCCAGCGAACCGCAGATCTCCTGGACTTGCGCGCCCAGACCCTGCGCCATCAGGTGAATCGGTGCGCTCCAAGCCATCTCGATAAAGCCCGGGGTGCTCAGCATCGGCTCGAAGTCCAGCGGCCGGCCGAACCCCATCCCATCCATCATTACGTCGGCAACCGGGTAGTGGTCGTTGAGCGCGATCTCGCGCACCGTCAGCGTGCGAATCGACTTGGACTGAGTAGCCAGCATCAGGGCGAGCTGATCGGAGCCGAAGCCGGGAAAGACCCCGGACACATAGAACGACGCCGCACCGGCCTTGGCCGCCGCCTGCAGCTGTTCGCGCCACTCGGGATGAAAGTAGCTCGGCGGATACACCAGGCTGGTCGTCGACGTCGAGACGACGTTGATTCCCGCCTCCAGCAGCCGCAGATAGTCGGGCACCGCTGCAGCGTCGCGGTCCGGTCCGCTCGCGGCATACACGACGCACTCCGGCCGCAGTTGGATCAGCGCATCGGCGTCACCGGTTGCCGCCACCCCGAGCGCGGCGCCGCCGGCGAGTTCGCCGGCATCACGGCCCGCCTTCTTCGCCGAATGCACCCAGACGCCAACAAGTTCCATATCGGGCCGGCGCCGGATCGCGTCGATCGCAATGGAGCCGACACCGCCGGTTGACCACACCACGACGCGGATCTTCCGATTCATGCATTCCCCTCCGAGTTCGCGCGCCCAACGGCTGCCACTGCATGTTCCAGATAGGGCCAGGCAAGGGTGGGCGGAAGCCCGCCGCACAGCGGAAGCAGCGGCAGGCTGCGACCGGACCGCAGCTGCTCGACGGCCTCCCCGATGGTGAAGATGCGGTACGGCCCGGGTGCTTCCCGCAGTTCCGTCACGCTGGCGGCCCGCGAGATGCTCGCTACGCTCTCATCTCCGTGCCGGTAGCCGGCGGCGGTGACGGCATCGTGAAGCAGGTACGGTCCGAGTTCGCCCCAAGCCTTATCCACGTCGTCCGCAATGAAGACGGTCGTCGGCGCGTCAGGCTCGGGGAACTGGGCCGGACCTGGTTCATGGCCGTGCTCCCGGCACTGCGATTCGTAAAGGTCTTTCAGGCCAGCCGGATTCGCCTGAGCGAGAAATCCCAGCCCGTGGCGGGCGGCCCGCCGGGCCGCTGCCGGACTACCACCGGCAACCATCATGTGCGGGCCGCCCGGGGTCACGCACGTCGGCGTCACATGGATCCGACGGCCCTGATACTGAACCGGTTCGCCGCGCAGCAGCCGCAGCAGCAATTCCAGCTTGTCGTCAGCCAGGCGTCCGCGCGCACGCATGTCGATGCCGAAGTGCTCGTACTCTTCGGCGCGGTGCCCGAGACCGAAGGCGTAGGCGACGCGCCCGTTGCTGAGGATGTCGAGCACGCTGATGTCTTCGGCTAGCCGGACCGGATCCCAGAACGGCAGGACCACCGCGGCCAGCATGATCGTCAACGCCTCGGTGCGGGCGGCGATGGCCGTGGCCAGCAGCAACGGCGAGGGCAGGTGGCCATCCTCGGTGCCGTGATGCTCGGAGAGCACGGCGGCGACCGCGCCACGGGTTTCGGCCCAGGCGCACATGTCGATGGCCGCGCCGTAGAGCTCGCTGCTGGGCGTTCCGGACGCGGGCGCCCGCATGTCGAAGCGAAGAGTGAACATCTCGCAGCGGCTCCTTCAGGAATCCGCCCGACTATAACCTAATATTTGTTCCCATGTCGCGGTCGGCGCCGGTCGCATCGGCGGCCGGCAGCAGGTAGCGTCGGATTCATGGCGCGCATTGTGATCGTCGGCGGCCACGGCAACGTCGCCTTGCTGCTCAGCCCCATCCTGACCGACTGCGGTGACGAGGTGACCTCGATCTTCCGCAATCCCGACCACTCCGAGGAAGTCGCGGTGACCGGGGCGGTGCCGGTGGTGGCCGACATCGAACAGCTCGACACCGACGAGCTGGCCGAGCTGGTGGCCGGCCACGACGCGCTGGTGTTCTCCGCCGGTGCCGGCGGCGGCAACCCGGCGCGCACCTACGCCGTCGACCGCGACGCCGCCATCCGCACCATCGACGCCGCCGCGCAAGCCGGCGTCCGGCGCTTTGTGATGGTGTCCTACTTCGGCGCCGGTCCTGATCACGGCGTGGCGGAAGACGATCCGTTCTACCCATACGCGCAGGCCAAGGCCGCCGCCGACGCCCATCTGCGGGCCACGGACCTGGATTGGACGGTGCTGGGGCCGAGCCGGCTGACCCACGAACCGGCGACCGGGCGGATCACGGTGGGCCCGGACACGGCCAAAGGTCAGGTGTCCCGGGCCAACGTCGCGCAGGTGATCGCGGCCTGCCTGGCCGACCCCACGACGATTCGCCGCACCATCGAATTCAACGACGGCCAGACCCCCGTCGCGGCAGCGCTGCAGGCCGGATGAGCGGGTAACGTCGACCACGCAACTGGTTTGCCGACATCGCCGGTAGTAGTGGCGGCGTTGACATCGAGCGCAACGCGGTTTTCCGTGGAGCGTGAGAGGGAACCCGGTGAGAGTCCGGGGCTGTCCCGCAGCGGTATGCAGGAACGACCGCCGTCATCGGCACTGGTCAAGGGTTCGCCCACGACTGGGAAGCGACGGCCACTAGGAGCACCCCCGGTGCGCGCCTGCGAGTCCGAAGACCTACCTGTTGTGTCGGGCGCGCCGCGCCCGGCGGATCAACGCCTCGCGGAATGGGCGTCTGGTTTTTCAGCGTTATAGTGCGTTAAATTGCACGGAACCGGATTGGCTGGACGACCGCCGGCGGTGACCCACCCTCTGGATCAAAGGATCGCATCGTGACCGTTCAACCCTTTACCGCCACCGTTCTCGGATCTCCGCGGATCGGGCCGCGCCGCGAACTCAAGCGCGCCACCGAGAGTTACTGGGCCGCCCGGATAGGACAAGACGAACTGAAGAAGGTCGCTGCCGACCTGCGCCGCGACACCTGGGCACAGTTGGTCGCCGCCGGTCTGGACTCGGTGCCGGTGAACACGTTCTCCTACTACGACCAGATGCTCGACACCGCGGTGCTGCTCGGTGCGCTCCCGCAGCGGGTCGCCGGGGTGGCCGACGAGCTGGACCGTTACTTTGCCGCCGCACGGGGCAACTCCGAGATCGCCCCGCTGGAGATGACGAAGTGGTTCGACACCAACTACCACTACATCGTTCCGGAGATCGGCCCGGACACCAAGTTCGCGCTGAATCCGGCCAAGGTGCTCGCTGAGTTCAAAGAGGCTGCCGAGCAAGGGATTCCGGCTCGCCCGGTGATCATCGGTCCCATCACCTTCCTGCTGCTGAGCAAGGCGGTCGACGGTGCGCCGGCGCCGATCTTCCGCCTCGACGAGCTGACCGACGTCTACGCCGAGCTGCTTTCCAAGCTGGCCGAAGCCGGGGCCGAGTGGGTGCAGATCGACGAGCCGGTGTTGGTGACGGACGGCGCCCCGGACGCCCCGGCGCTGGCCGAACAGGTCTACAGCCGCCTCGCCGGTGTGGCGGGCCGGCCGGCGATCTTCGTCGCCACCTACTTCGGCGACCCGGGCGGTGCGCTGGCCGCGCTGGCCCGAACCCCGGTCGAGGCGATCGGCGTGGATCTGGTCTACGGCTCGGTGGACTCAGTGGCCGCGGTTCCGGAGTTGGCCTCCAAGACCCTGGTCGCCGGTGTCGTCGACGGCCGCAACATCTGGCGCATCGACCTGGAGGCCGCGCTGGCGAAGCTGGCGACCGTCCGGGAGTCGGTGGCTGCGGTGGCTGTCTCCACGTCTTGCTCGACGCTGCATGTCCCCTATTCGCTGTCGTATGAGGCCGATTCGGCGCTGGACGACAACCTGCGCAGCTGGCTGGCGTTCGGCGCCGAGAAGGTGACCGAAGTGGCCGTCCTGTCTCGGGCCCTGGCCGAGGGCCGCGATGCCGTCTCCGACGAGATCGCCGCCTCCAACGCCGCCGTCTCCTCGCGCAAATCCGACCCGCGGCTGAGCAATGCCGATGTCCGCGACCGGATCGCGACGATCACCGCGGCCGGCGCGCGCCGCGGCAGCGCCGAGGCCCGGCGTGCCGCCCAGGGCGAGCGGCTGCACCTGCCGCCGCTGCCGACCACCACCATCGGGTCGTTTCCGCAGACCGTCGACATCCGCAAGGCCCGGGCCGCGCTGGTCGCCGGCGAGATCGACGAAGCGGAATACACCCGCCGAATGAAGGCCGAGATCGCCGACGTCATCAAGCTGCAGGAGCAGCTCGGCCTGGACGTGCTGGTGCACGGCGAGCCGGAGCGCAACGACATGGTGCAGTACTTCGCCGAGCAGCTGGAGGGCTTCTTCGCCACCGCCAACGGCTGGGTGCAGTCCTACGGCAGCCGGTGCGTGCGGCCGCCGGTGCTCTTCGGCGACGTCTTCCGTCCGCATCCGATGACGGTGGAGTGGGCCACCTACGCCCAGTCACTGACCGACAAGCCGGTCAAGGGCATGCTCACCGGCCCGGTGACCATTCTGGCGTGGTCGTTCGTCCGCGACGACCAGCCGCTGGCCGACACCGCCAACCAGGTGGCGCTGGCCATCCGCGATGAGACGGTGGATCTGGAGAAAGCCGGCATCGCGGTGATCCAGGTCGATGAGCCCGCGCTGCGCGAGTTACTGCCGCTGCGCAAGGCCGACCAGGAGGCCTACCTGAACTGGGCGGTCGGCGCCTTCCGGCTGTCGACGTCGGGGGTGAGCGACGCGACCCAGATCCACACCCACCTGTGCTACTCGGAGTTCGGCGAGGTGATCGGTGCGATCGCCGACCTCGACGCTGACGTCACCTCCCTCGAGGCGGCGCGCTCGCACATGGAGGTGCTCGACGACCTCAACGCGATCGGGTTCGCAGGCGGGGTGGGGCCGGGCGTCTACGACATCCACTCTCCACGGGTGCCCAGCACCGATGAGATGGCCACCTCGCTGCGGGAAGCCCTCGACGCGGTTCCAGCGCAACGACTCTGGGTGAATCCGGACTGCGGCCTCAAGACCCGCAAAACCGACGAGGTTACCGCCTCGCTGGCCAACCTTGTCGCCGCGGCCAAGCAGGCCCGCGCCGGCGTCTAGGTCTGACGGGACCCCGGTCGCCGAACGTGCGCCTGCTGCGAAAGAATCATGAAAATTTCGCAGTGGGTGCACGTTCGGCGTAGCCGAGGAGGAGCAGACATGGACTTCACCACGATCCGCCACGAGGTCGAGGACGGGATCCTCACCGTGTACCTGAACCGACCGGACAACCTCAACGCCTTCACCGTCGAGATGGCCGAGGAACTGGAGCGCACCTTCATCGAGGTCAACAACGACGACGCCGTACGCGCGGTGATCGTCACCGGCGAGGGACGGGCGTTCTGCGCAGGGATGGACCTGTCCAGCTCGGGCAACGTGTTCGGCCTCGACGAGACCAAGTCGCCGACGCTGGCCGACATGGCGGACCTCGACGATCCGGAACTGGCCCGGGTGCGCGACACCGGCGGGCGGGTGACGCTGGCGATCTACGGCTGCCGCAAACCGGTGATCGCCGCGGTCAACGGCCCCGCGGTCGGGATCGGCGCCACGATGATGCTGGCGATGGACGCCCGACTGTTCTCCACCAAGGCCCGGTTCGGGCTGGTGTTCGGAAAACTAGGGATCACCCCGGAAGCCTGCTCGACCTGGTTCCTGCCCCGGATCGTCGGGGTGCCAACGGCTTTGGACCTGCTCTACCGCGCCGACATCCTGGACGCGGAGGGCGCGCGTGCCTGCGGGATCGCCCAGTCGCTCCACGAACCGGACGTGCTGCTGGCCCAGGCGCGAGAGCTGGCCGACGCCTGGACCAAGGGCCGCTCACCGGTGTCGTTCGCGCTGATCCGCCAGATGCTCTACCGCAACTCCGCGCAGCCCGACCCGGTAGACGCGCACCGGGTCGATTCGCTGGCGATGTTCTACACCAGCATCGGCGACGGGGCCGACGGGGTGCGGGCCTTCCTGGAGAAGCGTGACCCGCAGTTCACCTCCCGGGCCTCGGCGATGCCGCCGTTCTACGGCGAGTGGGTGCCGCGCGGGTAAGCCCCGCCGGCGGTGATCGCCGAGGCATCCAGCGTTACGTCATTGCGCGTTGAGTTCGGCGGCTGCGCGGACGAGGGCCGCGAAGGCCTTCACGTCCAGGGTGTCGCCTTCCAGGAGGTCGATCGCACGCCGGGTATTGCCCTCGAGGCTGGCGTTGAACAGTCCGGTCGGGTCGGGCAGCGAGGCTCCCTTGGCGAAGGTGAGCTTGACCTTCTCCCGGTAGGTCTCTCCGGTGCAGATGATCCCGTCCTGGTACCACGTGGGCACACCGCGCCATTTCCACTGTTCCACCACGGCGGGCAGCGTCGTGATGATCACTTCGCGGATGGTGGCCAGCAGCTCACCGCGCCAGTCGGCCAATTCGGAGATGCGGCCGTCGATCAGAGCTGACGGATCATCGCTGTTGACCGTGCGCTTCTCGGATGCCATATGTGCGCTCCTCGATACGAGTTCCTGAAATCTGATGATGCCGGATTCACGGTCTCACGCCTCGGGCAGCTCGGCGAACCGCTTCTTGACATCGTTGTACCAGCCCATCGACTTCATGGGGCGGCGCCAGCGGCCCTTCATGTCGTCTCGGGCGGGCACGTGGGCCTCGTCGCCGGCCCTGACGAGTTCCTTGAGGTGCCGGTCCTGCGCCTTGATGATCTCGTCGGCGCTCTCACCGCGGTGGGCGAAGTTGCATGGGCCACCCAGTTCCTGGCAGGTCATGGTCTTCACGGGGGTTCTCCTCCTCTGGTCGCACCGGGCGGTCCGGGTGCGTCAGGATGTTGACGCACCCGACGACGAAAGTGTGACCGCCATGGTGAGCGACGAGCAGCTTGCTGACGGCTTCGAGGCCGAGCGCCCACGCCTGCAGCGCATCGCTGCGCACATCCTGGGAGATGCCGACGCGGCGCAGGACGTCGTTCAGCAGGCGTGGTTGCGGCTGGAGGCCGCCGATGCCCCGATCACAAATCTGCCCGGCTGGCTGACAACAGTGACCTCTCGGCTGTGCGTGGACCGGCTACGAGCTCGTACGCCGATACCGACGGAGTCGATAGACGTTGAAACGGCACCCGATCCCGCCGACGACCTGGTACTGGCTGACACCGTCGGTATCGCACTGCAGGTGGTGCTCGATCGGCTCACGCCCGCCGAGCGGGTGGCGTTTGTCCTACACGACAGCTTCGGTTTTGACTTCGAGTTGATCGCGACGATGCTCGACACCACCTCGGTCGCGGCGCGCAAGCTGGCCTCGCGGGCTCGGGCCAAGGTGCGCCCACCAGCGCCCGCCGATGCCCTCGCCGATTGGGAGGTCGTGGACGCGTTTATGACCGCGGCGCGCGAGGGAGACTTCGCCCAGCTGCTCGAGTTGCTGGCTCCCGACGTGGTGGTGACTGCCGATGCGTCCGCGGTTGCGCTGGGCACGCCGACTCGCTTGGAAGGCGCCGGCGAGGTAGCCAGTTTCTTCAACGGCGCTGCGGCAGCTGCCTTCGCTGTCTTCGTCGAGGATCGCCCGGGCGCCGCCTGGATCCACCGCGGACAGGTCAAGGTCGCCTTCGACTTCACCGTCACGACCGGGCAGATCCATCACCTGCGGTTCCGCGCAGCCGACGACGTCCTGGCGGGGGTCCGACATCGTGTCGGTGACAGCGCCCGGGACTCTGGGTAACCTTCGCGAGTCAAGCTGCCTGTTCAGCCGGCGGGCTGCCATCCCGGCCCGCGAAAGAGGTGGCCCCACACCGCCCGCCAATTGCGTGCGCTCCGTACGTCGCGCCAGATCGCGACGTACTCGTGGGTGGCCACCCGCACCGGGTTGAACGTCTCGATGTTCTTGGTCAGCCCGTAGACCACCCGCTCCCCCTCCGGCTGGAAGGTGCCGAACAGCCGGTCCCACACGATGAGGATGCCGCCGTAGTTCGTGTCGAGGTACTTCTCGTTCGACCCGTGGTGGACACGGTGGTGTGACGGGGTGTTGAAGACGAATTCGACAGGCCGCCAGAGCTTCCCGACCCGCTCGGTGTGGATGAAAAACTGGTAGAGCAGGCTGATGGACTGCTGCAGCAGGATCATCCACGGGGCGAACCCGGCGAACGCCAGCAGCACCCAGAACGGGACCGCGGTGAACGGCGTCCAGGTCTGGCGCAGGGCGGTGGACAGGTTGTAGTGCTGACTGGAGTGGTGCACCACGTGGCTGGCCCAGAACACCCGGATGGTGTGGTGAGTGCGGTGGTACCAGTAGTAGGCGAAGTCGTCGGCGACGAACAGCGCGATCCAGGTCAGCGGGTTACTCGCCGGCAGGTGAACCGGCGCCAGCAGATAGGCCCCGCTGAAGACCGCCAACACCGCCAGCTTCCAGCCGATGTTGATGATCACGTTGCCGATGCCCATAGTGAGACTGGTTCGGGTATCCCGTAATTCGTAGCCACGCTCCTCGTCGTTCGGCAGCACCGCGAAGGACACCGCCTCCAGAACCAGGCAGAGCACGAAGACCGGGATCGCGTGGGCGATGAGATCGAACACCGCAGTTACCCCGCCCCGTCGGCGTCGGCCTGGCAGGCCGCCACGAACCGGGTCAGCAACTCTTCGGCCAACCGATACGCGGCGTCCTCGTCGGCTGCCGCGATCGCGGCGGCCAGGTCGATGTGTGCGCTACGGTCGGCGAATTCGGCGGCTCCCAGCGCGTAGATCGCCTCTCGTCCGATCTCGTCGTAGGCGGCGACCAGGGTGTTCAGCGCCAGCCGGTAGGCGATGTTGCCCGACCCGTCGATGACGGCGATCCAGAACGTCAGGTCGGCGTCGATCACCAACTCCAACTCCCCGGAAACCGGGTATGCCTTCGCGGCGGCAGTGATCGCGGACCGCTGCTGCGCCGAGGCGCTCCGCGCACAGAGTCGTGCGGCATCCGCCGCGATCGAACGCCGCATCACCGCGACGTCGCCGATGATCTGGCGTGCGGGGATCACTCCGGCGAGGGCCAGCCCGGTCAGGGCATCCAGGCCGGCGCTGGTCCGCCAGTCCAGCACCCGCGTCTTGCCGCCGTGGCTGATCCGGACCAGCCCGGCCTGCTGCAACCGCTTGAGCGCCTCGCGCACCGCATGCCGGTTGACCTGCAGCGTCAGGGACAGTTCGCGTTCCGACGGCAGGGGTTCGCCGGCCGGCAGGCGTCCGGTCAGGATCTCCTCGATGAGGCGCACGAAGATCGTGTCGGAGACCGCGGTCCGCGGAATGGGCGCCAGATCCATGGGCTATATGGTCGAGCACCCGGCCCGACTGGTCAACTGGTTGGACCAGTTATCTGGATCACATCTCGACGTGCACCGGCACGTCGTCGTCCCACGGCTGGCGGGTCACCATGTCGGCCACCCGCACATAGCCGCGTTCGAATTCCCCGGTGGCGGCGTCCACCAGCCGGTAGGACTGGGTTTGCCGGTGGATAGGCTGGGCGTCGAGAATCACTACCCGCACCTCCCCCGGCTCGAACCCGCACCGCTGCTGCAACGCGGCGATCAGCTGTTCGTTGCTGAAGTGCCCGTCACCGAAGTTCCAGCCGATCGCGGTGCTGGTGATCCGCTCACCGTCCGTGAGGACGTAGTCGTCCTCGTTCTGATCGGCCATCGCACGATGCGCCAAGGTGAACAACGCCCGGCCGTGAGTATTGAAGGCGCGGAACGCATATCCCATGTACATCGGGATCTGGGCAGCCTCCTTGCTGCCGTAGAACTTCTCCAGCTGGGCGGCGGGCATGCTGGCGATCGCCACGATGCCCTCGGCGATCTTCGCGTCGGCGGACGGCTTGATGCACCACAGTGTGGTATCCCAGTTGCCGGCGTAGTAGCGCATGCCCGGCAGGAAGGACACCTTGCGCGGGAACAGGTTTCCGAGCGCGACGGTTCCCGCGACCACGACGAACAGCAGGATCGGCAAGGGCGTCGTCAGATCGCCCAGCCCGACGCCGGCGTGGCCGACGAACAGCGCCAGCACCGAGAACATCATGAAGACGTTCCATTCCAGCGGAACTCCCATCGGAATCGCCGACAGGATGCCGAAGTGGAAGCACAGCATGACGAACGCGGCGATCGCGCCTGCCCACCCGCCGTGGCTGAAGAACAACACCAGCGGGACACCCATCTCGATCACCGTGGAGAAATGCGCGAGCCAGCGCGACAATCGGCCCGGCCTCAGGTCGTCCGGGAAGTGTTCGAAGAACTTGCGTTTGATCGACCGCGAGCGAAACAGCGGGTTGTTGCTCATCATCGTGGAGATGACGAACGGGAAGTGCTTGTTGAGTTTGGAGGTCGCCGCGCCCAACCAGATGACCAGGCACACCAGTTTGGCGCCCAGGATCAGGTCCACGCCGTAGCCGGCGAACAGGAACGCGACGGTCAACGAGCCATAGACCTCACCGCGGGCCGCCAGAAAGATCACCTTGTCGCGCAGCCCCAGCACCGCCAGCACACCCAGCACCGCCCAGATCTGCCACGCCGGCAGCACCCCGACCGTCGTCCCAAGCGCGGGGACCGGCCCTGTCGCGTCGGAGAACAACGCAATGACCAGCAACACCAGCAGCGCCGCGTACAGCGCGGCGTCGAACGGGGTGCGGCGATCGCCGGCGGTCAGCGGTATCCGACCCGGCCACGGCGGCAGCCGAATGGTGTTCGGGCGCAACCAGTACAGGATCGATCCCATCGGCGGGAAGAACCGGTTGTTCAGCGGCCCGAACCCGCAGCCCAGACCGATCACCTCGAACAACATCGTGTAGAGCACGACCTTCTCGAACACCACCGGCTCGGCGTACCACTGCGCCACATCGGTGAAGCCGTCGATACCGCGCGTGGTCAGACAGATCAGCCACGCACCCAGGATGTACAGGCCGATCTTGACCACGTAGAACAGGTGCAGCAGCACCGGGGTGCCGAAGCCGACTTCGGCCCAGTGCCGGGCCATCGGGATGATGCGCTCCGCCCGGGTGCCCCGGCTCCATTCCTCGAAGTCGATCTGTGGGGTGTCCTGTTTGAGAAAGCCCATGACCGCCAGATTAGAACGTGTTCTAGGTACGCGCGGGGAAACCCCCGAGCTCACGTGGCCCGCTCACCGGAAGATCCCCGGCGGGGTATCCGGCGCCTTGTCCAGTACCAGCGGATCGACCACGATGTTCAACGCGCCCAGTTCCCCGCCACCGAGGCCCGCCAGGCCCTCGACCGCCGCCAGGAATCGATTCTGCTCGGCCGGTTCGACCACTGCGTCGGCGAGCCCGGTGAACTTGGCGGTGTACTGGGGGCGCCCGAATGGCCGCGCCCCCAACGGATGCGCGTCGGCGATGGCCAGTTCGTCGGTGATCACCGCGCCGCTCTTCAACGTCACCTCGGCACGCGCCCCGAAGGCCTTCTCGTCCGGCTCGGTCGAGTGGTAACGGCGGGTCCACTCCGAGTCTTCGACGGTGGAGATCTTGTGCCACAGCGCAACCGTGTCCGGGCGGTGCGCCCGCTGAGGCGCGTAGGAGCGTTCGTGGTGCCAGGTGCCGTCCTGCAAGGCCACGGCCAAGATGTACATCGCCGAGTGGTCCAGGGTCTCGCGCGAGGCGTCCGGGTCGAACTTCTGCGGGTCGCCCGAGCCGGTCCCGATCACGTAGTGGGTGTGGTGGCTGGTGTGCAGCACGATCGATGCGACCTGCTCCAGGTCGCCGATGCGTTCCCGCAGCCGGCGCGCCAGATCGATCAGCGCCTGGCTCTGGTATTCGGCCGAGTGCTCCTTGGTGTAGCTGTCCAGGATGGCGCGCTTGGGTTCGCCACGGCCGGGCAGCGCCACCCGGTAGGTGTGTTCGGGACCGGACAACAGCCACGCGATGACGCCGTCTTCGCCCTCCCGGATCGGGGCCGGGGATCCCTCGCCGCGTATCGCCCGGTCGATCGCCTCGATGCCCACCTTGCCGGCGTGCGCCGGAGCATAGGCCTTCCAGCTGGAAATCAGGCCCTTGCGGGACTGGCGGGTAGCCGTTGTCAGGTGCAGCGCCTGGCCGATCGCGGAGTAGATGACCTCCGGATCGAGCCGCAGCATGGTGCCGATGCCGGCGGCCACCGACGGGCCCAGGTGCGCGACGTGGTCGATCTTGTGCTCGTGCAGGCAGATTCCCGGGTTCGGACCTCATGTACCTGCATGTTTCACACGGTACGCACGATGTGACAAACGTCAGTCGGCCAACGGATTTCAGTTCAGCCGGGCCGGTAGCGGACTGCCTTACTCGCCGGTCACGGCCGGCGGCCGGTAGAACAGCACCAGCTGGCCGATCGCCCCGGCTAGCCCCAATCCGACCGAGATCGCCAGACCCGCCCAGCCGTTGAGCCAACAGCGGCAGAAGATCTGGTGATCGAGGCTGAGCCGGCCCGGCCCGAGCATTGCCACCACGACGGCACCGGTAGCCAGCACCAGGTTGTATTCCCAGCCTTCGCTGAGCACGAAGAAGCCGTTGCCGCGGTGCACGGTCCACACCGCGACCGACATCAGCGCCACGAACCCGGCGGCCGCGATCGGGGTGAGCAGGCCGGCGGCCAGTCCCAGCCCGGCGGCGATCTCGGCGCTGGCGGCCGTCACGGCCTGGAATTTGCCGTATTTCATCCCGATGCTCTCGAACCACCCCGCGGTGCCCGGGATACGGCCCCCGCCGAAGAACTTGTTGAAACCGTGTGCCGCCAGGGTCACACCCAGCACCAAGCGGAGGATCAGCAAAGCAACATCAGCAGCGGCCATGTGCCCCAAACTACAATGACGCATCCAGTAATCGTAGATATCCGTCGATTTCGCTGATCGCCGACTCGGCGGCGTGCACGCTGATCACCACCGTGTCGCCGATGCCGTGGACGCCGTGGGTGAGGCCCATCGCCGGGGACAGCGCGGGAAACCCCGCGGTCAGCAGCACCGGCACGCTGCCGAAGCGCAGATCCGCCGCACCGCGGTACACGCTGGACACCACGGTGTTGCCGGTCACCCGCACCGGCCGGGTCTGCGCGTCGAACTTTCCGATACCCCAGCGCAACAGCGCCGCCGGTGTCACCGCGAAGGCCCGGTCGGCGGCCGCCGTGGCCGGGTGCTCAGCACGAAGGCGGCCGCCGGCCAGGTCGGCAGCGATCCGTTCGCAGCGCGCCTCGCGATCCGATCGCGGATACAGGCCCGCCGCAATGTTGCCGAAATGGTTGTGCGCCAGGCGAATACCGGTCTTAGCCATCGGCACCTCAGCTCCCAGAGAATCGCACGGCTCGTCGAGGTACTCCGACAGCGCCGCGGACACCGCCGACAGCACTGCCACGGTGACGGTGGGCCCGCTCAGTTCCGCACGGTGGCGCACCAGGGTGCGTACCGCGCGGGCCCCGGCAGGCCGGTTGTTGGTGGCCAGCGGCGGCCGGTCCCCGACGGCAGGCGGCAGCCGTCCGGCGGCGGTGTCCTGGACGCGGCTGCGGTGCTCCCGTGCCGCGACGACGGCGCGCCAGGGCAGAAACCCGCGCGCCGGGGCGGCCACCTCAGTCACCGGCGCCGCGCGCCCGAACAGCCAGGCCGCCAGCGCTGAGGCCCGCGCCCCGTCGGCGAGGGCGTGTGCCACCTGCAGCACTGCCACGGTGCCGGCGCCGCGGTGGCCCGGGATGCCGTGCACCGGTGCGAACACGTGCAGCCGCCACGGCGCCGCCCGGACGTCGAGCTGGTCATCACCGAGCCGCACCACCGCGTCCAGGCAACCGGCCCAGCTGTCCTCACGGACCCGATGTCGAACCACGCCGATGTGGTCGAATGCCCGAACCCACCGCGGGTAGCCCAGCGAACCGGCATCCTCGACTCGCATGGTCAGCGCCGGGCTCTGCCGGGCCCGGTCCAGCAGCGCCTCGACGGCAGCGTCGAGGCCCGCCGGCACTCCGGCGAACGCGTAGAGCAGGAACTGGTCGCTGGGGATCTTCGCCGACATCCAGTAGAACTGCGCGTCGACCGCGGCCATCCGGTGTCCGCGCATCGCCCGGCTCATCAGGTCAAGAATTGCAGCACCCGGTCGGCCACCTCGTCGGGCTGCTCGAGTTGCAGGAAATGCCCGGCATGCTCCACCACGGCCGCGGTACTGCCGTCCGCCAGTGCCGGATTCACCCACCGCGTGAAGGCCGGTGACATGCAGCCGTCGTTCCGTCCGTGCAGGTACAGGATCGGCAACCGCGGCAGCTGCAGCCAGTACCGGTGCAGATCGGCGTAGCGGTCCGGCACCTGCGCGCTGCGCAGGGCGCGGTAAGTGCCCAGCGCCGCCCGCCAGCCCTCCGGGGTCCCGATCGCCGCGTCGACGTGCCGCAGATCCTCCTCGGCGTCATAACCCGGCGACCAGCGCCGCCACAGCCGCGGCAGCACCCACGAGGCGGACCGATCCGGCAGCCACGGCAGTTGGAAGTAGCCGATGTACCAGCTACGCACCAGCTGCGCCGGAAGGTGGCCGGCCAGGACGATCTTGTCGCCTGCCCCGGCCGCGCGAAGGGCCGCCGGCGGGGGCACCGACATGATCACCGCCTTGGCGAACGGGCTGTCCGGCATGGCGGCCAAGCCGGTCGCCGTTAACGCGCCCCAGTCGTGACCGATCACCACATCGCGTCCGGTCCCGCCCACGGCGTCATAGACCCGCAGCGCGTCGTCCATCAACGCCCCGAGGTGGTAGCTGCCGTCGTCCGGGATCGACGACGGAGCGTAACCCCGCATGAACGGCGCCACCACGTGCCAGCCGGCCGCGACCAGCCGGGGAGCCACCCGACGCCATCCGTAGGGAGTATCGGGAAAACCGTGCAGGCACAACGCCACCGGGTTACCCGGCTCTCCCCAACTCAGGGCCTTGAGCGCCACCTCGGGTGCCGCCACGTCGATCCAGCGCGGTTCACTCATCGTCTACCCCTCAGACCGGCTCGAAACCCGCGACCAGCCACCGGCCGTCGACTTTGTCCAATGTCACCCGGTAGCTCGAATCGACATAGGCGGGCTCGGCGGAGCCGACCGTGACGGTGCGGTCGGCGAAGACCAGGACCGCCGCGTGATCGCGGGTGGCCCACACCGATGCCGCGGCCGGAACCTCGGCCACCGCGGTGACGTTGCGCGCCTTGGCATCGGGGATGATCCGATCGCGGGCGCGCGCCGCGAATTCCGCCCGGAAGCCGTCGGTCATCAGTTGCTGTGCACCGGCCAGATCGCGTTCGATGGTGTCGGGCGCAAACGTCAGTATTCGGATGGTGGTTTCGGTTGCGGCCGCGATGGTTTCGGCGCTCCCCGCCTCGCTGGCGCGAATCGTCCCCTCGTACCACTTCAACCACCCGGCCGCTACTGCCATGGCCAGGATCAGCCCGGGCAGCACACCGTAGACCAGCCGCCTCATGACACGTACTCAACGTCGGAAACCTTGGCCTGCTTGCCCACCCGCTGCACCGTCATCCGCATCCGCAGCTCGTGCGGCTGCTGGTCCAGACCGCCCAGATGCTTTGAGGCGACGCTGACAGCGACCAGCACCTGCGCCTCGTCGCCGGACTGCCATTCCAGACCCGCCTCGCTCACCGCGCTGGCCGCCTGCGAGTGCTCCCGGGTGACGGTCTCGATCAGCACCGGGGCCCGTTCGGCGAACCGCTGGTAGAACTCGCCGGTCGCCGAGTCGAGGACGCGCTGCACGTCACCCTGGGGGTCTTGGTAGTCGACCGTGGTGAGGTGAAGGGCGGTCTGGCGGGCGGCATGCAGAAACATCTCCCGCTGCGCGACGACGTGGTGAGCCGCTTCGGCACGGAACCCGAGCCAGCCGAGCAGGCAAGCCGAGACCAGCACCCCGATCAGCCCCGCGATCAGTGCGCGACGCTGCCCGGCGCCGGCGATGTCCTCACCCACCATGATTCACACTGTCTACCATTTCCTGATGAGCACAGCCCAGACCGTCGACTTCGACGGCGTCGGCGGAGTCACGCTGGTCGCCGATGAATGGAACCGGGGTATCGCCGCAGACGGCGACCCGACGATCGTGATGCTGCACGGGGGCGGCCAGAATCGGCACTCCTGGCACAAGACCGGTCAGATCCTGGCCGACCGGGGCTACCACGTCGTCGCGCTCGACACCCGCGGCCACGGCGACAGTGACCGCGCGCCCGGCGCCGACTACGCCATCGAGACGCTCGCCGCCGACGCCGTCGCGGTCATCGAGGCGATCGGCCGCCCGGTGGTGCTGATCGGGGCGAGCATGGGCGGGCTGACCGGGATACTGGTCGCCGATCAGGCCGGCCCGCAACGGGTGGTCAAACTGGTGCTGGTCGACGTAGTGCCGCGCTACGAAAAAGACGGCAGCGCGCGGATCCGCGACTTCATGTTCAGCCACATCGACGGCTTCGACTCACTGGAGCAGGCCGCCGACGCCGTCGCGGAGTACCTGCCGCACCGGACCAAACCCCGCAGCCCCGAGGGGCTGAAGAAGAACCTTCGGTTCCGTGACGGCCGCTGGTACTGGCATTGGGATCCGGCGTTGATGACCAAGCCCGGCGACGACCCGGCGCTGCGCACCGACAAGATCGAGGCGGCCGCCATCGGCCTGCAGATCCCGATCCTGCTGATCCGGGGCAAGCTCTCCGACGTGGTCAGCGCCGAAGGCGTCAGAGACTTCCTGGACAAGGTTCCCGGCGCGCGGTTCGTCGAATTGTCCGAGGCCGGGCACACCGCGGCCGGCGACGACAACGACGCCTTCAGCGCGGCCGTCGTCGAGTTCGTGTCCGCCTGAATGTTCGGGATCGAATGGCTGACGCCGACGCTGCTGGCGGTCGGCGCACTGGCGGCGGTGGTCGTCGCCGAGGCCGTCGCCCTGGCGGTGTTGACCCGACAGCTGCGTCAGGCCCGGGCCGAGGCCGAGGAGCTGCGACAGCGCGTCGACACCCGCAACCTGCTGTTGAGTGGCGGACGCGAGGCCGTCAAAACCGTGTGGCAGACCGCGAACCTGGTGCGCAAGCAGGGGTTCGGCGCGGCGGTGCGGTCGTCGATCGAAGATCTCGCCGATTGGGCCGAGGTGGAGCGACCCGACCTGGCCCGCCTCACCCCGGACGGGCACGTGGTGATCCTGTTCACCGACATCGAGGAGTCCACCGCGCTGAACGAACGCATCGGCGACCGCGCCTGGGTGAAGCTGATCGCCCGCCATGACGAGATGGTGCAGCGCACGGTCGGCCAGCACGGCGGGCATGTGGTCAAGAGCCAGGGCGACGGCTACATGATCGCGTTCGCGCAACCCGAGCAGGCGGTGCGCTGCGCCATCGACATCCAACACGCACTGCAGCAGCGCCGCGGCCGCAAGCCGGCGCATCCGATCCGGGTCCGGATCGGGATTCACATGGGCCGCTCGGTGCGCCGCGGCGACGACCTGTTCGGACGCAACGTCGCGATGGCCGCCCGGGTCGCCGCCGCCGCCGACGGCGCCCAGATCCTGATCAGCGGCCCGGTGCGCGACGCGGTCAAGGACTGCGCCGACATCGCCGTCGGGGCCGGCCGCGACGCCGAACTGAAGGGCTTCGCCGGAACCCACCGCCTGTACGCGGTGAACGTCGACTAGCCTCGCTCAACCGCCGGCTTCGGCCAGCCGCTGATGCAGCCGGGCGCGGACCTCCTCGGGCGTGTAGGCCCGCCGCCGACGCTGGTCTCGCGCCACCAGCACTCCCCCGGCGGCGACACCGACCACGCCCGCCAGGCCGATCCATTTCCAAATGCTGCGCACGATCACACCCTATGGTGCTGACGTGGACGAACACACCGTGACGTTGGAGCGTGCGCTGGCCGAGACCCGCACCGGCGACATCTGGCTGTTCCGCGGCCGCTCCGGTCCCGACCGCGCCATCCAGACGCTGTCCAACGCCCCGGTGAACCACGTCGGGATGACGGTGGCCCTCGACGACCTGCCGCCGCTGATCTGGCATGCGGAACTCGGAGACAAGCTGCTCGACTTCTGGACCGGCACCAACCACCGCGGGGTGCAGCTCAACGATGCCCGGGCCGCCGTCGAACAGTGGACGGGCCGCTACCAGCAGCGGTGCTGGTTCCGTCAGCTCCACGGAACCATCACCCGCAAACAGGAAGACCGGCTGCTGCAGGCGATCGCCCGAATGGACGGCACGGCGTTTCCCACCACGGCGCGGCTCACCGGCCGATGGCTGCGCGGCCGGCTGCCGACCCTGGGCGACTGGACCCGCGGCATTCCCGTCCTGGAGCGCAAAGCGCGCGAGATCAGCCAACGCCGCAAGGCGCGTACCAGCAAAGTGGCGCTGCAAACCGCCTACTGCGCCGAGACGGTGGCCATCACCTACGAGGAGATGGGGCTGCTGTCGACCGACAAGAACGCGAACTGGTTCGACCCCGGGTCGTTCTGGAGTGGCGACATCCTGCCGCTGACCCCCGGCTATCACCTGGGCCGCGAGATCGTCGTCGTGCCCTGATCGCTCAGTCGACCGTCAGCTCCCCCATCAGCGACCAGTCCGTCGCGTCGAGCTGCTGGCTGATGATCTTCGGGGTCGATACCAGCGCCTGTGGCATCTCGGCCATCGCCCGGGCGAAGTGCTCGCTGTTGACGTGCGCACTGCCGGCCGCACCGTCGCGAAACGCTTCGACCAGCACGTACACGTCGGGGTTGTCCAGGCTGCGTGACCACTCGAACCACAGGTTGCCCTCTTCGGCGCGGCTGGCCTCGGTGAAGTCGGCGACCAGCTGCGGCCAGCGCTCGGCCCACTCCGGTTTGGTCTCGAATTTCACCACGATGAAAATCACCATTGCTCCTACCGACCGGCGCTGAATCAACGGCGAGCGTAACAACGCTGCGCCCAGATCTCGCCGATCCAGACCAGTGTCCCGATGACCGGGAAAGACCGTGGTCGCCGCGTTGTTCCGCGACGCGGGGGTGCGGCGGCGGATCGCGTTTCGCACCAGCCAGATGGATCAGGCGCTGGGCCTGGTCGAGCACGGACTCGGGGTGGCGGTGGTGCCCGAGCCGGTCGCCCGCCACAGCGGCCTGCACATGGTGGGGCTGCGCCCGGTCAGCGGCGGCGCACCGCCCACCCGCCGACTGGCGCTGGTCGGTCGCACCGCGGTGCCGACCAATCCGGCCGCTCGGGCGTTTCTGGAGCTGCTGCCGGCTGCTTAACCCACCTCGAGGCGGGTGTGCACCGGCGTCGGGTTGGTGGTGAGATCCAACACCGGGCAATGGGATTCGACGACCCGATGCAGTTCGGCGTAGCGCTCCGCGGTTTCCGGGCCGGTTACGGTGATGACGACCCGCACCTCGCTGAAGCCGGGACGCACCGCGTCGTCCAAGCCGAAGAAGCCACGCACGTCAAGGTCGCCCTCGGCTTGGCCGGTGATCTCGTCGACGGTGATGCCCAGCTTTTCCGCCCAGTACCGCCAGGTGACGATCTGACACGACAGCAGCGAGCCCAGGTAGTACTCGACGGGGTTCGGGGCGGTGTTCTCACCGCCGAGCGTGGGCGGTTCGTCGACTTCGACGCTGTAGCGCCCCATGGTGATCGTGCTGGCCACCGCGTCGTGGGCGACCGCGGAGGCCCGGAACACGACCTGAGAGCCGGCCGGATCGGCAGCGGCCGGGTCGCTGGTGGCGGCGACAACGGCGGCCAGGCGGGTGGTCGATGAGGTCATGCCGGTCAAGGGTAATGGGCGGCCGGCTGCCAACGATTGGCCGATGCCCATGTCACGGGTAGCCTGAGCCCCGTGGAGGTACTACGGCACGTAATAGTTCTGCTGCACATCGTCGGCTTCGCGGTGACGTTCGGGGCGCTGGCCGCCGAGGCCGCGGCACGGCGCTTCCAGCTCACGCCGGTGATGGACTACGGCGTGGTGCTGTCGTTGGTGACCGGCCTGGCGCTGGCCGCGCCCTGGCCCGCCGACGTGGTGCTGAACTACCCCAAGATCGGGACCAAGCTGGTGCTGCTGATCGCCCTGGGCGCGGTGCTCGGGATCGGCCGGGCCCGGCAACGCCGATCCGGCGAGGCGGCTCCGCGGGTGCTGTTCTACGCCGCGGGCGCGCTGATCCTGACCGCCGCGGGACTCGCCGTCATCTGGTAGTCGGCCGGTAGGGCCTGAGCCTCACGACAATCCGAGAAAGTCGCGCAGCCAGCTATCGACCTCGCGCATCGTTGCAGCGCCAACGATGCCCATGACGTCGAAGAGTCGTTCGCGCGTGACCGTCCGCGGTTGTTCGGTCATGGCGAACGTCGGCTCGCCCAATGTCAGCTCCGGCCCCTGCAGAAGCACGTGGTTGGGCCAACCGCGGTCTTTCGTCGTCGCTGGGACGATGATCGCCAGGGTGTCAGCCTGTTCGAGGTAGAGATCGCTGGCGACCACGAGCGCCGGACGTCGGCCGGCCTGCTCGCGCCCGCGTACGGGATCGAGTTCCGCCCAAACCACCATCCCCCGCCGCAGCTCACTCGCCATGTCAGACGTCGTTCAGTACGACGTCCCACTCGCGGAACTCGTCCCAGTAGGCACGATCCGCCCCGCGGAATGCCCGCCCGAATGCCTCCATGCGCCGGCGTCGTTCGTAGCCATCGAGGAGCCCTTCGATGAAGCCGGCCGCCGTTATGCCTCGTTCCTGCGCTTCGCGGTTGATCCGGTCGCGCAGCTCGGCCGGCACCTTGATCGTCGTAACCATAATGGGAGTATACCGATTGGTATTCCAGCTGCTCAGCCCATCAAATTGCGAATTTACGCCTGGCCTGGTCGGTGACCGGGGTGAACAGGTTGACGAGATTGCCGTCGGGATCCCGAAACAGCAGCGCGCGGTTGCCCCACGGCATGGTCGTCGGCTCGGTCACGACCTCGGACACCTGCCCGCGGAGGCGCTCGAACTCGGCGTCCACGTCGTCGACGATGAACTCCAGGATCGCGCTGCGATTGGCGCCCGGCTCGGCGGACCCGGCCCCGAACAGCGGGACCGTCTTGTCGCTGCCGATGGCCAGCGTGCCGACAGGTGTCGGGATCTCGGCGAACAGCTCATTGCCCCACACTGCGGAGACGCCGGTGACCAGCTCGTAGAAGCCGACCAGGCGCTTGACGTCGGCGGTGATGATGCGAGTCGAGACGAAATTCATGCCGGGGACGTTAGCCGCGACCCCCGACAACCCGTCCTCTCGATACGGCAAGGACCGGCCGCGCCACAGCCCGGTACGGGCCCATGGCGCGCTCAATGGACAGGCGTACGCCGCCGATCAACCGATTGATGCGACGCCGCCGGGCGCGGAGCTTCAGCAAGTACCGGCCTCCGACGCACACCGCCGCGGTCACCACCAGAATCCACAGCGTCGCCGCCACCAGGTAAATCGCCTCCACCACCGCCATGACGACGAGCGTCCTCTGCCCCGGTTGCGGTCAGGTCACCGGCGTGACACACGTCGGCGACGTTCTTTCCCGCGAAATTGAAGCTACGCAGGTGATCCGGCGATTTTTCCAGCATGGCTGCACTCTCGCGGCGGTTCATACCCGGTAGCCTGACGCGGTGAATCCCGTGCTGGATGAAGGCCCGTTCTTCCACGGAACCAAGGCAGAACTGCGGGTCGGCGCGCTGCTCACCGCAGGCTTCCGCTCCAACTACCGGCCCGAAATCGTGATGAACCACATCTATTTCACCGCCGTGCGCGACGGCGCCGGGCTGGCGGCCGAGCTCGCGGCCGGCGACGGCAAGCCGCGGGTGTATCTCGTGGAACCGACCGGTGCGTTCGAGAACGATCCGAACGTCACCGATAAGAAGTTCCCCGGCAATCCGACCCGCTCCTACCGCAGCACAGAGCCACTCCGGGTCATCAAAGAAGTCGACGACTGGACGCGGCTATCCCCCGCGGCGCTGCAGGAGTGGCGCGACCGATTGGCCGCGCTGCGGGCAGAGGAGCGCGACGAGATCATCAACTGACCAGCGCCTTACACGTTGAACCGGAACTCCACCACGTCCCCGTCGGCCATCACGTAGTCCTTGCCCTCCATGCGCACTTTGCCGGCGGCTTTGGCGGCGGCCATCGACCCGGCCTCAACCAGGTCGTCGTAGGAAACCACTTCGGCTTTGATGAAACCTTTTTCGAAGTCGGTGTGGATCACCCCGGCCGCCTTCGGCGCGGTGTCGCCGGCGCGGATGGTCCAGGCCCGCGCCTCCTTCGGACCGGCGGTCAGGTAGGTCTGCAACTTCAGGGTGTGAAATCCGGCCCGCGCCAAGGCATCCAGGCCGCGTTCGGTCTGCCCGATCGACTCCAGCAGCTCCATCGCCGACTCGTCGTCCAGCTCGGCGAGCTCGGCTTCGATCTTGGCGTCGAGGAACACCGCGTCGGCCGGGGCCACCAGCTCGCGCAGCGCAGCCACCCGGGCTGCGTCGGTGAGCACCGCCTCGTCGGCGTTGAACACATACAGGAACGGCTTGGTGGTCAGCAGGTTCAACTCGCGCAGCGGCGCGGGGTCCACGCCGGCGCCGAACAAGGTCTTGCCGCTGTCGAGGATCTGCTGCGCGGCCACCGCCGCCTCGAGCATCGGCTTGCGGTCCTTGTTGTTGCGGGCTTCCTTCTCCAGCCGCGGGATCGCCTTCTCCAGGGTCTGCATGTCGGCCAGGATCAGCTCGGTGGCGATCACCTCGATGTCGGACTCGGGATCCACCTTGCCGTCGACGTGCACCACGTCGTCGTCGGAGAACACCCGCACCACCTGACAGATGGCGTCGCACTCGCGGATGTTAGCCAGGAACTTATTGCCCAGCCCGGCCCCCTCCGAGGCGCCCTTGACGATGCCGGCGATGTCAACGAACGTCACCGGGGCCGGCAGGATCCGCTCGGAACCGAAGATCTCGGCCAGTTTGGCCAGCCGGGGATCGGGCAGCGGCACCACGCCCTCGTTCGGCTCGATCGTCGCGAACGGGTAGTTGGCGGCCAACACGTCGTTGCGGGTCAGCGCGTTGAACAGGGTCGACTTACCGACGTTGGGCAACCCCACGATTCCCAGGCTCAGGCTCACAGGGAGCCAAGTCTAAGGCGTGACGGCCGGCACGTCACCGGGGCGATCTGGCAAGGCCTTGCGGATTCGGGCGCCGCCAGCCGGTACCGTCAGTGTGTGGCAGCGCAGCGGGACAAGTCGGCGGTAGCGGCCGATCACCGTTCGATTCTGCCCAACAAGGCCGGTTTTCCCTGGTGGGGCGCTGTGGCCGTGGCCATGGTCGCGACCGGCATCGGCGTCGCCTTCGACGCCGGCTCCGGCGACAAGGAACTGAGCACCGTCTTCTCCGCCCTGTATGTGATGGGCTGCCTCGCGGCGGTGCTGATGGTGCAGCAATCGGCGGTGTTCACCGCGGTCATCCAGCCTCCGCTGATCCTGTTCTGCACCGTGCCGGCCGCCTATTGGCTGTTCCACGGCGGCGGTTTCCCCGGGCTCAAGGCCATCGTCATCAACTGCGGGTATCCGCTGATCGAGCGGTTCCCGCTGATGTTGTTCACGGCGGCAGCCGTGCTGTTGATCGGTATGGTCCGCTGGTGTCTGGGCATGCTCGGCGGCGCGGCGAGGCCCGCGGACGACGACACCGGCACGAACCGGCCGTCCGCGCTGCTCGACAAGCTCGGCGGGATGCTCACCGCGGCGCTCAACCGCAATCCTGCCCACGCCATCGAGCCGCCGGCCTCGGAAAGCCAGCGCGAACGACGCCGCGGCGACCGTCCCCGGCGGGCGACTCCGGAAGCTCGTCGCGCCGCCCGCAAGGCCACCTCGAGCCGGTCACCCGCTCGGTCCGGCGAGCGTCGTCGAGGTACCAATGGGTCCACCCCGACGCGCTCACGGCACGTCCGGCCGCCCATGGACGATGTTGGGATGACGGAGCGCCCGCCACGGCGCCCGGCACCCGACCTGCGAGACGAGCCGCTACCCCGGCGGCGGCGCCCGGCAACCGAATGGCAGGACGAGCCGCCACGGCGACGCAGCCAACCAGCTCCCAGAACAGATCCCCGCGCCCGCAGCTATCGGCCCACCGAGGCGCCCGAATCGCTACCGCGGCGTCGTCCCGCGGCCGGCCGCGGCAACGGCACCACCCACCACCCGGTCTCCCGGGTGCGCTACCGCAACAGTGCCGGCGACGAGCCCGGCGCGGAACGCCGCACCCGGCCCCGTAAGCCGCGCGACGAGCAAGCCGACTCCTGGGAGTACGACGTCTGACTGAGCCCGATGGCGCCGACCCGCTGCGCCCGGCTGACGCCGCGCTTGCGATCGGCGCTGGCCCGATGGCGCCGACCCGCTGCGCCCGGCTGACGCCGCGCTTGCGATCGGCGCTGGCCCGATGGCGCCTAACGCCGGTCGGGCCGGATCTCCCGAGGCAGCGCGAACACCAGCGTCTCGTTGGCGGTCGCCACCGGGTACACCGTGCCGTAGCCGTGCTCGGCCAACCGCTCCAACACGCCGCGGACCAGGATCTCGGGCACCGATGCGCCCGAGGTCACACCGATGGTCTGCACTTCGCCGCCCGCGGGCTCCAGCCACGACGGGTCGATGTCCTCGGCGTAGTCGACCAGATGGGCGGCGTGGGCACCGGCGTCCAGCGCCACCTCGACCAAACGGTTGGAGTTCGACGAGTTCTTGGACCCGACGACGATCACCAGCTCGCATTCGGGGGCCATCGCCTTGACCGCGGTCTGCCGGTTCTGCGTGGCGTAACAGATGTCGTCGCTGGGCGGATCCTGCAGGCTCGGGAACCGCTCACGCAGCTTGACCACGGTCTGCATCGTCTCGTCGACGCTGAGCGTGGTCTGCGACAGCCACACCACCTTGCTCTCATCGCGCACGGTCACCGAGTCCACCGCGTCCAGGCCGTCGACGAGCTGCACGTCGTCAGGCGCCTCGCCGATGATCCCGATGACTTCCTCATGGCCGGCGTGGCCGATCAGCAGGATGTCGTAGCCGTCGCGAGCGAACCGCTTGGCCTCGTTGTGCACCTTCGACACCAGCGGGCACGTCGCGTCGATGACCCGCAGGCCGCGATCGGCAGCCAAGTCGTGCACGCTCGGGGCCACCCCGTGCGCGGAGAACACCACCATCGCGCCTTCGGGCACCTCGTCGGCCTCGTGCACGAACACCACACCCTTGTTGGTCAGGGTGTCCACCACATGCTTGTTGTGCACGATCTCGTGCCGGACGTAGACCGGAGCGCCGTGCTTCTCCAGCGCCCGCTCCACCGTCTCGACGGCCCGGTCGACGCCGGCGCAGTACCCGCGGGGCTCGGCCAGCAACACGCGCTTACCGGCGGAGTCAGCGGCAACCGGCGCCCCTGAGCTGTCAGAAGTCTGCATATCGAGGGTCGGCATGGCACCCAGGGTACGGACTGACGGCGCCGGACCGCCAACTCGCGCCCAGGCCGTCGCTACTTGGAGATGACCGGCAGGTAAGGCAGTCTGGTGGCCATGGCTACTGCACCATTCGGAGTCCGGCTTCTGGTCGGCGCGGCCACCGTCGCCGTCGAGGAGACGCTGAAGCTGCCGCACACCATCCTGACCTACCCGATGACGCTGGCCAGCCAGGCCGCACACGCGGTGATGCGCTGGCAGCAGGGCATCGCTGAGCTGGTCAACAAGGGCGACTCCACGCTCGAGTCGATCTTTCCCCCGAAGGACGAGCAGCCGGAGTGGGCCACCTTCGACGAAGACGTCGACGACGACCTCAACGGCGCCGACTACCCCGGCACTGCAGATTTCGATGATGCCGATTCGGGCCCACGCACGGAGGGGCGTTTCGCGCTGTACTCGTTCAGCGAGGGCGCCGACGACCGGCCCGCACCGCCCGCCGAGACCGGGGTCACACCGGGTAGTCGTGGGGCCGCCGGCCCGACGGTGCCCACCCCGGACCTGGTCGACGAACTCGACTACGGCGCGCTGACCCTGGCCCAGCTACGGGCCCGGCTGGCCTCGCTCAGCGTCGACGAGCTGGAGACCCTGCTCGCCTACGAGGAGGCGACCAAGGCGCGAGCACCCTTCCAGACGCTGCTGGCCAACAGGATCACCCGCGCCACCACGAAGTGACCGCACCCGCAGCGGGCAATTCCGCTGAGAACCCGTTTCCGGTCCGCGCGGTCGCCATCCGGGTCAAGGGCTGGATCGACCGGCTCGGATCGGTGTGGGTGGAGGGCCAGCTGACCCAGATCAACCTGCGGCCCGGCGTCCGAACGGTGTTCATGGTGCTGCGAGATCCGGCCGCCGACATGTCGCTGACGGTGACGTGCACCCCCGAGCTGGTGGCCGGCGCCCCGGTCAAACTCACCGAGGGCACCCAGGTGGTGGTCTGCGGCAAACCCAACTTCTACACCGCGCGGGGCACTTTCAGCTTGCGGCTCAGCGAGATTCGCGCTGTCGGAATCGGCGAGCTGCTGGCCCGCATCGAACGGCTGCGCCGGCTGCTGGACGCCGAGGGGCTGTTCGACCCACGGCTCAAACGGCCCCTGCCGTTCCTGCCGGCCACGATCGGCCTGATCACCGGCCGGGCCAGTGCCGCCGAGCGGGACGTGATGACGGTGGCCGGCACCCGGTGGCCGGCGGTGCGTTTCGCGGTGCGCAACACCGCCGTGCAGGGCCCGAATGCGGTGGCCCAGATCGTCGAGGCACTGCGCGACCTGGACGCCGACCCGGCGGTGGATGTGATCGTGCTGGCCCGAGGCGGCGGCAGCGTGGAGGATCTGTTGCCGTTCTCCGACGAGACGTTGTGCCGAGCGATCGCGGTGTGCCGCACCCCGGTGGTGAGCGCGGTCGGTCACGAACCCGACAACCCGCTGTGCGATCTGGTCGCCGACCTGCGGGCCGCCACTCCCACCGACGCGGCGAAGAAGATAGTCCCGGACGCCGCTGCCGAGCAGGCGCTGGTCGACGACCTGCGCCGGCGCAGCGCCCAGGCGGTGCGCAACTGGGTGGTGCGCGAGGAACGTGTGCTGGCCCAGCTACGCAGCCGCCCGGTATTGGCCGACCCGATGCGCGCGCTGACCGAGCGCACCGAGGAGGTGGGACGCGCCGTGGCTGCCGTGCGCCGCGACATTGTCCGGCTGATCACCGTGCAGAGCGAACGGGTCGGGCACCTCTCGGCCCGGCTGGCTACCCTGGGCCCGGCCGCCACCCTGGCCCGCGGCTACGCGGTCGTCCAGACGGTGAGCACCGATAGGCCGGCGCACGTGCTGCGGTCAGTGCAGGACGCACCGGCGGGCACCCCCTTGCGGATCCGGGTGGCCGACGGAGCGATTGCCGCTACCAGCGAAGGACATACCGATGGCAACTGAGCAACCCGAGCCGATGAGTCCCGTTAGTGACCTCGGGTACGAGCAGTGCCGCGACGAGCTGATCGAGGTGGTGCAGCGACTGGAGCAGGGCGGGCTGGACCTCGACGCTTCCCTGCGCCTCTGGGAAAGAGGAGAACAGCTGGCTAAGCGGTGTGAGGAGCACCTGGCCGGCGCGCGCCAGCGAGTACAGGACGCGCTGGCCTCCGAATCCGAGGATGCCGACCGGGGTTGACCGCCCCGCGACAAGCCCGGGGAACTGAAACACGTTTCCGTTATGCTCGCCCGATGGGTGATCCCGCACTGACAACCGAACTCGGCCGGGTACTGGTCACCGGGGGCTCCGGCTTCGTCGGGACCAATTTCGTCAAGACGCTGGTCGACCGCGGCTATCAGGTGCGCTCGTTCGACCGGGCGCCGTCGCCGCTGGCCCCGCACCGCAACCTGCAGGTGGTGGAAGGCGACATCTGCGACCCGGCCTCGGTGGCCGCCGCGGTCGCCAACATCGACACCGTGTTTCACACCGCCGCGATCATCGATCTGCAGGGTGGCGCGAAAGTCACCGACGAGATCCGGCGGCGCAGCTTCGCGGTCAACGTCGACGGCACCAAGAATCTGGTCCAGGCCGCACAGCGGGCCGGGGTGAAGCGCTTCGTCTACACCGCATCCAACAGCGTGGTGATGGGTGGTAAGGCCATCTCGGGTGGTAACGAAACCATGGCGTACACCACCAAATACAACGATCTCTACACCGAGACGAAGGTGGTCGCCGAGAAGTTCGTGCTGGAGGAGAACGGTGTCGGCGACATGCTGACCTGTTCAATCCGCCCGTCGGGAATCTGGGGCAACGGCGACCAGACCATGTTCCGCAAGCTGTTCGAGAGCGTGGTCGCCGGACACGTCAGAGTCCTGATCGGCAGCAAACGCGCCAAGCTGGACAACTCCTACGTGCACAACCTGATTCACGGTTTCATCCTGGCCGCCGAGCACCTGGTGCCGGGTGGAACGGCACCCGGACAGGCCTATTTCGTCAACGACGGCGAACCGATCAACATGTTCGAGTTCGCCCGCCCGGTCATCGAAGCGTGCGGCCAGCACTGGCCCCGATTCAGGGTTTCCGGCCGGATGGTACGCGACGTGATGGTCGCCTGGCAGTGGCTGCACTTCCGGTTCGGGCTGCCCCAGCCACTGCTGGAACCCGGTGCGGTGGAACGGCTTTACCTCAACAATTACTTCTCGATCGACAAGGCCCGCCGTGATCTCGGCTATCAACCGCTGTTCACCACCGCGCAGGCGATGGTCGACTGCCTGCCCTATTACTGCGAGTTGTTCCAGCGGGTCAAGGCCGAAGCGCATCCACACCTGGCGACGGTGGTCGCCGAGCCGCATCCGGAATAATCGTCGTCACGGCAGCGACAACAGCGGGGACACCTCACCGGTCGCACTGTTGACCAGTGCCGCGTGATCCAGTCGGGCCTGGAACGGCACCACGTCGAACACCTCCGCGGCCACCAGCTGCAGCTGATCCAGCCTGGCCCGCGGGGCCAGCGAGCAGTGCGGCAGCCACACGCCGGGCCGATAGTGCTTGTGCAGCTCGGCACCGGTGCTCGTGACAACCTCGACGAAGCGCTGTTGGCGCGCCACAACATCGGCGCTGACCCCGGCGAGCAGCCAGGCCCGCCCATGACGGAACAGCCCCAGGCCATCGAAGCTGAGTTCCACCGGGGCACCGTCATCCAGCCCGGCCAGCGCCGCTGCCACCGCGTCGCGGTCCCAGCTGCGCAGCACGGCGTACGAGAGGTGCGGAACATGCCGGCGGTGGGTATGCGATCGCAGGCTGGGCACACCGTGGCTTTCGATACGGTCCCATAGGGCTCGCAGCGCCCGCTCGGATCGCCGGTCGAACAGCAGGCAGACGGCCAGGGCCATGGGGCCAGTTTGTTCCGAACGGCTGTCGCAGGCCTGGCTTTCACGGAAAGATCGCACTGATTGAGGAGGTGATCGTGGGCACGGTGTTGGTGACCGGCGCATTCGGTCTGGTCGGTTCGGCAGTGGTGCGGCAGTTGGCCGCGGACGGCCGAAGCGTTGTCGCAACGGATCTCGACATCCCGGCCAATCGCAAAGCGGCGGCGACACTGCCGAAATCGGTAACGGTGCGATACGCCGACCTCACTGACGCCGCGGCGGTCGATGAGCTCGTCGCCACCGTTGAACCCGCCGCGATCATCCATCTGGCCGCGGTGATCCCACCGCTGATCTATTCGCGCCGCAAGCTCGCCTACCAGGTCAACGTCGAGGCGACCGGGCACCTGCTTGCCGCGGCGGCCCAACAGCCCGACCCGCCGCGCTTCGTGCAGGCTTCCAGCATCGCGGTGTACGGCTCCCGCAACCCGCACACCGTCTCCGGCGTGCTGACCGCCGACACCCCGACCAATCCCGCCGACATCTACGGCGACCACAAAGTGCAAGCCGAACAACGGGTCCGTGATTCCACGCTGGACTGGGTGATCCTGCGACTCGGCGGAGTGCTCGCCGTCGACCTGGGCTCCAGCATCAACCTCGACAACCTGTATTTCGAGCAGTTACTGCCGACCGACGGCAGGCTGCAAACCGTGGACGTGCGTGACGTCGCCGCGGCGTTCGTCGCGGCCACCACCGCACCCGTGGTCGGCGAGACCTTGCTGATCGGCGGCGACGACACCCACCGCCGGCGGCAAGGCGACATCGCGCCGGCGATGGCCGCAGCGATGGGGTTGGTCAACGGGATCCCCGCCGGCTTGCCCGGCAACCCCGACAGCGACGAGGACTGGTTCAACACCGACTGGATGGACACCGGTCGCGCCCAGGAGGCGCTGGGCTTCCAGCACCACTCCTGGCCCCAGATGTTGGCGGAGACGACGGCGAAGGCCGGCCCACAGCGCTACCTGCTCAGGGTGGTTGCCCCCTTGGCTCACGTCGTCCTGCGCTGGCGCGCGCCCTACTTCGGCACCGGCAAGAAGTTCGCCGACCCGTGGCGGGCCATCGCCGACAAGTGGGACGACCCGCGCCCGTGAACTCCGACTTCTCCCCTACTCAGCGGCGTGCCCTTGCGGTCTTCACCGTTATCGCACTGCTGTTCGGGGCGTACTTCCTGCGCACCTTTTTCGTGCTGATCGTGGTGGCCGCGGTGGGCGCCTACCTGTTCACCCCGCTGTTCCGGGCCCTGGGCCGACGGCTGCCGACCGGCCTGGCGGCCACCGGCACGCTGCTGGCCGCGCTGGTCGCCGTCATCGTCCCGGTCAGCCTGACGATCTTTCTGGCCGTCATGCAGATCACCCGCACCGCCGGCGAGGTGGCGGAGTGGGTGCAGGCCACCGATCCCAACGCCCTCGGCGACAAGGTGCTCAAGTTCGTCAACGGCCTGCTGGAGCGGATTCCGTTCGTGCACGCCCAGGTGAGCATGGACACGCTGCGAGAGGCGATGGTGGATGTCGCACAAAAGGGCGGGCAGATGCTGCTGCACGTCCTGCAGGGCGCCGTTGGAGGTTTCGTCGGAGCGATCACCGCGGCGATCATCTTCTTGTACGTGTTTCTGGCGCTGTTGACCCACCGCGAGGAACTGCAGACTCTGATCCGCCAGCTCAACCCGCTCGGTGCCGACGTCACCGATCTGTACCTGGCCAAGATGGGCTCGATGGTGCGGGGCACCGTCGGCGGGCAGTTCGTCATCGCGTTCTGCCAAGGGGTGGCCGGGGCCGCCTCGATCTACATCGGCGGGTTCCACCAGGCGTTCTTCATCTTCGCGATCCTGCTGACGGCGTTGTCGGTGATCCCGCTCGGCGGGGGCATCGTCACCATCCCGTTCGGCGTGGGCATGGCGCTGTTCGGCAACGTCGTCGGCGGGGTGTTCGTGGTGGCGTTCCACCTGATCGTCGTCACCAACATCGACAACGTCCTGCGGCCGATCCTGGTGCCGCGCGACGCCCGGCTCAACTCGGCATTGATGCTGCTGGCGGTTTTCGCCGGGATCGCCATGTTCGGCTTCTGGGGCATCGTGATCGGCCCGGTGGTGATGATCATCATCGTCACCACCATCGACGTCTACCTGGCGGTGTATCACGGCGTGGAGCTGCAGACCGAAGATGAAAAGCCAAAACCCCGACGGTGGCGCCTCCCGCTACCGGGTCGTCGGTAGCGGCGCCTGCGTTTGCACGGCCGCCGCCAGAACGCGGAACTGCTCGGCAGCGGCCGCACCGGTGATCGCCAGCTGTGCCGGGCCGCCCGTCGAGGTCAACCGGGTGGTCCACACCGGCTCGCCCTCGCCCCGGTAGACCACCCAGCTGGTGCCATCGACGTCCTCGCTGCCGGTGGCATGCAGTCCGGGGCGGATCGCGGTGACCAGCGCGGTCTCGTCGGCGTTGCTCTGGGTCAGGCTGACGTACATCCCGGTCGGGGTGATGTAGCCGACTCTCGAGGTGACCGCGCGCAGCCGCTGGCCTTTCGCGTCGGTGCGCCCGTCGGTGATGCTGCCCCGACTGCCGGAGTTGGGTTGCCAGCCTTCCGGCAGCGCCGGCAACCGGATGGGAAACCCGAGCGTCTGCGCATCGGCGTTCAGCGCGGCGACGGCGTCGTAGGAGGGCACCGGCCCCGACGACATGCCGCCGGGATGAAACGAGCACGTCCCGGCCACCCCGGCCAGCACGATGCAGGCCAGGACCAGCGGCGCGATCGACCAGAACATGTCGCGGCCGTCCTGCAGCAGGCGTGGTTTGGCGGGCTTGGGCGCCGGTTGAGGCTCAGTACTCACGGAAGCCAGTATCCCAGCTCAGTGGGGCTGATCCGGTTCTGGGACAATTAGCAACCATGACCGCACCTCCACGCCGTGAACCCCCAGACCGCAACCTGGCCTTGGAGCTGGTGCGGGTGACCGAGGCCGGCGCCATGGCCGCCGGCCGGTGGGTCGGCCGCGGCGACAAGGAGGGCGGGGACGGCGCGGCCGTCGACGCGATGCGCGAACTGGTGAACTCGGTGTCGATGCGCGGCGTGGTGGTGATCGGCGAGGGCGAGAAGGACCACGCGCCGATGCTCTACAACGGGGAGGAAGTCGGCAACGGCGACGGACCCGACTGCGACTTCGCCGTCGACCCGATCGACGGCACCACCTTGATGAGCAAGGGCATGCCCAACGCCATCTCGGTGCTGGCGGTGGCCGAACGCGGCGCGATGTTCGACCCGTCGGCGGTGTTCTACATGAACAAGATCGCGGTCGGCCCCGAGGCCGCCGACGTCCTGGACATCACCAAGCCGATCGCCGAGAACATCAAGGCGGTCGCCAAGGTCAAGGGCCTGTCGCCGCGCGACATGACGGTGTGCATTCTGGACCGGCCGCGGCACGCGCAGCTCATCCACGACGTGCGGGCCGCCGGCGCGCGCATCCGGCTGATCACCGACGGCGACGTGGCCGGCGCGATCGCGGCGTGCCGGCCCGACTCGGGCACCGACATGCTGGCCGGGATCGGCGGCACCCCGGAGGGCATCATCGCCGCCGCGGCGATCCGCTGCATGGGCGGTGAGATCCAGGCCCAACTGGCGCCCACCGACGACGCCGAGCGGCAGAAGGCCCTGGACGCCGGCTACGACCTGGGCGAGGTGCTGACCACCGAGCATCTGGTCTCCGGCGACAACGTGTTCTTCTGCGCCACCGGGGTCACCGACGGCGACCTGCTCAAGGGGGTGCGCTACTACCCCGGCGGCTGCACCACGCAATCGATCGTGATGCGCTCGAAGTCCGGCACCGTCCGGATGATCGAGGCATATCACCGGCTGTCGAAGCTCAACGAGTATTCGGCGGTCGACTTCACCGGCGACGCACACGCCGCCTACCCCCTGCCCTGACGACGTCAAGCGAGGACGAAAAACCTATGAGCGACACCGAATACCGCATCGAACACGACACCATGGGCGAGGTCCGGGTGCCGGTGAATGCGCTGTGGCGCGCGCAGACCCAGCGGGCGGTGGAGAACTTCCCGATCTCCGGTCGCGGCCTGGAGCGCACCCAGATCCGGGCGCTCGGCCTGCTGAAGGGCGCGTGCGCGCAGGTGAACGCCGATTTGGGCCTGCTGGCGCGCGAGAAAGCCGACGCCATCAAGGCTGCCGCCGCTGAGATCGCCGACGGTAAGCACGACGACCAGTTCCCCATCGATGTGTTCCAGACCGGTTCGGGTACCAGCTCGAACATGAACACCAACGAGGTGATCGCGTCGATCGCTGCCGCCAACGGGGTGACGGTGCACCCCAACGACGACGTGAACATGTCGCAGTCGTCCAACGACACCTTCCCGACCGCCACCCACATCGCGGCCACCGAAGCCGCGGTGCGCCACCTGGTTCCGGCACTGCTGGTGCTGCACGACGCGCTGGACGCCAAGGCGACAGAATGGCGCACCGTGGTGAAGTCGGGCCGCACGCACCTGATGGACGCCGTTCCGGTGACGCTGGGCCAGGAGTTCTCCGGCTACGCCCGCCAGATCGCCGCCGGCATCGAGCGGGTGCAGTCGACGCTGCCCCGCCTGGGCGAGTTGGCGATCGGCGGCACCGCCGTCGGCACCGGACTGAACGCTCCGGAAGGCTTCGGGGCCAAGGTGGTCGAGGTACTGGTCGCCGAGACCGGGATCACCGAGTTGCGTACCGCGGCTAACTCCTTCGAAGCCCAGGCGGCGCGTGACGGTCTGGTCGAGGCGTCCGGGGCGCTGCGCACCATCGCGGTGTCGCTGACCAAGATCGCCAACGACATCCGCTGGATGGGCTCGGGTCCGCTGACCGGGCTGGCCGAGATTCAACTTCCCGACCTGCAGCCAGGCAGCTCGATCATGCCGGGCAAGGTGAATCCCGTTCTGCCCGAGGCGGTCACCCAGGTGGCGGCGCAGGTGATCGGCAACGACGCGGCGATCGCCTGGGGCGGCGGCAACGGCGCCTTCGAGCTCAACGTCTACATCCCGATGATGGCCCGCAACACGCTGGAGTCCTTCAAGCTGCTGACCAACGTCTCGCGGCTGTTCGCCGAGCGCTGCATCGTCGGACTGGTCGCCAATGAGGAGCACCTGCGCGAGCTCGCCGAGTCCAGCCCGTCGATCGTGACACCGCTGAACTCCGCGATCGGCTACGAGGAGGCCGCCGCGGTAGCCAAGCAGGCTCTCAAGGAGCGCAAGACGATTCGCCAGACGGTGATCGACCGCGGCTTGATCGGCGACAAGCTCTCAGAGGCCGAGCTGGACCGCCGCCTCGACGTGCTGGCGATGGCCAAGGTGAAGGACGCCTAAGCAAGCTGATGACCGCCGATCACGCCGCGCCCGCAGCGGCCACGTCGGCGACGGCGAAGGTCACCCGTCGACTGCTCCCCTTCCTGGGGCTGCTGTACTTCGTCAACTACCTCGACCGTGTCAATATCGGGTTCGCCGGGCCCAACGGCATGAACGACGAACTCGGAATGACCGCGACGATGTTCGGTTTCGCCTCGGGGATCTTCTTTTTCGGCTATTTGTTCCTGGAGATTCCCAGCAACATCGCGCTGCATCGGTTCGGCGGCCGGCGCTGGCTGGCCCGGATCATGCTGACCTGGGGAATCGTCAGCACCGCAATCGCTTTCGTGCCCAACGCACCGACGCTTGTGGTGCTGCGGTTCCTGCTGGGAGTGGCCGAGGCCGGATTCTTCCCGGGGATCATCCTCTATCTCACGTTCTGGTTCCCCGCAAAGCAGCGGTCCCGGGCGATCTCGCTGTTCATGGTGGCGGTACCGGTGTCGACGGCGGTCGGCTCCACCTTGTCGTCACTGGTCATCGACTGGGGTCAGGGCATTTTCGGTCTTGCCGGATGGCGTGTCATGTTCTTGGTCGAGGGACTGCCCGCGATCGTGCTCGCGTTCGCGTGCTGGTTCTATCTGACCGACCGGCCGGCGCAGGCACGCTGGCTGTCCGTCGATGAGAGGCAGTGGCTGGAGGAAACCCTGGCGAGTGAGCGGGCCGAGGCCGAGGCCGGTCGGCATTGGCCGCTCAAGAAGGCACTGAGCCATCCCCGGATGCTGGCGCTGGCGTTCGTCTATTTCGGGGTCGTCTACGGGCTCTACGCCGTCGGGTTCTTCCTGCCGACGATCGTCACCGGATTTGCCCAGCAGTACGGAACGCAGCTGAGCATCCTCGGGAGCGGCATCGTGACCGCCATCCCCTGGGCCGTCGCGGCGGCGGTGATGGCGCCCTGGGCACGCCACGCCGACCGGACGGGAGAACGCGTCTGGCATGTGGCGATTCCCGCGATCGTCGGGGGCGTGAGCATCCCGGCGGCGCTGTACATGGCCAACCCGTACCTGGCGATGGTCGCGATCACGTTGTCGACGTGCTCGATCATGTGCGCCATGCCGGTCTTTTGGGCGCTGCCGTCGACGTTCCTCACGGGCACGGCGGCGGCCGGCGGGATCGCCTTGATCAATTCCCTGGGCAACCTGAGCGGCTTCGGCGGGCCCTACGTCACGGGCTGGCTGACGGATCTGACCGGCGATACCCACGCCGCACTGTGGGTGGTCGGGGCATTCTCGCTGGCTTCGGCCGCCGTCGTGATCTTCCTCGGTTCCGCTCCAGCGCCTACCAGACCAGCGGCGCCAGATACTTTTTCGCATACGCGCTGACCGCCTCATCGTCACCCGGGTCGAGCACAGACGTCGACACCTGGGCGATCGAAGCAGCCAGTCGCACATGCAATTCGGCGGCAGCCACCAGGTCCGCTTCGGGCATCTGGGCCCCGGCTGCGCGTAGCGCCTTGGCCATCGCGCTCGACGCGCTTTCCAGAAATGCTTCGGCCTCCTGGTACATCCCGGCCATCATCGGTGCACCGGCGTCAAGCCGGAGCAGCTTTCGCACCACCGGATCGGTGGTGAGTAGCCGCAACCCCGCTCGAAACGCCGCAACAGCCGCGTTTTTCGGCCCGGAGTCCACCGCGACGGTACGCAGCTGAACCATCGCATTGTCGAAGGCCCGGCGCCCGAGCTCGGTGATCAGTGCGTCCCGAGTCGGGAACCGCCGGTACAAGGTACTGCGGCTGACCCCCGCCTGGCGGGCGATGACATCAAGGCTGGCGCGGGCCACCCCGACCAACCCGACTTCTTCGGCGGCCGCTTTGAGGATGGCCGCCTCTTGCTCGGCTGGGCTCGCGGTACTGCGTCGCGATGTCATCGGCACCAGTGTGTCATCCCATCGGACAGCCGCGGGGCGCAAAGGATTCCAGCGCGACAGAGCGGTGCACCTTCACCAACTTCTCGTACTGCAGACGGTTGTAGGCCAGCGGCACCAGTACGACGCGATCGGGCAAGACCCGCCATGCCATCTGCAGCAGCTGGGTGTAGAAGTTGAATTCGACGTCGTGGTGCGGCTGCCAGCGGAACCCGGTCAGCTCCCGAACCGCGGGATGCATGATTCCGAATGAGCAGATCTTGACCACGCGGCCGGCCCCTGCGCTGACGACCGACCACAGTGGACCAGCCGCGGCCCGTACCGGGGCGGGCAGCGCCGACGGCAGCGGCAGCTTGCCCAGGCCGGCAGTGACCCGGTCCAAGAACGGGTTGGCCGCCAGGTCCGTCCGCACCATCTCGTCGTAGTAGGCGGCCGCCACGGCATAGGTGGCGGGAAACTTGCCGGACTTGCCGGGCAGCTCAAAGGCGCTGAACGCCTCGACCAGCTGCTGGTAGGCCGCTTCCCGTTCGGCGTCATTCCATTTGATGCCGGTGACCGGAGTGAACGAATTGAGGGTCACGAACATGCCGCTGACGGCAATCCAGTTCCACAGCCGTGGGTTCAGCGCGCTGTAGCGCACGTCGGCGAAGTCCCCCTTGCCCTGGCCGTGCACATCGCGGTGCAGCCGCTTGAGGCGTTCACCTTCGGCTGCACGGTCCTCGGCGTCTCCCCAGATGGCAAGCAGCGCAGAGAATCCGCTGCGTATGGCACGGTCGGTGAAGTTGCTTTCGAACCGCCCGGTCTTGTCGACCGCGGCGGCCACCGGAACCAAGGCCACCTCGTCAAAGGCGGCGGCGCCGAACAGGCCCGACAGCACGCTGCCGGAGTGCCTGCGGAACTGGGCCATCACCGCGGGCCGAACCCGAGCGGCCCGGGCAATGCTGGTGACGTTGCTGGTCACTGCCGTCATCTGGGGCCTCCTCCGCTCGCCTGACACAAAGAATAGTTTTTTGTGTCAAAGTGTCAATAACCCCGGCGCGTAACGGTTGTGACGGCCACAATTTGTCGCCCCCGTGGGCGGCCGGGAATTATTCTTCGTCTTATGAAGCCGGATACTATTGGCGGAGCGGAAAGGGCCCGCGAACTCGACCAGGCACTCACGGGCGGCCAAGCGCAGACCGTCGGCCGATTTCGGTTCTTCATCGACCAAGAGCGCTGGGAATGGTCACCGGAAGTGCAGCAGATGCACGGCTACGCGCCCGGCGAGATGCCGAACCCCACCACAGCGCAGGTGTTGGCGCACAAGCACCCCGACGATGTCGATCAGGTCCATGGCGCACTGGAGGACTCCCGCCGCACGCGGGCTGCCTTCAGCACCCGTCACCGCATGATTGACACGGCAGGCCGCACCCACCAGATCACCGTGGTCGGCAACCCGATACGTGACGACCAGGGCGCGGTGATCGGCACCGAGGGTTTCTACATCGATGTCAGCCCCTCCGAGGCGGCCTACCAGGACCGCATTTCCGAAGGTGTGGACACCATCGTGGACCGGCGAGCCGTGATCGAGCAGGCCAAAGGCATGCTCGCCGTCGTCTATGGACTCGAAGACACCGCTTCGTTCGAGTTGTTGCGCTGGCTTTCCCAGCGAACGAACATCAAGCTCCAGAAACTGGCTGAGCTACTGGTGGCGCGGTTTCGCGCCCTTAGCGCTCCGGTACTGCCCGAAAGACAGGAGTACGACAACGCGCTGATATCACTCGCGTCCTCAGCCGGGTAGTAGCGTCGCGCTCACGCGCCGTTGTTGGGCCCGCCGGAATTCGCCCCGGCAATGTCGGTGATCGGAAAATTCGGCATCGGCGGCGGCGACGGCGTCGCCGGCAGTCCTGGGATGTCCGCGGGCGGAATGTCATGCAGGTCGTGGACCGGTGGGCCGTTCTCCCGGCTGCCGTACACGCTGCCCGGAGCGCGCGGGCCGAGCAGCTGGCTGACCGTAACCACGTGGTAGCCATTGGCTTTGAGCACCGGCAGGAACTGGTAGACCAGATCCACCGTGGACGAGTAGGTGTCGTGGAACAACACCACCGACCCGGGCTTGATCTGAGTCATCAACATGTAGCGGGTGGCATCGGTATCGGCGTCGTTGATCCAGTCGAACGGGATGACGTCCCAGAGGATTCCGGCTAACCCGAACGTGGCGGCCTGGGCATTCACCGCGTCATCGGTGAGCCCGCCGGGCGGGCGCCACAGCGTCGGGGTGGAACCGGTGGCCGAGTGGATCGCGTCGTTGGCCCGGCTGAACTGGGCGGGCACGTCCACCGACGGGATCGTCGTCATATTCGGGTGTTCCCAGGTGTGGCTGCCGATCTCCATCCCGGCGTCGGCGATCCGCTTGGCCCCCGCCGGATCGGCCGCCACCTTGTTGCCGATCAGGAAGAACGTGGCGCGCGCGCCGGCATCGTTCAAGATCCCCAACAGCCGGTCGGTGTACGGCGACGGCCCGTCGTCGAAGGTCAGCGCCACACACTTGACCACCGCGCAGTCCACCGGGCCGGCGGCAGCGTGGTGGGCCGGGGCGGCACACGCCCCCACCACCGCAAGAGCGATCAGACCGGCAAGCACTCGCAGACACTGCACGCGGGCAGCCTACCGGGGGCTCAGCGCAGGTCGGGGCCGCTGATCTCCTCGAGCATCTCGGTGACCAGCGCGGCGATCGGCGAACGCTCACTGCGCAGCAGCGTGATGTGGGCGAACAGCGGGTGACCCTTGAGCTTTTCGATCACCGCGGCGATACCGTCGTGCCGGCCGACCCGCAGGTTGTCGCGCTGGGCGACGTCGTGGGTGAGCACCACCCGCGAACCGGTGCCCAACCGCGACAGCACCGTCAGCAACACGTTGCGCTCCAGCGACTGGGCCTCGTCGACGATCACGAACGAGTCGTGCAGCGACCGGCCCCGGATGTGGGTCAGCGGCAGCACCTCGAGCATGCCGCGCGAGAGCACTTCCTCGAGCACCGCCGGGCTGGCCAGGCCCTCCAGGGTGTCGAACACGGCCTGGGCCCACGGGCCCATCTTCTCGTTCTCACTGCCCGGCAGATAACCGAGTTCCTGGCCGCCGACGGCGTAGAGCGGCCGGAACACCACCACCTTGCGCTGCGTGCGCCGCTCGAGAACGGCTTCCAGACCGGCGCACAGCGCCAGCGCCGACTTGCCGGTGCCGGCCTTGCCGCCGAGTGAGACGATGCCGATTGATTCGTCGAGCAGCAGGTCCAGCGCCACTCGCTGCTCGGCGGAACGACCGCGCAGCCCGAAGGCCTCCCGGTCACCTCGGACCAGCTGCACCCGCTTGGCCGCGTTGACCCGGCCCAGCGCGTGCGAGCTACCGCCGAGCAGGCGAACCCCGGTGTGGCACGGCAGATCCCGTGCGGAGGCCAGGTCGATCTCGCCCTCGTCGAACAGGGCGTCGATGTCATCGACGGCCGCCTCGACTTCGTCCATCCCGGTCCAGCCGGAGACGATGACATCCTGGGCGTGGTATTCGTCGGCCGCCAGACCCACCGCAGCGGCCTTGACCCGCAACGGAATGTCCTTGCTCACCAACGTGACTCGTCGCCCCTCGGCGGCGAGGTTGGCGGCGCAGGTCAAGATCCGGGAGTCATTGTCCGCGGTGCGAAACCCCGAGGGCAACACCGAAGGGTCGCTGTGGTTGAGCTCGACATGCAGCCGACCGCCTTGGGTACCAACGGGAATCGGCTGATCAAGACGACCGTGCTCCAATCGCATATCGTCGAAGAGGCGCAGCGCCTGGCGGGCGAACCAGCCGAGCTCGTGATGGTGGCGTTTGGCCTCCAGCTCGCTGATCACCACCAGCGGGACGACGACCTCGTGCTCGGCGAACCGGGTGCAAGCCCACGGGTCCGACAGCAGCACGGAGGTGTCGAGCACGTACGTCCGGATTTCAGGCACTGAGCGCTCCAGCGGGTGAGGGCCCGCGCGACCCCGCGCGAGCAATTCGACGGGGTGAAGCGGCCCCAGGACCAGGGCCGGTCCTGTCGAGTTCATGACCGGTGGTGCCGCCTAGACAGCAGAGCGTGTGGCTAGCCATCGCTTGCGACGGTACCCCCGTCGGCGGGCGCCCGCCGGGCAGGCGCGCCGGAGCTGATCAGCTGATGGCGAAGGCCTTCAGATCGGGGTGGGCGGCCAAGCCCCAGGCGCTGATCCGGTCGGAGATCACCCGGCGCAACTGGTCGGGCCCGAAAATGCCGGCTTCGGCGATTCCGGCCTGCCGATCGGCGTAGGCGTCGATGTCGGCGCCGACGATCTTCAGCTCGGCGGCCCGAGCGGCGATGGCGGCCACCGTCTCCTCGGGCACGTAGTCCAGGCAGTGCGCGATCAGGTTGGCGAAGAACTCCTCGTGGCGTTCCTCGTCCCCGGCGATGCGGCTGATCAGACCTTTGAGCACCGGCTCGTCGGTCTTGTCGGCCAGATTGCGGCAGAACTCGGCGCACGCGCGCTCGTAGAAGGCCATGAACACCAGCGTCTCGACCTGGCTGTAATGGTCGGCCCGATAGCCCTTCTGCACGTGCTCCATGCGAACACGCTCGTTTTCGTTCGGGTCGATCTCCCGGGTCACCATCAGGTATTCGCGCAGTGCGATGGCGTGCAGGTGCTCTTCGGCGGTCCACCGGCCGATCCAGCGCGCCCACTTGTCCTCGAGGATGAAGTGCTCGACCAGTTCGCGGTGGTAGCCGGCCAGGCTGTCCTTCTCGATGAGCAGGATCTCGCACGCGTCGGTGATCGCCTTGGGCAAGCTGACCTGCGACGGGTCCCAGTCGGTGCCGCCGAGGAAGGCGAAGTTCTTACCCTGTTCGAACGGCACGAAGTCGTGGGCGTACCACGGGTCGACCGTGTCGATGTGACGGACCATGTTCGCGGCGACCACCGGTTCCAGCTCGCGAATCAGCGCATTAGCAACAGGACGTTGAGCCATGAAAGTAACTGTAACCCGAATTCACACTATCTTGTCAACCCGGGGCGGCGTTTCATCCGCGGGCGACCCGTCCCCCGCAAGCGGGAGGTGCCCCCAGCGCCCGGTCAGGCGAGCTTCCAGTCCTCCAGGCCGTCATAGAGCGGGAAGTCCTGTGTCAGCTTGGCGACCCGGGCCCGCAAGGCCGGCACGTCGGCGGCCGAGCCGGCCGCCAGCGCGGTGGCGATGACATCGGCGACCTCGGTGAACTCGGCGTCGCCGAAGCCGCGGGCTGCCAGCGCCGGAGTGCCCACCCGTAGCCCGGAGGTCACCATCGGCGGCCGCGGGTCATTGGGCACGGCGTTGCGGTTGACCGTGATGCCCACCTCGTGCAGCAGATCCTCGGCCATCTGGCCGTCCAGTGGCGAGTCCCGCAGGTCGACGAGCACCAGATGCACGTCGGTGCCGCCACTGACCACCGACACACCGGCCTTGGCGACGTCGGCGGCCAGCAGGCGTTCGGCGATGATCCTGGCGCCCGAGAGCACCCGCTGCTGCCGCTCGGCGAACTCGGCGGTGCCGGCGATCTTGAGCGCGACGGCCTTGGCGGCGATCACGTGCATCAGCGGGCCGCCCTGCTGACCGGGGAAGACCGCCGAGTTGATCTGCTTGGCGAATTCCTTCTTGCCGACGATCAGACCGGAGCGCGGGCCGCCGAGGGTCTTGTGCACGGTGGTGGACACCACCTGCGCGTGCGGTACTGGCGATGGGTGCAGTCCGGCGGCCACCAGCCCGGCGAAGTGCGCCATGTCCACCCACAGCGTCGCGTCCACCTCGTCGGCGATCGAGCGGAAGGCTTCAAAGTCCAGGATCCGCGGGTAGGCCGACCAGCCGGCGATGATCACCTTCGGCTTGAACTCCAGCGCCTGCGCGCGAACAACGTCCATGTCGACGCGGTGGGTGACCGGGTCGACGCCGTAGAAGGCGTTGTCGTAGAGCTTGCCGGAGAAGTTCAGCCGCATCCCATGGGTCAGGTGCCCGCCGTTGGCCAGGTCCAGGCCTAGCAGCCGCTCACCGGGCTCCATCAGCGCCTGCAGCACCGCGGCGTTCGCCTGGGCGCCCGAGTGCGGCTGCACATTGGCGAACTCAGCGCCGAACAGTTCTTTGGCGCGGTCGCGGGCAATGTTCTCCACCACGTCGACGTGCTCACAGCCGCCGTAGTAGCGCCGGCCGGGCAGGCCCTCGGCGTATTTGTTGGTCAGGACGCTGCCGTGGGCCTGCAGCACCGCACGCGGCACGAAGTTCTCCGACGCGATCATCTCCAGGGTGTCGCGCTGGCGCCCCAACTCCTTACCGAGCAGCTCGGCGATATCGGGGTCGAGCTCGCGCAACGGGGCCGACAACACAGCGGAGGCGGGGCGGGATTTGGGCATCGCAGTCACGCGGGCCAGTCTATAGAGCCAGCTCGGCCCGTAGCGACGACGGGATCAGCGGCTCGTCGAGCAGCCGACCGAACCGCTCGGTGAGGTTCACCCCGTCCGGGGCGGCGTCCAGCCAGGAGCGCAGCAGCCGGTAGCCCTCCACATACGTCGAGGTGTAGGCCCGCCACAGCGGCGACGACAGGAACCGCAGGGTTTGGCGCGCGCGATCGTCGGAGACCAGCAGCCACCGGCGCAGGTAGTCGGCCACCTCGTCGGCGTCGCGGCGCTCGTCGTGCAGCATCAGCGCCGCGTCTTGGCGCACATCGGCCAGCGCCGCCGCGGCGTCGGCGACCGCCTCGGCCCGCTCGCCGTCGAACCGCAGCCCCAGGTCGGCGTAGATCTCCGCGGCCCAGCCGCCCCAACCGGGGCCGACCGCGGCGTAGAGCGCCAGGTCGGCCAGGCCCTCGGCCATCAGACACTGCGGGGTGTTGACCAGAAAAATGGTCTGCTCGGCCTGGCCCAGTTGCGCGACCAGCCCGGCTTCCTTGCGGCAGTGCTCGGTGTGATGGCCCGGGTAGGACTCGTGGGCCACCAGCCGTGGCAGATTCGACATCAGCTGCTTGAGATCGGCGTTGACCGCCACCGTGGAGCGATAGTCGCCGTGGTAGTAGTTGAATCCCGACCAGGGCTTGTCGGTGACGACCTCGTAGGTGATGGTCTCGGCCTCCGGCAGCCGGAAGTGGGCGCGCACCCGGTCGCGCAGCGCCGAGGAGAACGCGTGGATAGCCGCCTCGAGCCGTTCCGGCGGAATCTCCTCGGCCCGGCGGTACGCGGCCATCCGGTCAGCCAAGGGGCCGGTCCCGCCCAAAGCTTCGTCGAGCCGGGCATGCGCCTGCCGATAGCGGTCGGTGTCGCCCTTGGCGATGTCGACATCGAAGTAGTCGCGCACCTCGTCGATGAAGCCGACCTCTTCCCCGGCGAACTTGCGCCCCGCACACGCCAGCGCCCGCAGGTGCACTCGCAGGTAGTCGGCGCGCGCCTCCGGCAGACCACTCGGCAGCGCCGCGAGCAACGTCTCGGCCCGGCGGGCCAGCGCGGCCGGCTCGGGCATCGGCTCATTCTCGACACGTCGTCGCAGCGCCGGATCACCGGTGAAGGCGTCGACATAACCTGACTCGATCCGGTCGAAGCGCAGACCGAGCAGCAGGTATTCACGGGTCAATGCGGCGGGCTCCATACCCGATCAGGCTAACCGCCGGGGGTACTGCAAGACTGTACGGTCATGCGGCGGCTTAGCGAGCCGAGTCCCTATGTGGAGTTCGACCGACGTCAATGGCGGGCGCTGCGTATGTCGACGCCAATGCCGCTCACCGAAGAAGAGGTCGTGGCCCTGCGCGGCCTCGGTGAGCAGGTCGACCTGCTGGAGGTCGAAGAGGTTTATCTGCCGCTCGCGCGTCTGCTGCACCTGCAGGTCGCCGCTCGTCAGCAGCTGTTCGCCGCAACCGCGGAGTTCCTCGGTGAGCATGACCAGAACCCGGACCGGCCGGTGCCGTTCATCATCGGCGTGGCCGGCAGCGTGGCCGTCGGCAAGTCGACGACGGCCCGCGTGCTGCAAGCGCTGCTGGCCCGCTGGGGACACCATCCGCGGGTGGACCTGGTCACCACCGACGGATTCTTGTATCCCAACCACGAGTTGGAACGCCGGCACCTGATGCACCGCAAAGGGTTTCCGGAGAGCTATAACCGTCGTGCGCTGATGCGCTTCGTCACCTCGGTGAAGTCCGGTACCGAGTACGCGTGCGCGCCGGTGTATTCACACCTGAGCTATGACATCGTGCCCGGCGCCAAGCAGGTGGTCCGCCACCCCGACATCCTGATCCTCGAGGGCCTCAACGTCTTACAGACCGGCCCGACGCTGATGATCTCGGACCTGTTCGACTTCTCGCTGTACGTCGACGCCCGGGTGGAAGACATCGAGCACTGGTACGTCTCGCGCTTCCTGGCGATGCGCTCCACCTCGTTCGCCAACCCGGAGTCGCACTTCCACCACTACGCAGCGCTCAACGACCAGCAGGCGGTGACCGCCGCGCGCGACATCTGGCGTTCCATCAACCGGCCCAACCTGGTCGAGAACATCCTGCCCACCCGGCCGCGGGCCACGCTGGTGTTGCGCAAGGACGCCGATCACTCCATCAACCGGCTGCGGCTGCGCAAGCTCTAAAGGGTCGAAGCCACTGGCCAGGGCGACTTTAAGGCACAGTTGCGGTGCCCGGCTGCGGCTGGCCCGGCGGCGGTTCGGCCGGCGGCGGGGGCGGCGGGAAATCAGCCGGTGGCGGGAACTCCGGCGGCGGCGGGAAGGCAGGCGGCGGCGCGAACTCCGGCGGCGGCGGGAAGGCAGGCGGCGGCGGGAAGCCCGGCGGCGGCGGGAACC